>CAUPZP010000014.1:0-43104 GCA_963516105.1 uncultured Campylobacter sp.
TAGATGCTATAAACTTAAAATCGATTTAAAAAGTCGGGGGATTATAGCGAAAAAAATAGTTATATTTGATTAAAAGTATATAAAAAATTGATTTTTGATTTTTTATACTTAATCTTTAAATCGTTCCTGATGGTTATATTAAATTTAGCTTTAATTTAGCTATTTTTAAATATAATCCAAGCTTCAATTCGCACACACCAGTCCTAAAATTTGGTTGCGTTTGTCAAAAGCAAATGTTAATGGGTGTGGAGGAGAAACCTAAATTTCGGGGAAACCCACAAGGAGAAAACTCATGGTAACAATGAGAGATTTGCTAGAGTGCGGCGTTCATTTCGGACACCAAACGCGCAGATGGAATCCGAAGATGAAAAAATTCATTTTCGGCGAGAGAAAAGGTATCTATATCATAGATCTACAAAAAACTATCCGCTACTTCCGCTACACTTATAACGTAGTTCGCGACGCGGCTGCAGAGGGTAAGACGATACTTTTCGTAGGTACTAAAAAGCAAGCCGGCGCAACTCTAAAAGAGTACGCCGAAAAATGCGGCATGCCGTACGTAAATCATCGCTGGCTAGGCGGCATGATGACAAACTTCGGCACTATCCGCCAATCTATCCGCAAGCTCGAAGTAATCGAGGCTATGGAAGAAGACGGCTCTATAAATTTACTAACTAAAAAAGAAGCTCTAATGCTTCGCCGCAAAAAAGAGAAGCTTCTAGCGTCTCTAGGCGGTATCAGAAATCTAAAAACCGTGCCTGATATGATTTTCGTCATCGACACCGTAAAAGAAAAAATTGCCGTTCAAGAGGCTAATCGCCTAAAAATCCCTGTCGTGGCTCCGATCGATACAAACTGCGATCCTGACGTTATCGACTTCCCGATCCCTGGCAACGACGACGCGATCCGCTCGGTTCAGCTTTTCTGCCAGGAGATGGCTGAGGCTATCATCGAGGGACGCTCTCAGCTTGAAAAAGACGGCGGCGAGCAAGAAGAAGGCAAAGAGGCTGTAAGCCAAGTCGAAAAAGACGCAGTCGTAAACGAGGCTGTTAACGAAGACTTCTCCGAGGACTTCAGCGAGGACGAAGAGTAATGGAAATCAGCGCACAAATGGTAAAAGAGCTCCGCGAATCAACCGGAGCCGGAATGATGGACTGCAAAAAGGCGCTAGCCGAAGCTAACGGCGACATGGAAAAAGCCGTTGATATATTGCGCGAAAAAGGTCTAGGTCAAGCTGCTAAAAAAGCTGACCGCCTAGCTAGCGAGGGTCTTGTGAGCGTTGTTGTTTGCGATCACTGCAAAACAGCAACCATAAGCGAGATAAACTCAGAGACTGACTTTGTCGCTAAAAACGCTCAGTTTCAAAATTTAACCAAAGACGCTACGGCGCACATCCAAACAAATTTGATAAAAGATGTCGAGAGTCTAAACGCAAGCGTTATCAACGGCGTTAAATTTGAGGATTATTTCAAAAGTCAGATTGCTACTATTGGCGAAAATTTGGTCGTTCGCCGCTTTGATACTATAAAAGCTGACGACAAAGGCGTAGTAAACGGCTATGTACACTCAAATGGCCGCGTAGGCGTACTTATCGGCTTAGCTTGCGAAAGTGCAGAAATCGCAAACAAAGCAGCTGAATTTGCAAGAAATTTATGCATGCATGCAGCTGCTATGAAACCAAGCGTAATAAGCTATAAAGACCTTGATAAAGATTTTGTCGAGAAGGAATTTATCGCACTTCGCGCCGAGCTTGAAAAAGACAATGAAGAGCTAAAACGCCTAGGCAAGCCGCTTCACCACATCCCTGAGTATGCTAGCCGCTGCCAAATAGGCGATGCCGAGCTTGCTAAGGCAACAAAAGCCATCGAAGAAGAGCTAAAGGCTGAAGGCAAACCTGAAAAAATTTGGGATAAAATCATCCCTGGCAAGATCGAGAGATTTTATGCCGACAACACCGTTTTAGATCAGCGACTTACGCTGCTTGGGCAGTTTTACGTAATGGACGATAAAAAAACTATCGAGCAAGTTATCGAAGAAAAAGGCAAAGAGCTAGGCGGCAAGATCGAAGTAGTAAAATATGTTCGCTTTGAGCTTGGCGAAGGCTTAGAGAAGAAAAATGAAGACTTTGCGGCCGAGGTTGCGGCGCAAATAGGCTAAATTAATGGAAATCTTAAAGGGCGTAAATCTAGGCTTTGCGTATGATTATACGCTCTTTGAGAATGTAAATTTAAGCGTAAATGCCGGCGGCAGCTGCGCCATAACTGGCGTTAGCGGCTGCGGCAAATCAACTATACTCCACATACTTTCCACTCTTTTGCGACCAAAAAACGGCGAAGTTATCTACGGCGGCAAGTCGCTTTACGACCTATCGGCAAACGAGCTTTTACGCATTCGCAGATTTGATTTCGGTATCATTTTCCAGGCACACTATCTTTTTAAAGGCTTTAGCGCACACGAAAATATCGAGCTAGCCTCCGTTTTATCCGCTCAAAAAATCGATGATGAAATTTTGGCAAATTTAAAAATAGACGGCGTAATGAACCAAAAAGTAGGCGAGCTAAGCGGCGGGCAACAGCAGCGCGTCTCTATTGCTAGAGTGCTTTGCAAAAAGCCGCGCGTGATATTTGCCGACGAGCCGACTGGAAATCTAGACAAACAGACCGCAAACGAAGTGATGCAAACGCTGTTTAACTACATCAAGGCAAACGATGCGGCGCTGGTTTTGGTCACGCACGACAACGAACTTGCGCAAAGATGCGACGAGGTTTACCGTCTAGAAGATAAAAAATTCTCTTTAATTTACCCTGAAACTATTTGAATATTTTTACAGGCAACGAGTTTTAAATTTACTGCTTAAAATTTAAGCTCAAATTTGTGAGCTATTTCTGAATCAAATTTGCCGTAAGTCGCCTAAAAAGACCATTTTTTGAGCGAACAAAAATTAAGATCAAATTTAGCCTGGTAGTCGTATTTGCATATCGTAGCGATTTTTTAAATTTACCGCACGACAAGCTAAAATTTAACCCAAAACAAAAGCTAAAAGCGACCGCCAAATTTAAACCTCTTAAATTTAAAAAGCAACAACGGCACGAATAAAATTTGGCAGACAAAGCAGTGTTTTGCGCTCCTTGACCACACCCAAATTTCCGCACATTTTCATCTGTCTTTCAAATTTACCGAATTTTCAAGGATTTAACCCTAAAATAACGGCATTTAAATTTAAAACGAAAGATTCAGGTGGAGCTAGTCGAGTTTTTTGCGCCCGAGCGCGTCATTACTTTTATGCTACTGTTTGCGCGTATCGGTGGACTGATGTTGTTTTTCCCGTTTTACGGGCACGAGCAGATCCCTATGAGCGTCAAGACCGCATTTTCGTTTTTGCTCACGCTATTTTTATTTCCGCTTGCTAGTATCAAAAGCGGCGAGATTTACTATCTGGCCGTAGAGATCGTGAGCGAGGCAGCGCTGGGAGTTTGCGCCGGACTGCTGCTTCACATCGTTTTTGCTAGTTTACAGTTAGCCGGCGAGCAGATATCGATGATCATGGGGTTTTCGATGGCTTCGGTACTTGACCCGCAGACCGGCCTTAGCTCGCCCGTGATCTCAAATATCATAAATTTCCTCGCACTCATGACTTTTTTGGCCTTTGACGGGCATCATCTTGTCCTGCTTTTTATCTCAAATTCGCTTACGCACGTTCCGTTAGGCGGCTTTTACCCGAGCCCAGATATCGTGCAGTATGCCTCAAAATCTATGATAAATTTATTTACTTTTGGATTTATCATTTCCTTTCCGATTTTGGCGCTTTCGCTGCTTTCGGATCTGATTTTCGGTATGCTGATGAAGACCATGCCGCAGTTTAACCTGCTGGTCGTTGGCTACCCGATCAAGATCACGATTGGCTTTGCCGTGCTGATCGCTATACTAGCGGGCATGATGGAGCTTTTTAGGCAGCTTGTGCTTCGCGTTATCAACGATCTTCCGTCGCTATTTTTCTAAAACTAAGCTTGAAGTAATGGAAAATGTTTTAAAATACGTTTTTTAGGTATAAAAAGGAGAATTCGTGAAAATCGTTCTTGTAAACGCAAATCCTGCGGTATCGCGCTTGGCTACGCTGGCTCTTAGCAAAATGGGTTACGAATACGTCGAGATCGGCGATGTAGGCGAGCTTAGCGGCGTTTTTGACGTGCTTATCTTGGATAGCGATATTGATGTAAAAGAGACGAACCTAAAAGAATTCGCAAATAAAATTTTATACCTTTCTTCTAAAAATTCTCCGACCTTTGAATATGCCGACAGGATACTGCCAAAGCCGTTTTTACCGACGGAATTTATCACTATCGTGGAGGATCTGGCGAGTAAAACAAAGAGTGCCGAGCAGCCTGCTGCGACAAATAATAATGAAACCGCTGAAGTGTCGGTCGAGGGATTTGAGTTTATAGATGATCCGACTGAGGATGTCTTTGAAGACGAGATTATGGAGGCGGACGTAAGCGAGTTTAAGCTAGATGACGAGTTTGAGGATGATTTGCAAGGGGCACCAGTCAAAGATAGCGCCTTTGACGAGCTAAACGAGATCGTAAAAGCAATCGACGATATGGACGAGCTAAGCGAGAAGCTCGAAGGCAATGAGCTGGATTTAGATGGTACGGACGACGAAACTATAGAGTTTGAAATCGCCGCAAAAGACGATAAATTTGATGAGCTTTCTACTGATTTGGATATGCCGGATGAGCTTATGGATATCAAATTTGAAACGGCGGACGAGCCTGAAGAGATTGGTGATAAATTTGAGCTTGATTTTGACGGCAGTATCGAGGATATCAAGCATCAAATCGACGAAATAGACAAGATGGACGAGCTGTCAGAAAATTTGGATACAGACGATGAGCCTTTGGATGCTAAATTTGAAACGACGGACGAGCTTGATGCGGATGAGTTTGTCGATATGGATAGCGCGGACGAGCCTGAAGCTTTGCAAGGCCTTGAGCAAGCGGAAGATGACGATAAATTTGTGATAGAAGAAGCTGAGGAGCAAGAGGATATCTTCGCCGATATGGATATGAAATTTGACGAGCCAGACGAGCAAGAGGTGCAGGTCAAAAATAGCGCTTTGGGCGATGAGTTTTTGCTAGACGATATGGACGTAGCGGGCGAGGCGGAGAAAGAGGATTTTGCGAGCGAAGAAAATTTGACGCAAGATGTTTTAGATGGCGAGCTTGCGGAGAATATTTTTGTCGCAGAGAAGCAAGGCGAGACGGAAATAAGCTCCGAGCAAGAAGAACAAGAAAACGGCGAGCCCGAAGCCATGCAAAATGAGCCTGAAATAGAGCCGCAGATTGATCCGAGCGAGTATGGCGACATTGAGCAAATCAGCGAAAAAGATATGGCATTAGCGCTTAATGAGGGCGGATTTGCGAGCGGCGAAGCGGTAAATTTGAGCTCGCAAAAAGCTCAAGCGACGTCAAAGATAAACGAGCTCAAGGCTCAAATTTCAGACGCGGTAGCTAAAAATCTAGAAAATTCGTTGCAAGATGGCGAACTCCGAGAGGCTCTAAAAAATCTCAACATAAAAATCAATATAAGCTTTGAGGAAAAGTAGTTGAAGGGGCAAATTTTAATTATCTCCGGCCCCAGCGGTAGCGGGAAAAGCACGCTTTTAAACCGTCTTTTAAAAGAGGAAAACGATCTTTATTTTTCTATATCAAGCACAACGAGAGCGCCGAGACAGGGCGAGACCGATGGCGTGAATTATTATTTTACAAGCGAAGACGAGTTTAAAAAAGGGATAGATGCGGATGAGTTTTTGGAGTGGGCGTGCGTGCACGGCAACTACTACGGCACCTCGCTAAAGCCCGTTTTAAAAGCACTTGAAGAGGGTAAAATTGCCATTTTTGACATCGACGTGCAGGGCTTTAATATCGCTAAATCAAAATTTGCCCAAAATATTACCTCCGTTTTTATCACGACTGCTAGCAAAAACGAGCTAAAATCAAGGTTGCAAAATCGCGGCACCGATAGCGCGGAAACTATCGAAAAACGGCTGATAAACGCGGTCGGCGAGATGGAGCATATCTTAGAGTATGATTATTTTTTGATAAATGATGATCTGCAAAGTTGCTATGAAAATTTGCGCGGGATTTTGCGCTTGATGCGCCTAAAAACGTCAAATTTAGACGCAAAAGAGATTATTAACAAATGGAATAATTGATAAAATTATGCTAATATAACGAAAATCAAAAGGAGAAAAAATGGGTCCAAGCGTCCAACAATTGCTTATTATTTTACTTATCGTTGTTTTACTTTTCGGAGCGAAAAAGATCCCCGAGCTCGCAAAAGGCCTAGGTAAGGGAATAAAGAGCTTCAAATCGGAAATGGAAGACGATAAAAAAGCCGAGAACGTAGAAAAAGTAGAAGAGAAAAAAGAAGAAACCGCAACCGCCCAAAAGACCGAAGATACGGCTAAAAACGCGTAAGGAAAGGCGTTGAAAAAAAGCGTAATAAACGAGATAAAAGGCGCCGTAGACTTTGATTTTGCGCTAGAAAAGCCAAAAGATAAGGGTTTGGCGCACTACGCTATGCCTACTTTTAGCCTAGCAAAACAGCTCAAAAAATCCCCAGTAGCTATCGCTGCCGAATTAGCGTCTAAATTTGAAAATAGCGAAGTTTTCGAGGCTACGGCGCTAAACGGATATATAAATTTCAAACTAAAGCCCGCATTTTTGGATAAATTTGCTTCAGCTAGCCTTGCAAATCCGAGCGAATTTGCAAAAGGCGGTGGAACTAGCGGCGAGAAAATTTTGCTCGAGTACGTCAGTGCAAACCCGACCGGTCCACTTCATATCGGGCACGTTAGGGGAGCGGTTTTTGGCGATACGCTAGCTCGCGTCGGACTTCATATCGGCGAAAATATCTCGACTGAATACTACATCAACGACGCAGGCAATCAAATCGAGCTTCTAGGCACGTCCATATCGCTTTGGGCACGTGAAAATCTGTTTGGTGAAAGCGTGGCGTATCCGGAGAAATTTTATCGCGGCGACTACATCGAGCCTATCGCGAAAGAGGCGCTAGAGAAATTCGGCAAAGAGATATTTTACGACGAGAGTCGAAATCTCGAGCTAGCTGAGTTTGGCAAGGATAGAGTGCTCGTTTTGATCAAGCAAAATTTAGCTGACGCACAAATTTTCATCGAAAACTGGGCTAGCGAAAAGAGCTACTACGATAAACTCCCTCTCACGCTAGATCGCCTAAAAAGCGAGAACGGCATCTATGAGAGTGAGGGTAAAGTCTGGCTAAAATCAAGCGAAGTCGGCGACGAAAAAGACCGCGTCATCGTGCGCGAGGACGGTCGCGGCACCTATCTAGCCGGCGACGTAGTCTATCACGACGATAAATTTAGACGAGGATTTGATCGCTGCATCAACATCTGGGGCGCCGATCATCACGGCTACATCGCACGCATGAAAGCGGCGCTACATCTGCTAGGATACGACGAAAATCGCCTTGAGATCATACTTTCGCAGATGGTGAGCCTGCTAAAAGACGGTGAAGCCTACAAGATGAGCAAACGCGCGGGCAACGTCGTGCTGATGAGCGACGTGGTTGAGGAGATCGGCTACGAGGCGCTTAGATTTATATTCCTTAGCAAGCGCTGCGACACGCACCTGGAGTTTGACGTGGACGAACTAAAGCGCGAGGATAGCTCAAACCCGATATTTTATATCAACTATGCGCACGCAAGGATCAATCAAATTTTCGCAAAAGCTGGTAAAAACGTCGCCGATGTCGCGGGCGTTAAATTTGTAAATTTGAACGAAGACGGCAAAAATTTGCTATTTGAAGCGCTTACGCTAAACGATATTTTAGTTGATAGCTTTAACACTCGCTCGATGAATAAAATTTGCGACTATCTAAAGAGCCTGGCTGCGAATTTTCATAAATTTTACAACGAAAATCGCGTCGTAGGTAGCGAAAACGAAGACGAGCTTTTAAAGCTTTTCGCCGTCGTTGCACTCTCGATAAAAACGGCTCTAGGGCTGATGGGTATCGCTGCAAAAGATAAGATGTAAGAGTTAAATTTAATAAATTTAGAGGCGCTTAAAACGGCGCTTCTTGTTTAAAAACAACCCCTTAACATCCATGAATCTTTCCAAATTTTCCGCCGCATTTTTCTTTGTATTTTTGATAGCGATAGAGTATCTGGCTCTCACGCCAGCACAGATAAAACTCATCGAAAACAGCTGGGACAAGGCAAATCATTTTTTCGCTTTTTCGGCACTTTACGTTACTTTGCATTTTGGCTTTTCTAGGTTAAATTTGGGCGCAAAGGTCGCTATTTTGTTAGCTTACGGTATCCAGATAGAGACCATGCAGTCGTTTGTGCCAAATCGCTATTTTAGCCTGCTAGATATCGTCGCAGACGGCATCGGTATAGTTTTTGGGATCTTGCTAGCGAGAATTTTGGGGTATATTTTGGATCGGATTAGAGCTAGATTTTAAATTTGAAACTTCAAATTTGACGGCTCGGCTTTGCTAGCTTATTTTTGCATTACACCGTTTTGCTTTGTTTAAACTCAATTTTTACCATCAAATTTACCGCGTCAAATTTGACCGAGACGGCGGACTAAAGCGATAAATTTATAAATAGTCGCTAAAATATGACATAAAATTTAGTGACACGAGGCAAGAAAGCTAAATTTCGCGGACGCTAAAAAACAGCGTAACTCGCGGCTAAATTTAAAAGAAAAATCCAAAACGAAAGAGTAAAAAATGAAATGGCAAGACAGCAGACGAAGCGACAACGTCGAGGATAGAAGGCAAAACAGCGTAAACAGCATGGGCTCGCTGGGTGCGCTCATACCGATTATCAGATTTTTGCTGGGCTCAAACATTGGCCGCGTGGTGCTAGTTATCGGCGCGGTCGCATATTTTATGGGCTTTAACCCTCTCGCACTGCTTGATGGCGGTGGTGCAGGCACTCAAAGGGCAGCGATAGATAGC
The DNA here is from genome assembly GCA_963516105.1 of uncultured Campylobacter sp. GTDB lineage: Bacteria > Campylobacterota > Campylobacteria > Campylobacterales > Campylobacteraceae > Campylobacter_A. Next base: position 9,004 of record CAUPZP010000014.1, read on the forward strand.
CCGCAAGAGAAGGAAAAGGTTGCCTTCGTCTCTGCGGTGCTGGCGCAGACCGAGGACGTGTGGAGCAAGGTGTTTAAGGCGGGCGGCGCGCAGTACAAAGAGCCTAGCTTGGTGCTTTTTAGAGACGGCGTTTCTAGCGCGTGCGGCACGGCTAGCTCGCAGATGGGGCCTTTTTACTGCCCCGCGGATAAAAAAGTCTATCTGGATCTTAGTTTTTTTGACGAGCTAGAGGCTAAATACAAAGCCGCGGGCGACTTTGCGCAGGCGTACGTGATCGCCCACGAGGTCGGGCATCACGTGCAAAATTTGCTAGGAACGCTCGGTAAAATAAACGAGCTAAAATCGCGCGCAAAAAGCCCGGTAGAGCAAAACGCGCTGCAAGTCAAGGTCGAGCTGCAGGCTGACTGCTATGCGGGCGTCTGGGCGCACTACATGGGGCGCTACAAGGTGCTAGAAGACGGCGATATCGAGGAGGCGCTAAACGCCGCGAGCGCGATAGGCGACGATGCGCTACAGAAAAAATACCAAGGCCGCGTGACGCCGGACTCGTTCACGCACGGCTCGTCAAAGCAGCGCATGACGTGGTTTAAAAAGGGTTTTGAGGGTGGACAGCCAAGCTCGTGCGCGTTTGAGATCTGAATTTGACTTTTTAGCTCTGGACCGCGTTTGGCGAGCATAAATTTCTACTCGGCCGCATTTAGATAAAATTTGAATCCAAGTGCGGTTTTTGGGACCTCGTTTAGCGGAATCAAATTTTAAATTTTCGTGATTTTAAGCAAATTTGGGTGCGACGGCGCCGTTTGGTTTGCAAATTTAAATTTAGCCAAGCAATCGGTAAAATCAAAAGTGGAGCAAAAATGAAAAGAAGAGACTTCATAAAAGGTGTGGCGACTTGTGCGGCAGGGCTTGCTGTAGGGCTGGATTTGTTTGCCGAGCAGATCGGCGAGATCGGCGCTACAAATTTGACGGACGGCGTAGATCTAAGCGGCGCGAAAAATCTCGGCGAGAAGCTTGCCGCGATGACTCCATATCTCACGTTAAATAATAGAATTTTGATGCCGACCATCGGACTTAGCGCGGGTAAATTTGATGATTTGAAAGACAAAAATGCGCTGGGGACGGCTCTTGGGCTAGGCTACCGCCTGATCGATACGGACGGGCGCGAGGAGGCTGCAGTAGCCGCGTTTGCGGCTAGCGGCTTACAGCGCGGACAGCTATTTGTCCAAAGCGCGCTCGAGGCTCAAAACGGCAATGAAAGCGGCATGATAAAAAGCTTTGAACGCTTGCTGAAAAAACTAAATACAGACTACGTCGATCTACTTTTACTGCGCGTAGGGGCGGGCGATGTTAGCCTTGCTTGGGGCGTTTTGCAGCGGTTTTACCGCGAGAGACTTGCGGCGTCGATTGGTATTTGCGACTACCCTGGAGAATTCGGGGTCGAAAATTTAGCCAAAATCGCGCAAGGTAGCGAAGTTAAACCCGCGGTTTATCAGACGCGCTCTCGCTCCTATCTACGGCGCTTTGCTGCGCGCGGCAAGGTGACCGACCATGACGTGCAAGTGCAACTGCTATATGAACCAGGCCAATAGCTAAAAGAGCGCGCGCTCGCGCAAATCAGCGAAAAATACGGCAAAACGCGGTCACAAATCATCTTGCGCTGGCTCGTACAACACGGGGTTTGCACGGTAATAAACTCCGATAGCAAGGAGCGATTGCTTGAAAATATCGATATTTTCGGATTTGAGCTAGCACGCGAGGATAGCGAACTGATAGCAAAGCTCTGGCGGAGCTAGTAGGCGGACGAGGCTGGTTTTGCCATCAAATTTGCGCGTATTAAATTTGGCAAGCTTGGGTTGATGGCAAATTTTAAGAGCGTTTTACTGATTTAATTATTTGTCGCGCTAAATTTGCTGGCTTGACATACATTAAATTTGGCTTTAGCGGTCTTGGCTAAAATTTTGCGAATCGCAGCGAAAAAGCGGACAACAAACCTAAGGAAAATCAATGAAAAACTTGGACTACGAGGCGCTTAAGGCGGAGTGGCAAAAAGAGTGGAACGAAAAGGGCGAGAAATACGCCAAGGCCGTAAACGATATGGTGGCGTTTGCGGAGGTTCACGGCTGGGACGCCTATGAGGGCGAAGATCCGGTCGATGAGCGCGAGGGTATGACGCAGCTTTGCGAGGCGGTTTTTGCGCTGCTAAAGGATGCCAACGAGCGCGGCGAGACGGCGAAATTTAGAGCCGATTTTCCGCCATCAAACGTCATTTTCGATAAAAAGTTGAGAAAAAAGCTAAGAGACATCGATCAAATTTGCCCTCTTGGCGGCGAGAACGTCCTTTTTATCGCCTCAAACGACGACGGCAAGACGCTGTATCTGCTGGAGGGCGAGTGCGTGAGCGAGGTGGCGGATGACGTCATCGCCGTGGGTAAGTCCAAGCGAAACGAAATTTACGCCCTGCTAAATCAAGACGAGGTGTGGTTGATCAGGGGCTACGACGGCAAGAGCGGCGGCGAGCCGGTGGCGAGATTTAGCCACGAGCTGGAGATCATCTACGACGAGGCTGAAATTTTACCCTTTAACGACGGTAGCAAGGTGCTTTTGGCCGCCCATGACGGAATTTTTTTGATCTCGCAAAGCGGCGCGAAGCTCATCCATCCGATCTACGAGGATGAGGGCGAGGACGAGGATGAATACGAGCTCGAGATAGCCATGGCAAACGCGACCCTCTCAAACGACAACGAGTTAATCGCCGCGGGCGAGCAAGATACCGATGAGCACGTCCTGATGGATCGCGAGGGCGAGCGACTGGGCGGCATCGGCGCGCAGAGCGCATATCCGCACTTTTGCCTCTTTAGCGCGGACGATACGCAGCTCATCACGAACTCCTGCCACTTCTACAACGGCGTCACGATCGGCGTGGATAGGGTGCTGCTAAAGCGCGGGCTGGAGGTTGAGGCTTATTCGTACGACGAAGAGGGTGAGAAAAATTTCACGCTGATCGACGATGCGATGAGAGTTTACGCGGGCGTGGCGACGCGGGACTTTTACATCCTCGGCGACGCATACGGCTACATCAAGGCAGTCGGCAAGGACGGGCATAAAATTTGGCGCCACTATCTGGGCGGCACGATAAAATCTATGGCGATAAGCGAGGACGGCAGCGTGCTATTCGTCGGTACATACGGCGGCAGGCTGCATAAACTACGCCTCGGCGCAGGCCAAGACAGCCACACGATCGGCAACGGCAACCACAAAGAGGAATTTAGACTGATCGCTTACGAGGATAAAATTTATCGGTGGTGAGAGGCGCGCGGCATAGCAGTTCAAATTTTAACGTTTTTAAAATGCTGGTCTTGGCAAGTAAAATGCGGAGCTAAGATTTGTCAAATTTGACCCAAATTTTAAATGCTAAAATTTAAAATAAATTTACCAAATTTGAATACAAAAATCTAAAGCGAAGTATTTTGCCGCTGGGCCGCTCAAATTCGGCTCAAATTTTACGCATCGGCAAAAAGCGTGGCGACAAAATTTATAGACCTCGTCGCCGCAAATTTATCAGTTGTTACTCGCCGATCGTATCGGCGTCAAACGTGCCCTCAAGTATACTTTTGATAAAAGAAACGGTCGCAAAGCGCGCGGCTGGCAAATTTATGAGCGTGTGCGGAGCATTGGGCAAGAGTAAAACTATCGCATTTTTCTTCTCGCCGTAAGCTGCGGCGCAGTTTCCGGTGGTGTTTTCGTTGCCTAGATAGCTATTTTTTTGAGAAAAATATTTATCCTGATCGCTTACTAAATTTAAAACCGGCGTATCGTTAAGCGCCGTTTTGTGCTCTTTTACAAAGTAATTCTCCTCGCACGACCAAGAGTTTATAATCTTGCCTAAAAAGTCCTTGCCCTCATATCTGGCTACAGCCACCGCGCCTTCGCTGGTGCCGGCTAAAAACAGCTTGCTTGTATCTGCCCATTCCGTGTTTTTTAGCGCATCCAAGGCGATTTTGATTTCGCTAGAGCGCAGCGAATGGACTTTTTCGTAAATCTCCTTATCTGCCGGAGATTTGTAGCTTATCCTATTTTCTAGGGCCATACTATCAAACATAAAACTTGCTATACCCTCTTTTGCTAGCCACTCTTGCCATTTGTCAAGGCCTATTTTATTGTTGATACCGGACGAGCCGTGCAGGAAAACTACGACCGGCGCTTTGGCTTGTGTCTTTGGGGCGTCTTTAAAAAGTCCGATGTAAATATCGCCGCCCGTGACGTTTTTTGGAAGCGCGATTTGAGCCTGCGCTACACCCTTTTGGGCTGACTCGCTCGTGTGCGAGTACGCGTCGCCCGCAAACAAATGCGTCGCAAAGAGCGCAATCAATAAAACAAAAGTTTTCCTAAACATAAGCATCCTTTATCTTGACTTTGATCGATTATATAAAAAATAGATTTAAGGAAGGCTTTTAATTTATAAAATAATCGCTAAAAAAGTAGGAAAAACTCGCGGTAGTCGGCTTTTAAATTTCGGCGCTAAAACCGCTTTGCCGCCAAATGCTTCTAATTCGTGCTCTATATCCCGCTCGCCATCGACTCTGTGCCAAATTTTCGGGCGAAATTCAAGGTTGCAAAACCCATCTTGCCGGCTTTGGAGCCAAATTTGATCGCAAATTTTCCATTTTTGCTCGTTTTCTTCAAAGTTAAATTTCGCAAGATAATTTTTAATTTTATTTAGCGTTTGGATTTTTGCCGCGGGAGATTTTGCAGCCAAGAAAAATTTAGCGTAAGTTTTTAGTTTCATTTTTGCTACGCCAGTTAAATTTGCGGTATGGGTTTGAAAAGTCAAATTTGACGACGTCCGCTTCAAATTTGACTTTTTTAAATAAAAGCAAAAACCTGCGATGTCGGCTTTTGGCTCAAATAATCAAGCGCGCAGCCTTGCAAGATCAAGCAAATTTACCGTTTGCAGTGGTCGCGACTTCGGTCAAATTTGCCGTCCGCTTTGCGTTTTAGGCAAATTTGACGCTATCCGCGCGGCAAGCTAAATTTAGCTTAAGCTTTCGCCTCTTTTAGCTTGCTTAAGAACTCTTCGATGTTGTATTTGGCGCGGTACTGCGCGCTCATGAGGTGTATGAGTATGTCGCCTAGATCGATCACGACCCAGTCGCCGGAGCTTTCGATGCCTAAAAACTGCTCGCCCTCGTCCTTTAGTCCTTCTTTTAGGTCGTCGGTTAGCGAGTAGGCGTGGCGTTCGCCCATCGTGGTGGCGATGATGACGCATTTTGCGATGTATTCGCGCCCGCTCATATCGATAGCTTCGATGGCTTCGGCCTTTTTGGCGTCTAGGATTTTGATGATTCGTTCGATTCTTTCTTGCATGTTTTTCCTTGGTAAAATTTCGCCGCCTCGTCCGCTATGCACGGTATCATCAGGCTTTTGTCCAAATTTTGCCTGATTTGCGAGGACGAAACGGGCGCATTTATGTTTAAAATTTTAAAATTTTCAGGCACGGCTATGTCGCCACGGCTAGCTACGACGAAAGTCACGAGCCTAAAGAGCTCGTCTATCTCGTGCCATTTGTCTAGGCTGACTAGGTGATCGGCGCCGATGATGAGATAAAGCTCGCTCACAGCATAAATTTGCCGCATATGCCGCACGCTTTCTATCGTCGGCACGGGGCGATTTTGCGCGATCTCGTAGTCGCTCACGCAGACTTTAGGCAGCGCGGCCCAAGCCTCGTTCGCCCACTTTAGCCGAAGCAGTGGCGGGGCCGAAAACTCGCTCTTAAACGGGCTGATAAACGTCGGCATGATGATGAGCTTGTCCGCGTCTAGCTGCTCTAGCGCGGCTTTAACGACGGCGTAGTGCCCGAGATGAGGCGGGTCGAAACTACCGCCAAAAAGCGCGATTTTCATAAATTTGCCTTTAAAATTTCGGTGCAGTTTAGCGAATTTGAAGTGAAAATTGGTTGAAAATCAAAAAATTCGCCGATAAAGCGCAAATTAAATGGAGATTTTGTAAAATTTGGGGATTTTTGGGCTCGCAAGGCTCGTTTTTTAGCGAGCAAGCGAGGGCCAAATTTGCAAAGGCGGGCTTTGGAGCGGCTTAAATTTACGTGCTCGGCATCGGTTGAGGCCGGTAAATTTAACGTGCAAAAAGCTAAAAGTACGAAAATAACCTTTCCGCGCGCTTGAAAGCGACCGGAAAATCTAGCACAAGGAGCTAAACATGGTAAAAATCGCGATCAACGGTTTTGGACGTATCGGCAGGTGTGCCGCTCGTATTATTTTAGAGCGAGACGATGTTGAGCTTGTCGCTATCAATGACACGGCGACGCGCGACATGACGCGCTATCTGCTCAAATACGACAGCGTGCACGGCGAATTTAAGCAAGACGTTAAGGTGATAAGCGACGATTTTATAGAAGTAAACGGCAAAAAAATAAGAGTTTTTTCAACAAGAGATCTAAACGAGCTTAGCTACGCAGACTACGGCGCAGACGTGGTTTTGGAGTGCACGGGTAAATTTTTAACTACAGAAAAATGCGAACCATACCTAGCTCGCGGTATCAAAAAAGTCGTCATGAGCGCTCCGGCAAAAGACGACACGGCGACCTTTGTAGTTGGCGTAAATGACGATAAATACGCAGGCGAAGCGATCGTCTCAAACGCAAGCTGCACTACAAACGGCCTAGCTCCCGTCGCAAAGGTGCTAAACGATAAATTTGGCATCGTAAAAGGGCTTATGACCACTATCCACGCCTACACAAACGGTCAAAGCTTGGTTGACGTGAAGGCCAAAGACTTCCGCCGTTCGCGCGCTGCGGCCCTAAATATCGGGCCTACGACCACCGGAGCTGCAAAAGCTATCGCAAAAGTGCTTCCGGAGCTAAGTGGCAAGATGCACGGCCAAGCCGTCCGCGTACCGGTCGCAAACGTCTCAATGGTCGATCTAACGGCTGTTTTAAAAAGACCGGCTAGCAAAGAGGAGATAAACGAGGCGTTTAGAGCGGCTGCGGAGTCAAATTTAAAGGGAATTTTATTCGTCGATGACGATTATAGGGTTAGCAGCGACTTTTGTACGAGCGCATACAGTAGCATCGTAGCCAGCGACACTACGCAAGTTATTGCGGGCGATATGGTAAAGGTCTTTGCATGGTACGACAACGAGTGGGGCTACTCGACAAGGCTTGTGGACCTAGCTAAGATCGTGGCTACGAAGTAAATTTAAAGGGTAAAAAATGAGTGAAATTTTATCGATCAATGATCTTGAGCTGGGCGGCGCGAAGGTATTTGTCAGGTGCGATTTTAACGTGCCGATGGACGAGTTTTTAAACATCACCGACGACCGCCGTATCCGCTCGGCGATACCAACTATCCGCTACTGCCTAGATAACGGCTGCAGCGTGGTTTTGGCTAGCCACCTAGGACGTCCCAAAAATGGCTTTGAGGAGAAATTTTCGCTGCGAGGCGTGGCAAAGAGGCTTTCGAGGCTGCTCGATAGAGACGTGATATTTGCCGAGGACGTCGTCGGCGCGGACGCCAAAGCCAAAGTCGCTGCGCTGAAGCCTGGCGAAATTTTACTTCTTGAAAATTTGCGCTTTGAAAAGGGCGAAACCAAAAACGACGAGGCGCTAGCCGCTGAGCTCGCTAGATACGGCGAATTTTACATAAACGACGCGTTTGGCGTCTGCCACAGGGCGCACAGCTCGGTCGAGGCGATCACTAAATTTTACGACGAGAAGCACAAGGCGGCTGGATTTTTGCTGCAAAAGGAGATAAATTTCGCTCAAAATCTCATCAAACACCCTGCGCGTCCGTTCGTCGCGGTCGTGGGCGGCAGCAAGGTAAGCGGCAAGCTACAAGCCCTACACAACCTGCTTCCGCGCGTGGATAAGCTGATAATTGGCGGCGGCATGGCGTTTACGTTTTTAAAATCGCTCGGCGAAAATATCGGTAATTCGCTACTCGAAGAAGATCTTATCGACGATGCGCGCGAAATTTTGCGCAAGGGCAGGGAGCTTGGCGTTAAAATTTACCTACCGGTTGACGTCGTCGCGGCTCAGACCTTTTCGGCTGAAAGTGCCGTAAAATTCGTCCCTGCTCAAGAGATACCGAGCGGCTGGATGGGGCTAGATATCGGACCTGCGTCGATTAGACTTTTTAAAGAGGTTATCGCCGACGCGCAAACCATCTGGTGGAACGGGCCGATGGGCGTTTTTGAGATGGATAAATTTAGCAAAGGCAGCATCAAAATGAGCCACGCCATCATCGACACTCACGCGACTACCGTCGTTGGCGGCGGCGATACGGCCGACGTCGTCGAGCGCGCGGGAGACGCCGACGAGATGACCTTTATCTCCACTGGCGGCGGCGCGAGCCTGGAGCTTATCGAGGGCAAGGAGCTGCCGGGCATAAAACCCCTTAGAAAGGTTGCGGAGTGAGGTTTTTAGCAAATTTAAAGTGCAATCACACCAGAGCCAGCTTTGCTAAATACGCCCAAATTTTAGACGCAAATTTAAGCTCAAACGACGACGTGACGGTGTTTCCTCCGTTTAGTGCGCTTGATCTTGCGACTCATAAATTTAAACTGGGCGCGCAAAATTTCTATCCGTGCGAAAGCGGCGCTCACACCGGCGAGATCGGCAAGGCGATGCTGGACGAGTTTGGCGTAAAAAGCGTGCTTATCGGACACTCTGAGCGGCGCGAACTCGGCGAGAGCGAGGAGCTTTTGCGCGCTAAATTTGACTTCGCTGCAAAGGCCGGTTGGCAGATCGTCTACTGCATCGGTGAAAATTTGAGCGTAAACGAAGCTGGGCGCACGAAGGAGTTTTTGGCCGAGCAGCTAAAAAATATCGACCTTGGCTACGAGCGGCTACTAATCGCCTACGAGCCGATCTGGGCGATAGGTACGGGCAGGAGTGCCAGCGCGGAGCAGGTAGATGAGATATTAAATTTCATCCGTGAGCGGACGAGTGCGCCGCTACTTTACGGAGGCAGCGTCAATGCTGCAAATATCGGTGGGATTGCGAGTATCGCGAGTTGCGATGGTGTGTTGGTTGGTACGGCGAGCTGGGACGCATCGAAGTTTTTAGAGCTTATGCTCGTTGTCTCGCATCGCTATACTTCGTTGTCTTAAAATTTTGCTCGGTCATTACCTAATATGGTAACTCCCGTCGCAAAATTTTAAGCCGCCTAGTCTAGCTTCGCGATACTGCCACTATCAAATTTGGTTTCAAATTTGAATTGCAAAATTTTTAAGTCAAATTGCGAAGGATTTTATAAAAACATTTCGCTTTGCGAAAGTGCTACGCTTGTTTTGAGATGATTTTTATGCCTTTGCAGTTAAAATTTGCGTAGGTTAGACGGATGGTCTGCTAAGCAAAATTTTAACCAAATCGTCAAAAAGCACTCAAAAACCAAGCAAAAATAGAAAGGAGAAATAATGATTTTAAAAGGAAAAAAGGGCCTCATCGTCGGCGTCGCTAACGCCAAATCCATCGCTTACGGCATCGCCGAAGCTTGCCACGAGCATGGTGCGCAGATGGCGTTTACCTACCTAAACGACGCGCTGAAAAAACGCGTAGAGCCGATCGCGGAGGAGTTTGGGAGCAAATTCGTCTATGAGCTCGACGTAAACAACCAAGCTCACCTAGACGGGCTTGCGGATCGCATCAAAGCAGACCTTGGCGAGATAGATTTCGTCGTGCACGCAGTGGCCTACGCGCCCAAAGAGGCGCTAGAGGGCGAGTTTGTAAACACGACCAAGGAGGCGTTTGATATCGCGATGGGCACGAGCGTCTATTCGTTGCTAAGCCTCACACGTGCGGTGCTTCCGGTGCTAAAAGAGGGCGGCTCGGTGCTTACGCTCACCTATCTTGGCGGACCAAAATTCGTGCCTCACTACAACGTAATGGGCGTCGCAAAAGCAGCTCTTGAAAGTTCGGTGCGCTACCTAGCACACGATCTTGGCGCGAGAAATATCCGCGTAAACGCCATCAGCGCAGGTCCGATCAAAACGCTTGCGGCAAGCGGTATCGGCGACTTTAGGATGATTTTACGCTACAACGAGGTAAACAGCCCGCTAAAACGCAACGTCACGACGCATGATGTCGGCAATAGCGCGATGTATCTACTCAGCGACCTTGCTAGCGGCGTGACCGGCGAGGTGCACTACGTCGACTGCGGCTACAACATCATGGGCATGGGCGACGTAGCCACCGACGCCGAGGGTAACACAATCCTAGCTTGGGACGCAAAATAATCTACTGACATAAATTTGGCGGGGCGACTCGCCAAATCCTTCTTTTAAATTTCATCAAATTTGACCCAAAGGACGCGCTATGAGGGCTTTAGGCGAGCTTATAGACACAAATGAGCCGGACTGGGCACTAATATAAGGGTGGCCAAAAGAGGCCAAAAATAGCTACGAGATTTTGCCGCGTGACGAGGGTGGGGCGCAAAGCGAGCTTTTGGGGCTTCAAGTTACCATTCGCTCGCCGATGGGAGCGCTTGTATATGGCTGCAGCGGTATCGCGGTAGACGGCGGTTGGCTGCGCGTGCTTGGCTCTGGCTGCGAGCGTATGAAGCGTGGAATTTACGACTTTATCTTGGCAAAAGCTTTAGCGAGGCTGGGCAGATGCCTAGTTATTTGCTCGTGGCGGATGATATTTTGGGCGGATTTTTTACGGTAAACGGCGGCGTATTTGGTGGCAAAGGCGGCAACGTCTTTTACTATGCCCCAGATAGCGGCGAGTTGGAAGATACGCAGCTTGGCTACTCGCAGTTTTTGTACTGGGTGCTTTGCGGTGATATATCTAAATTTTACGAGTTTTACCGCTGGGGCGACAGCGCAAGGACGTGAGAAATTTTAGCCTTGATAGGGTGATGTTTGCCTTGCTGTCGATGCTTTGGCAAGACGCTAATGTAAAACTAAGACTAAAAGATATGAAAAAAGACGGCACTCATGTAGATGAGTACTTTACTTCTATTTTTAGCGGCGGCGAGTAAAATTTTCAAATTTTATGGAAGTAAAATAAAAGCCGTTACTGCTCGTTGGTCTTACTGCGCGCGCCTGTCGGCTGCTAAAATTTGCCGCGCTAGTGAATAAATTTAAACAAATATCCTAAAATAACCGCAAATAATCTTTAAAGGATTTTCTCATGCAAAGCAAGCTTTTCTCGCCGCTAAAAATCGGCGATCTAGAGATCAAAAACCGCATCGTCATGCCGCCGATGTGTATGTATAAGGCCAAGGACGAAAACGGCCTACCTAGGTGCTTTCACCGCCTGCACTACGCCGCACGGGCGCTAGGAGGCGTCGGGCTAATCATCGTCGAGGCCACGGCGGTAGAGCCTAGGGGCAGGATCACGAGCCGCGATCTGGGGCTATGGAATGACGAGCAGCTAGAGGCACACGCCAGACTCGTCAAAGAGTGCGTCAAATACGGCGCCACAATGGCCGTCCAGCTCGCGCATGCCGGTAGAAAAAGCGAGTGCGAGGATCTGATCGCACCTAGCGCGGTAAAATTTAGCGAGAGCTACAAAACGCCGAGGCAGATGAACACGGACGACATCGTCTCGGTCAAGCAAAGCTTCGTCCAAGCAGCAATTAGAGCCGAGCGCGCAGGATACGCCGCGACCGAGATCCACGCCGCGCACGGTTATCTCATCAGCGAATTTCTCTCGCCTGAGATCAATCTGCGAGACGACGAATACGGCGGGAGCTTCGAAAATCGCACGAGATTTCTAAAAGAAATTTTAAGCGAGATAAAAGCCACGGTAAAAATCCCTGTCGGCGTGCGCATAAGCGCGGATAGTTGGGTGAAGGGCGACTGGAGCCTGGAGGATAGTGTGCGGCTGGCAAAAGAGCTCGAGGCCTTGGGCGCAGCGTTTATTCACGTCTCGGCGGGCGGATTTTTTGAGCGCACGGATAGCGCGCCGACGGTTGCGCCGCTTTATCAGGCGAGCTACGCTAAGGCCGTAAAGCAGGCCGTTGGCATCCCAGTGATCGCGGTTGGACTCATCACAAAGGCATCTGAGGGCGAGGCGCTGCTACTAGGCGGCGTTTGCGACGCGGTGGCTTATGGCAGAGAGCTGCTGCGAAATCCAAATTTCGCGCAGGCTGCGATGAGCGAGCTAGGGTGCGCTGAGCTGATAGAAAACTCGTATAAGAGGGCTTTTAAGTAAAATTTGGCGAGATTCCTCGATATAAATTTGAACTAGTTTCGTCGGATAAATTTGGCGCAAATTTGATCGGTCGCTTGGGCGAGCCGTTTGGCGAATTTATTCAAACTTTCGGGCTATAAATTTGGCAAATTTACGTCCCTGTTACGGTGCAAAATTTGATTTGATTGCAACCGATTTTAGCGGTGCTAATTTATAAACATAGTGGCTTATTTTTTGATTTATTGCGTCAAATTTGTAGAATAAAAGTAGAAATTTAAGCCGCAAAAACGGCTTAAATTTAGGTGAGTTTGTAGCTAACCGGTATTTTTATGACGTAGTCGCGATCAAGCGTCGGAAAATCAGGCGCGGCGCGGTTTATGAGCTCGACCGCGGCCTCGTCTAGCGTCTCATAGCCTGAGCTTTTTATCACCTTTACGTCGCGGACGCTGCCGTCTTTTTTATACAAAAAGCTAACCTCTACGACGCCCTGATGGCGCATTTTTTGGGCGCGTTTAGGGTATTTGTGATGCTTTTGTATCGCCTTTTGGATTTTAGAAAATCTCTCGTCGCCGGCTGATGTCGCGAAGTTAAATTCCCCTACCGTTTCAGCTCCGCTAGGCGGTAAATTTGATTTTACATTCGAGCTTGGAGCGCCGCTTGGCTGTGCCGCGGGCGGCGTAGGAGTAGGCGGCGACGGCTGTGCGAGCGGTACTACCTGCGCTATTTGCTGTTCCGGTTCAGGCTCAGGCGTTTTAACCGGCTTTGGCGTAGGTTTAGGCTTTGGTTTTGGTTTTTCCGCCGGCTTTTCTACGGGTTTTGGTTTCTCCACTGGTTTTGGTTTTTCTATCGGCTTAGGCGGCTCGACCGGTTTTGGCGGCTCCGGCGGCGTGACGACAGGTTCTGGCGGAGGAGGCGCAGGCGGTGCCGGAGGCGGCGGGGCCGGTGGGGTAGGTGCCGGCGGGAGCGGAGCTGCTGGCGGCGTAAAGGTATTTAACGCTATCTTGACGCTTTTTTCTTCCGGCATCGGTTTTAGTTCTTCGTAAAATTTGATAAAAGATCCGATGAGGATAGAGTGCAACAGGATAGAAACGCCAAGCCCCGTAAAGCTGGCGCGTCTATTCAGTTGTTGTCGTGATAGCGAAGTTTTCATGATTCTTTTCTTTTAGTATGTCGATAACCTTGATAAACGAGTCAAATTTGCTCTCTTTATCGCTTTTAAGTTCTATTAACGTTTCGTTTTTTATCTCGTTTAGCTTTTCTTTCAAATCTTCCTCAGCGATTTTATCTTCGCCTATAAAAAATTCATTATCTTTATTAATTAAAACGGCGATTTTATCGTTTTCGTCTTGCTTTTTTTCCGCGCTTTCGCTGTTTGGCAGGTCGATTTTGATATTGCCCTGAGCGATAAAAGTCGAAATACTAAGCACGATAGCTAGCAAAACGAGCATAATATCTATGAGTGGGATTACGTTTAATCCCTCTTTTTTAGGCATTCTCACGTGAAGCCTTGTAGCGGTTTACTAAAACGTCCACTTTTCTCATAAACGCGTTGTAGATCATTAGCGTAGGTATCGCGACGATGAGGCCTAGCGCGGTTGCTTTTAGCGCGAGAGATAGGCCGACCATGATGCTTTTAGTGTCGATGCCGCCGCTCATACCCATGTCGTAAAAGGTCACCATGATGCCTGCGACCGTACCCAAAAGCCCGATATACGGCGCATTTGAATAAACTATATAAAGCGTTGTTAAATTTCTAGTTACGCTCTCTTCAAAGTCGTCTTGATTCTTATAATTTTCAAATTTAACGTTTGCGTAAAAGATCAAGCGTTCTATCGTGAGCCATACTACGACAAAGCTCATAAGCCCTAAAATGCCGATGATAACGTAATCGACGTTGTGTTTGAGAAATTCCATTTAATGCCTTCTTACTAAAATTTGCACGCCAATTATATCAGATTATGGTATTTATTGTCAATAACGAATAGGCAAGTAATATTTTAGATAAATTTATCTAAAATTTAGTCTTAGGATTGTAATATTCGTTTTCAAAATTTGAGCGAGTTAAAAAAACAAAATTTAAATGTTTTTATAAATCGGCGCAAATTTTCTTAAATTTAAAGAGGAGAAAAAATGAGTTTTAACAATGTTGCGAAGATTTCTTTCGTAGCGGCTCTGGCTATCGGCGCAAACGCCGCCGAGAATGTAACGCTAAGCGGCGTAGAGGTAAGCAGCACTAGCGGCGGCTACGGCGTAGACGACGTAAAAATAAGCACGAGAAACGCAGGCATACTAAAAGACGTTATGCGCGATATTCCGGGCGTTTACGTGGGCGGTACGAACGGCATGAATCAAAAAATCTACATGAGAGGCGTGAGCGATCGCGGTCTAAACATCACGATCGACGGCGCGAAACAAAATGGAAACACCTTTCACCACAACGCAGACCTACTAATCGACCCTGATCTGATCAAAGCCATCGACGTTGAGGTCGGCTCGCGCTCTGTAGTAAACGGCGCCGGAGCTCTTGGAGGCTCGGTGGCTTTTAGGACGGTGGACGCTAGAGACCTGCTAGATGACGGCGAGATCATCGGCGCGAAAATCAAAACGGGCTACGCCTCAAACAACGACGAATTTTCGCAAGGGCTAATGGTCTTTACCGCGCCGGTCGAGGGGCTTGATTTTATAGCCGCGATAAATCACAAAGGCTATGACTACGGCAAGAGCGGCAACGGTAAGAAAATCGGCGGCGACGGCAACGACCTTAGCTATCTTTTTAAGCTCGGATATAGCTTTTTAGACGCGCACAGGATATCGCTCTCTCACGAACACAACCACTACAAAGGGCTTTATCCGTTGAGGGCTGAATTTGGTAGCTGGCACGCAAACGATGATAATAGAAAATACGAGCGCGATACGACGACGCTAAAATACGAATTTACTCCTAGCGAGCTGCTAAATCTCGACGTAACGGCCTATCATACGAAACATCAGAGGATCGACGCTAGCAAATGGGGCGTAAAAACTAGAGGCCTAAGCGCGAAAGCAAAAACAGTGGTAGAAACAGGCGACGTGACGCAGACGCTAAGATACGGCGCGGAGTACTACCATAGCGAGAACTTTAACAAACCGCAAAACAACCGCCCCGAAAAAGTAAACAACTACTCGTTTTACTTAGAGGATGCGATCAAATTTGCAGGCCTAACCGTGACTCCTGGCATCAGATACGAGCGTCACGAGCTAAAGACCTATAACGGCACCGGCGCAAATATCGGCGGCTACAAATACAAATTTGACGAATTTTCGCCGGCTTTGGCGCTTGATTACGAGTTTATGAAAGGGCTTGGGGTATTTGCCAGCTATGCTAAAGTCTTTAGGGGACCTGACGTTATGGAGTCCATGCTAGCTAGCGGCTCTAGCAGAGGTACGGTGCTGGGGTACAGAGCAAACCCTGATCTAAAGGCCACTACGGGCGATAGCTACGAGATCGGCGGACGCTACAAGGGCGAGTTTAGTGAAACGGGACACGTTAGCTTCGTGGCTAAATACTTTAAAACCAAATACAAAAATCTAATCGTAGATAATAACGCAGCAGGCGGGCGTGTAAATCCGGTGCTTTATAGGATCAACGCAGGCGGTGCGGATATCGACGGCGTCGAGCTTTTGGCTAGACTAAATCTCGACGCGCTAAGCTTAGGTGCTAGCTATACTCATCAAAAAGTAAGATACAAAGACCGCGTGAGTAACGGTAGCGGCGGCTACTACACGTCAAACATCATCGGCTACCGCGACCAGGGCGACAAATACACCTTTAACGCCGAGTACTCGATAAACGCTATCGATACGCTTGTGGGTTATAATCTTATTTATTTTGCCTCGAAAGACACGACGAGCGCTGGCAACGACGCTGCCGTACATATCCCGAGCTACGCCGTGAGCGACATCTATCTCACTTATGCGCCAAGCGGCGGTAAATTTAAAGGACTTGAGATAAACGCGGGCGTTTATAACGTATTTAACAAAGCCTACGTCTCGCACTCTCAAAGAGTGGCCCAGTACACGGGCGATGCGAACGCGATCGACTGGGAGCCGGGCAGAAACTTTAAGGTTAACGTCTCTTATAAATTTTAATTTTTATTCTAAACTTACGCTTCCGGGGGCTTAAATTTAAGCCCCTTTTTTTATATCTTTTATCAAATTTACTCAAATTTGGCGTTGTTTATTTTTGCTATTTGCAGGGAAATCCGCTCAAATTTAACCTGTTTTTTGACGAAGCGAATAAAATTTTGCTATGGAACGTCAAGAATAAAACCTAAATTTTAGCGGTTAAATTTGCGAGCGTTCGGCGTAAAATTTGACGGACGGTTTTTGGTTTTTATATTTTCAAGATGGTGGTATTGGGATGTAAATTTTGGGGCAAATTTGAAGTTAAATTTGCTACGGTCAAATTTAAAAAGGCGAGCCGAATTATGACTCGCCGTAGTAAATTTAATGCCGAATTAAAAGATGTTAAATTTAGCGCTTTCTACCCATTCTTTTTAGATTGTCGCATGCAGACGTGTCGCCGCTAAAGCACGCAGAGCGGTAGATGCTTCTGGCTTTTGACTCGTCCTGCGCTACGCCTAGTCCGTGTTCGTAGAGGACCGCAGTGTTTGTGCAGCACGGTACGTCGCCTAGTTTGCAGCCTCTATCGTAGGCCGACATGGCGTTTGCGTAGTCCGGTTCTTTGCCGTCGGCGTTTGAGCGGTAAAACTCGCCCAGATAGTAGCAAGAGTATGCCCCACCGTTCGTGCATGAGGCGCTATAGATTTCAAGTGCTTTGTTTGCGTCTTTGCTCACACCAAGGCCGGTTTGGTACATGTTGGCGAGGTTTGTGCAGGCGGCTTGATAGTTGTTCTTGCACGCTCTTTCATAGTATTTTAGAGCGGTTTTATGATCTTGTAAATTTTGATAGCTGATGGCAAGATCGTTGCACGCGGAGTAGTTGCCGCTTTCACATTTTGGCTTTAGAACTTCGATGGCGCGTTTGTTAAAATCGTAGTCGGGGTTGTCGTTGGGTCCGCCACTTGAAGCTGCGCATCCTACAAACAAAAGCCCGATAAAGGCAAGAAGTAAATTTCTCATTTTTTATCCTTTCCGTCGTTTTTAAAATTGTCCAAAGAGGTCATTTAACGCTTCGCTGATGCTAGGGTGGGTAAAAATCTGATTTTTAAAGAAATCAGCGCCCGCCCCTAGAGCCATTGCGATGGCGATTTCGTTGATAAGCTCGTTTGCGTAAACGCAGTGAAATGCCGCGCCTAAAATTTTGCCGCTTTTTGCCTCCACGATCGCTTTTAAAAATCCTGTTTCGTTACCGACTACCTTTGCGCCCGGGACCGCGGCTAGCGCGAGTTTTAGGACTTTAAAGTCCAAATTTTGTGCCGCGGCTCGTTTCTCGTTTAGCCCGATGCTAGCTAGCGGAGTCTCGGTAAAAAGCGTGCTGGCGTGAGGCGAGCGGTTTAGAGTGCTTCGTTTGCCCGCGCCAAAAAGCTTGTCGAATACGATGCGAAAATCATCCAAGCTAGTATACGTGAAAAGCTCCCCACCGCGAACGTCGCCTACCGCGTAGATATGCGGCTGGGCAGTTTGCAAAAACTCGTTTACGAGCACGTTTCCTTTGGCGTCCGTTTGTATGCCCGCTGCGCTCAAATTTAGCTCCGCAGTCGCCGCTACGCGCCCCGTCGCTAGTAAAAACGCGTCCGCGTCAAGGCTTTTTGCCTCACCGTTTTGGGTGAAATTTAGCGTGCTATCTTTTAAATTTTTAACTTCGCAACCCTCTAAAATTTCGATCCCTTGCGTTTGTAGTAGCGCCTTTACGCTCTGTTTTACGTCCTCGTCCTCGTTTTTTAGCACGCCCGAGCGAGCTACGATAGTGACTTTTGAGCCAAACTCGGCAAACATCGAGGCAAACTCAAGCCCGATGTACCCGCCGCCTACGACCACTAGGCGTTTTGGAAGCGTTTTTAGATTTAAAATCCCCGTGCTGTCAAAAGCTAAATTTGAGCTAACCTCAAAGCTTGGTTTTTCATTAACCGAGCCCGTATTTATCACGATGGTTTGCGCAGTCAGCATGCTTTTTGAGCCGTCTGCGGCCGAGACTTCTACGCTGTTTTTATCTATAAATTTAGCCGTGCCGTTTATCACGTCGATGTTTGCGTTGCCGTCAAGCATAGCGAAATTTTTGGCTCTAAGCGCGGAGATTAGCTTGTCTTTCTTTTCGACGCTAAGCGTGAAATACTCGCCTGCGACGTTATTATTGACGTATTTTGCCTCTTTGCTTAAATTTACTAGTTTTTTAGTCGGGATGCAGCCGACGTTTATGCATGTTCCGCCGTACATCTGCGCCGATTTTTCGATCACGGCGACTTTTTTACCTAAATTTGCGGCTTTTACGGCGAGAGTTTTGCCGGCCTTGCCAAAGCCGATGACGATGATATCGTAGTTTTTCATATGGTTTTTCCTAGTATGTAGTGCGTAGTTTCATTCACTTTTTTTATGTTTATCTTATTTTTTTCAGCCCAGTTTTCGATCACGTTTAGCGCACCGGGCATTTTGCCCGCGTTTTTTATCTTAAACACGTCCTCGCTGCCGCTCATCGCGACGAAGCTGCCAAGCGGCTTTAGGTGGTCGTTTAGAGTGATTATGCTGCTTAAATTTAACCCGTCGCAGTTGTTTAGGATGCGCTTAACTTGCGCGGTGGTCGCATCGTTTTCGTTGTAGCCTAGTTGGTTTAAAAGAGCTGAAATTTCCATATTTTTCCTTTCTAGTTTATGCTTTTTTGGCTTACTAAAACACCCTCGATGAGCTTTTTTATGTCGCCGTCTAGTATCGCGTCGGTTTGGCTATACGCCTCTCCGCTACGATTGTCTTTGACCTGCTGATACGGGAAAAGCACGTATGAGCGGATCTGGTGACCCCAGCCGATCTCGCTTTTTTCGACGCTGCCAGCGGCTTCTTGCTGTTTCATTAGCTCTAGCTCATACAGGCGCGATTTTAGCATTTTCATCGCGGTGGCTTTGTTTTTGTGCTGGCTGCGGTCGTTTTGACACTGTACGACGATGCCGGTGGGTGCGTGAGTGATACGCACGGCAGACTCTGTTTTATTTACGTGCTGACCGCCTGCTCCGCCTGCGCGGTAGGTGTCGATTTTTAGGTCTTTTTCGTCGATTTCTATCTCGATATCATCGTCGATCTCGGGGCTTACCATCACGCTAGTAAAGCTCGTATGGCGGCGTCCCGCGCTATCAAACGGACTGGTTCGTACTAAGCGGTGGATGCCGTTTTCAGCCTTTAGATAGCCGTAGGCGTTTACGCCTTTAACGATAAAGCTAACGTCTTTTAGTCCTGCTTCTTCGCCCTCTTGGAAGTCTAGAGTTTCGACCTTAAAGCCCTCTCTTTCGCAAAAGCGCAGATACATACGGTATAGCATGCTCGCCCAGTCGTTGCTCTCAGTGCCGCCTGCGCCCGGGTGGATGGTAACGATAGCGTTTTTGCCGTCGTCCTCGCCGCTAAGCAGCATAGAAATTTCTAAATTTACGATCTTATCCTCAAGCTCGCCAGCCTCGGCAAAGAGCGAATTTATCGTCTCTTCGTCGTTTTCAGAGTTTGCCAGCTCATATAGATCCTTTGCGTCGTCTACGGCGCTTTTAGCGTTTAGGAAGTTATTTAAGATGTTTGAAATTTTAGTTTTTTCCTTGCCGATTGCGCCTGCTTTTGCGATGTCTTGCCAGAAATTTTGATCGTTTTCCATCTCCTCGATCTCTTTTAGGCGAGCTTTGATACTCTCGGGCTTTACGACGCCAGCGATATTTTCTACTTTCGTGTTTAGTGTTTTTAGGAGTTCCGTGTATTCGTAATTATCCAAAATTTAAGACCTTTTTTGTGCTTTTTGGCGTGATTATAACATATTTGTAAGAGTAAAGATAAAATTTGCTATAATCGCGCGTTAAAATAAAACGCAAAGAAGAGAAAATGCAAATTTTAAGAACAGTAGAACAGCTGCGAGATTTCGTCGCGGCAAATCCCGAAAATATCGGCTTCGTACCCACAATGGGCGCGCTTCACGATGGACACGCTAGCCTCATAGAAAAGTGCGTAGCAGAAAACAAAACCGCGATCGTTTCGACATTTGTAAACCCGACGCAGTTTTTAGCCGGTGAGGACTTTGATAGCTATCCAAAAAACGAGCAAAACGACGCTAAAATTTGCGAGGAGCTAGGCGTGCATGCGATGTTTGCGCCTGAGGCTGGGGAGCTATATTTTGATACCGAGCCGCTAATCAGCGCGCCTGAAAATCTAGCGAGCGTGCTTGAGGGCAAGACTCGCCCTGGACACTTTGACGGCGTGCTTCGCGTGCTAAACAAGCTATTTAATCTAACAAACGCAAAGCGCGTCTATATGGGCAAAAAGGACGCGCAGCAGCTGCTCATCGTTCGTAATTTCGTAAAGACCTGTTTTTTAAATTTAGAGATCGTGCCTTGCGAGATCGTTCGCGCGCGCGACGGACTGGCGCTTAGCTCGCGAAACGCCTACCTAGACGAGGGGCAAAAGCTAGAGGCGCTTAAGCTTTCTCATTCGCTTAAAAAAGCTTCAAATTTGATCGCAGCCGGCGAGCTAAGCGTACAAACGATAAAAGGCGAGATGCTGCAAACCCTAGAGCCGCTAAACGTCGACTACGTAGCGATCGTCGATAGAAATTTAAACGAGATCTCACTAATAGAGCCAAGCAACACCATCATCCTGGTCGCCGCGTATGTCGGCAAAACGCGCCTGATCGACAATCTGTGGGTATAAGATGGGCAAACTTCACTTAGTATCATTAGGCTGTAACAAAAATCTGGTGGATTCTGAAATCATGCTCGGACGCCTGAAAAACTACGAGATAACGCCAGATGTCGCCTTGGCCGACGTCATCATCGTAAACACCTGCGGCTTTATAAATTCAGCCAAAGAAGAGAGTATCCGCGCGATCCTAGATATGCACGAAGTACGTAAAAAAGGCTCTTTGCTTGTAGTCACGGGCTGTCTCATGCAGCGATACCGCGAGGAGCTGATGAAGGAGCTGCCCGAGGTCGATCTTTTCACCGGCGTCGGAGACTACGACAAGATCGATGAGATCATCCTAAAAAAGCAAAATTTATTTAGCCCCGATACCTACCTGCAAGCAAGCGAAGAGCGCGTGATAACGGGCTCGAACTACCACGCCTACATCAAAATTTCAGAGGGCTGTAATCAAAAATGCAGCTTCTGCGCAATACCAACCTTTAAAGGCAAGCTAAAATCCCGCGCGCTGGAAAATATCGTAGATGAGGTGCAAAAGCTCGTAAAAAAGGGCTACTACGACTTTAGCTTCCTCTCGCAGGACAGCAGCTCGTATATGCGCGATCACGCGGTTAGCGACGGGCTCATCTCGCTCATCGATGCGGTCGAGAAGATAGAGGGCGTCAAAACCGCGCGCATACTCTATCTCTATCCGAGCACGACCTCAAACGCGCTAGTGGGGCGTATCATAGCCTCGCCGGTGTTTGTAAATTACTTTGATATGCCGATCCAACACGCAAGCGATAAAATGCTAAAAATCATGAGGCGCGGAAGCGGCGCGGCGCGGATCAAAGAGCTTTTAAATTTGATGAAAAAGGCACCTAATGCATTTTTGCGAACGGGCGTTATCGTCGGACACCCGGGCGAGAGCGAAGCCGAATTTGACGAGCTTTGCGCGTTTTTGCAGGAGTTTAAATTTGACCGCGTTTCGACGTTTGCATATTCGAAAGAGGAGGACACGCTCTCGTATGAGATGGAGCAGGTGCCCGCCAAAATCATCTCAAAGCGCCTAAGCAAAATAGAAAAGATCACTCGCGCCGCGATAGAAGCGAGCTTCGCGCAGGAGCTGGGCAAAAAATTTATCGTTTCGCTCGAGGGCGAAAGTAGCGAGGGCGAGATGTTTTACGCCGCGAAAAAGGCGCTGTGGGATAAGGACATCGACGGCGAAATTTTGATCAACGAAAGCGACGTGGAGCAGCTAGAAACCGGCGGTCGCTACTGGTGCGAGATCACGCAGGTAGCGGGCGCCCAAGCGCTAGGCAAGATCACGGCAAAGGCCTAAAGTGCTAAGTGCGCCCGTTTTGCATAAGCTAAAATCTGGGCGAAATCTGCTTGCATTTTCGCACGGCGTCGATAGCACGGCGCTTTTTTACCTTTTGGATGAGGCGGGTGTGAAATTTGACCTTGCGATCGTGGACTACAACGTCCGCGCGCAGAGCAAGGACGAAGCCGCCTCGGCAAGGCATCTGGCGGCTAAATTTAATAAACAAATCTACGTAAAAAGCGTGCAGCTGGGCGAGTCAAATTTTGAGCACGAGGCTCGTGCGGCTAGATACGATTTTTTTGGCCAAATTTGCCGCGAGCAGGGCTATGAAAATTTGATCTTAGCGCATCAGTTTGACGATAAATTCGAGTGGTTTTTGATGCAGCTGGGGCGCGGCGCTGGGCTTAGCGAGCTACTGGGTATGCAAGAGCTAGAAACGCGCGAGGACTACGTGATCGCGCGTCCACTTCTGGGCGTGCGAAAGTGCGAGCTGGCGCGGTTTTTGCGTGAGCGAAATCTTAAATACTTCACCGACGAGACAAATTTAACGGACCGGTTTAAACGCGGATTTATTCGCGCAAAATTTAGCGAGCCGTTTTTGAACGAATATTTTAGCGGCGTGAAAAAAAGCTTTGAGTTTTTGGCAGCCGATGCGTTAAATTTAACTCCCGAAATTTCTAATCCTGCGCCTAAAATTTATCTCGTAAAACGCGGTGCAAACGAGATTCGCGGCGTGGATCAGGCGTGCAAGCGGCTAAGACTCGTGCTAAGCGCCGCACAGCGAAACGAATGCGCGCGCTGCCTAGAAAAAGGCGCTGACTGCGTGCTAGGCGGCAAGGTGGCCGTGGGCGCGGGCAAAAATTTTATCCTTGTAACGCCATATATCAAAGCGGCTATGGAAAAGAAATTTAAAGAATCATGCAGGAAGCTTGCCATCCCGCCGATAAACCGCGGATTTTTATTTGTCGAGGGTGCGGATCTATCCAAATTTAAAGAACTTTTCTAGACTTTAGCGTGCAACTGCCGCTAAAAATACACAAATTTTAAGATCGATAAAATTTGATGGCCGCGCCTCGCATAGCCTTCGCGCAGGGGTGTACAGTCAGGACAAATTGCAAAAATACAAACGCCGCCAAAGACTAACTAAAATTTATCAAATTTAAAAGCCGAGACGATCACTCCCCGTACTTTTTCTTTAGATCGTCCCACGTCACCAGCGTGCGTTTGCCCTCTAGGCTGCGGATGCGCGTGACGTCTTGCATCATCTCTAGCACCCCCTTAAATACCCCGTTTTCATCGCGCACGGCCACATAGTAGATGTAGATAAATTTGCCGTGAAGCTCCAGCCAAAAGTCGATCTCATCGCGCTCGCCCTTGCGAAAGGCGTCGATGATCTCTAGCACGCTGGCTACGCTCTCGCGCGGGTGGCAGTTTTTCACGTCACGCCCGATGACGCCGGCACTTCGCGGAAATACGCGGTGCTTCGTGTCGGTGTAAAATTTCACGATCTCGTTTTCATCGACGAAAGAGAGATCGACTGGCATGTGCTTATAAATTAGGTTGATTTGTTCTAGCGTGAGCTTGCCAGTGGCGACGTCAAAAACCGCGTTTTTATCGCGGTTTGTGTTTGGATTTAGTCCGTATTTACTCATCAAATCTGACAGCTCTTTTAGGAAATTCGGATTTAAAACCGCTTCGTTTAGGTTGCCGTTTTGTAAATTTGCCGCGCTTAAATTTGACTCGCTTTGCAAATTTGCATCCTTTAAATTTGCCTCCGAGCCGCTACCGGACTCCAAATTTAACGGATAAAATTCGCTCGGCTTTTCGATGAGAAAATATCCGATCTCATCATCGCCGCGTCTCATCGCGCGAAACTCCTCCTCGCTGATCATCTCCAGCGACGTCGGATAGAGCGCCGCCTCCTCGCGTGCGAGCAGGTCGAGCAGGTTTTCGTAGATCTCGTGCTGCGCCACGATAAATTCGTCTGCTTTGCCGCCCTCTAGCAGCTCGCGCGCCGCGGCGATACCGTCGCGGACCTTGTTGTCAAAGCTCCACATAAAGCGTGACGGACGGTCAAAGCCCTTGTTTTCGAGCATCGAGTAGAGTTGGTGCTGCTTTCTGGCAAAGTGTGTCCTGTTAAAGCCGCCCAGTTTGTCGTAAATTTCAAGCCACTCGTTTTTGATAAATTTCTTTTTTAGCAGCTCTTTTGCCTTTGCGATTAGCTCGCGCGCAGCGTCGTTTTCTTCGATGTAGGTGGCGACGGGGTGGTCTTTTGGCAGCTTGGGGCGTTCAGCGGTTAGGATACCGCGCAGGATTTCTGATAGCTCGGCGGCGTTTTCGTCGATAAACTCGCTCTTAAAGCCTAAATTTAGCAAATTTGCGCGTACGTTTTTAAAATCGGCCGGCGTGAGTTTCGTTAGTTCGGATTTTGCAGCTTTTCTTGAGGCGAAAAAATTTGTCACTCCGCTGAGGTAATCCCTCAAAATCGCAGTCGCCAAAGCAACGGCGGCGTTGTTAAATTTGATCATTTTTTATCCTTAACTTAAATTTTAAGGATTATACAAAAAGCGGAGAGTAAAAACTTTGATTTATCTTAAGCTGTAAATTTTGACGCCAAAGGTCGCGTCGATTTTTTCGGTATCCTTGCGCATTTTGATCGGAAAGTCGATTTTGACGATATTTTCGTAGCTTTGTAGCGCATCCATAAACTCGTAAAATTTAGTAGGAGTTTTCATGGAGCCCATTACCGTTAGCTCATAGACCGAGATCTCACCGTTTTTTGCGGCCTCTTTTGGCTCGCTTAGATTTACGTTCATAAAGTACTTTGAGGCAAATTGAGTAAAATTCTCTACGTCAAATTTGTTTTCAAGAGCGTCTAGCTGGGCCTTATCGTTTTGCTTTATCTCGTTTAGGGCTTTTGATTTGGCGTCGTAGAGCCTTTGCGTTTGCGCACTTGCGGCTATTTGCATGCGACTTTCGTATTTGACCTGCTTGTATTCTTTGATACTCGGTACTAAAAAGCCAAATATCATCACAAGGCAAGCGACTATAAAAATGAGAATATAGATGAGTAATTTGGTAACGTCGATATTTTGTAGGCTTCTATCTTTACTCATTTTTACCCTCTAAGCTGTCGGTTTTGTTTGTGCTGATGAAATTTAGCCAGCCGTTATCTAACTGATAAAAAGAGGTATTTGACGTGTTAAAAATCGACTTTAGCGGCGTGGCAAGTAACATATTGTAAATATCTCGGCTAGGCGTAGTGCCTTTTACGATAAGCGAGTTTTTATCCATCGTGATCTCGTGTAGCGTGATGCTTGAGGGGACAAGATCGAGTAGATTGCGCAGGCTTTGTTTTAAGACAGCATTTGAGGCCGCTATTTCGTTTGCGCTATCTCTTCTTTGCTTTAAAAGCGCGGTGAGCTCGTCGACTTGCTTGATTTGCTCTTGCGTCTGCTCTTGTTTTTGTTTTGAAATTTGCGTTTCGTTTCGTAGCGAGTTGCTTTTAAACTCAACAAAGAAATTTGCCGCAGCAAAAAGCAACACTATCGTAGCGATAAAAAACAGCCAAATTTTGCTAAAAAGGTTAAAAATCGGTTTTCTCTGAGGTTTTATAAAGCTATAACTAGTCATTTTCCAACTCTTTTTTCATTAGCTCGGTCATCGTTTTTAGCATATCGACGGGATAAACGGCGGTCTTTACTAAGAGTTCGTTTTCTAGATAGTGTAAAAACGTAGCGCTCGTCCTCTCTGTAGCGTCGAAAATCACGACATTTTCGATAAAATCTCCGTCGTATAGAGGATTTGAGTAAAATTCTTTAAGCGCTAACGATATATACCGGTACATACTCATATCGCGCCCAAATATCGATACCGAGGCGGTTACATCGGTGGATTCTGGCATATTTATATCGTAGTCGAGGTCGGCAAACTCCTCTTGGCTATCTCCGGTCTTTAACATATCGTCTAAATTTTCTAGACCGTCCATGTTGTTAAAGCTTTCGTCTACATTCGTGATAAAATCATCTATCTCGTCGCTGTTTTCTTTATCAAATTCGACGTTCTCGTCGCCGTCGTCCTCATCTAGCTTACAAACCGTGGCGTATTTTGCACCGTTACCCGATGTAATGCAGATGGCGAAAATTTCCTTGCACGCATAGATAAAAAGAGTCTTTGCCGTAGATAATTTTTGTTTTTCGATCTCTTTTTGCATAAGTACTATGGGTGAATAAAGTACGTCTATGTCAGTATCGCCAAATTTACTCTCGGCGGCTTTAACGTCTGAAAGTTTTGCATAGATTAGCCAATTTTTAGCGGGATTTATGCAGGTTATTTCCTTTGTTTTTATGCCTAATTTTTCGAGATTTTCGGCATTTTTAGCTTCAAACGCTCCTTGTTCGAGCGCGTCGAAAAACAGCGAAATATAAACCCATTTATACTCTTTTTGTAGATTTTTTAGATACTCTTTTATTCTGTCTGAGATTTTGCCGGACTCATCTAGGTCAAATTCATTTTTTATCGTTTTGATCGGAGTTGCACCCTTGTATGCTTCGCCGTAAAATATGCATTTTTTAGACTGGATAACGGCGCTAAGATATAAGACGCTAAAAAAACGACGTATCAGCAAAGATTTCTCCTAAAAATTACGATGCGTTATAATACCCAAAAAGCCATAAAATAGAGTTAAAACAGCTCTTTTTGTAGGGTTAAAAATTTATCTTTTATTCGTTTTGCTTCTTCTTGCAGGTCTGAGTCCGTTAAATTTGACGGCTTAAGCTCTGCATAGTCGCTCACGGCGATGTCGCACATCATGCGAATTTTGTCTAAATTTACTTTGCTTACCTTGCCTGATTTGCTGATTTTTTGGATATTTTCTAGATAGCCGTTTGAGCGAGCGATGTAGAGAGCATATTTTTGCGAGATTTCGCTTTGCACCATCACGGTGTGGGCTAGTTTGTTGTAAATGTCTTTATGGTAGGCTGATTTTGAGAGCTTATAGGCGGTTTCGTAATCGCCCATTTCGTAGTAAAATTTGGCTCCAAGTGCGTTTTTGTAAGACGGACTAAGCGTAACAAATGAGACAAAAATAGCCGCCAAAAGCGCTCCGATAATTAAAATAACGGTCTTTGAGCTCATTTTTCCATCTCCTTTTTTATCTGCTCTCTTGCGGCTTCTAGCTCCATGCCTGTCACGCTAAAAGGCGGTGAGAGTGTGTAAGAAATCTCGCTAAACGGCTTTGGGATTATCATCTTATCCCAGCTTTTTAGCTGCCAAAATTTACTCGCTTCGTAGTTTAAAATTTGTATCGGCGCATTTTGCTTTTGCGCGATGACGACGGCGCCGTCGGCGACGCTGTGATAGGGGCCGCGCGGGCCGTCCGGGGTGATGATGACGTCGGTGCCGCTTTTTAGCTCTCTAAAGCTTTGCGCGAGAGCCTTTACCGCGCCTTTTGAGCTACTGCCTCTGATGGCGCCGATACCGAAAAACGAAATCACGCGCGCGATGATCTCGCCGTCTTTGTGATCGCTTATCATGACTTTGGCGCGTCTTTGCGGATTTTGGTCGTTTTTCCACCAGTGCACGTAGGCAAAGCTCATCAGCGCAAGTCTGCCGTGCCAAAATAGCACGACGCAAGGCTCGTTTGTCAAATTTGTCTTAGAAAAGTTCTTTTTGCAGGTTAAAAATATAATCCAAATAAAAAAATAGATAATGCGCGGGGCTAAATTTATAAAAACGCTTCGTTTAAATTTAGCCCACGAGCTCACCGTAAAGCACCATTCTCTTTGGGTCGTTCACGCGCACTTTTAGCGTCTTGCCCAGCAGCTCTTCGCTACCT
Organism: uncultured Campylobacter sp.; assembly: GCA_963516105.1. Classification (GTDB taxonomy): domain Bacteria; phylum Campylobacterota; class Campylobacteria; order Campylobacterales; family Campylobacteraceae; genus Campylobacter_A. The sequence goes on from CAUPZP010000014.1 coordinate 37,111, forward strand.
GCGACTTGAACGAGGAAGTTGTTAAAGCTCCTGCCGGCGACGCCGCCGTTTGCGCGAAGCTCCTCGAAATATACGTCGAAAATTTTACCTTTTTGCGCCGCGACTATTTCGTCTAAAATCTCGTTATGGCGGCTTTGTAGGCGGGTTAGGCGAGCACTTGCGATGGCTTCGTCGATTTGGTTTGTAAACTCCGCCGCCTTAGTCATCGGGCGAGGCGAATACTTAAAGCTAAAAATTTGCTCGAAGCGTACTTTTTCCAGCACATCCATCGTGTCCTCAAACTCCTCGTCGCTCTCTCCCGGAAACGCCACGATGATGTCGGTTGAGATGCTAACCTCAGGGCACATCGCGCGCAGTTTAGCTGCTCGGTCTAAAAACCACTCTTTGGTATAACCGCGCTTCATCTCGCGCAGGACTTTGGTGTTCCCGCTTTGAAGCGGCATGTGCATGGATTTGCAAATTTTGGGATTTTGGCTAAAGATTTCTAAAAATTTATCGTCCATATGGAGCGGATGAGGGCTGGTAAATCGTATGCGCTCGACGCCCTCGATCTCGCTGATCTTTACGAGCAAGTCGCTAAAGTCGATCTTCTCGTGCGCGCCTGAAAATCTCTTACCGTAGTTGTTTACGTTTTGCCCGAGCAAGAAAATTTCCTTTGCCCCACCCTCGGCCGCTTTTTTTACTTCGCGCAGGATCAAATTTGCGGGGATCGAGATCTCGTCGCCTCTGGTGTGCGGGACGATGCAGTAGGTGCATTTTTTATCGCAGCCGATCGAGATATTTATATGGCTCTTATACGGCGAGCCGCGAAATTCGCCGAATGCGTACTCGCTCTCGTCGTGATTTATGTCGGTGCTGATAAATTTAGGCGTCTTAACGGCGGCTGAAATTTTACTGACGTTTCGCGCGCCGAGTACGAAATCCACGTAAGGCGCTCGTTTAAAAATTTCGCTTCCCAAATGGCTTGCCGTGCAGCCGCAAACTCCGATTTTGGCGCCCGCTTTTTTTACTTTTTCAAAGCCGCCGACCTCGCTAAAAAGCTTATGCACGGGCTTTTCGCGCACCGAGCAGGTGTTAATAAGGATGAGGTCGGCCTCTGAGATGTCCTGAGTGAGCTCGTAGTCCTCTTTTTGTTTGAGCTCGGCGATGATGTGCTCGCTATCGCGGACGTTCATCGCGCAGCCTAAAGTCTGGATAAAGAGCTTTTTTTGCGCTGCGCTCAAAGGATGTGCACCTCGTACATGTAGTCGTTTTCGTCGAGCCCGTATTTTACGGTGCGGTGATAGACGCTAAGGCCTTTTTCCTCGAAAAATTCAACTAAAGCGATGAGTTGTTTGTGGCTGTTTTCTCTGTCGAAATAGAAAATTTGTTGCGGATCTTTTGCAAATGCCGCTTCGATTTTTTCAAGAGAGATCGTTTTTGGTTTGGCGTCAAGTTGCGTTCTAGCGAGTTTTAGCTCCATTTTTAATCCTTTGAAATCTTTAATTTAATCTGTGAATATAGCAAATTCATCATAAAAAACGCATTAAACTTCTTAAAAGTATAAAGCTTGTATAATACCCCTCTAACTCAAAAATTCCCCCAAATTTTAAACAACGGAGCAAAAATAATATGGAAAAAATAGCAGATATCATAGAATCTATAGCAAATGAAAAAGGGCTCGAAATCGAGGACGTAAAAGAGCGCGTCATAAGAGCTATTATCAATACCGCAAAGAAAATTTATGGCGAAAACTACGAATACGACGCGGTTATCGATAACGCGACCAAGACCCTTCATCTATACCAAAAAATCACCGTCGTAGAGGACGGCGACGAGCGTTTGGCCGAGGATAACGAGCACTTTTTAAGCATAAGCGAAGCTAAAAAAGTAGACTCTGGCGTAGAGATCGGCGATGAGCTAACCTACGAGCTATCTACCGACAACCTCGGCCGTACCGCCGCGCAGACGCTTCACAAGGAGCTTGAGTATCACATCCAGCGCCTGATGGAGGAAAAGATCTTTCAAAAATATCAAGACATGGTCGGACACATGGTTTTTGGCTCTGTCACGCGCGTGGATAGCGAGGAAAATACCTTCATCGAGATAGACGAGCTACGAGCCGTGATGCCTCGCAAAAACCGCATAAAAGGCGAGAAATTTAAACCGGGCGACGTCGTAAAAGCCGTCATAAAAAGCGTCTATATAGATAAATCCATGGGTATCAAGGTCGAGCTAAGCCGCACGTCGCCAAAATTCCTAGAAGCCCTGCTAAAAGCCGAAGTGCCAGAGATTAAAGACGGCCTCGTGCTGATCGCCGCAAGCGCTAGAATCCCGGGCGAACGCGCTAAAGTAGCCCTCGTAGCTACCTCTCCTAACGTCGATCCCGTGGGTGCGACCGTGGGCACCAAAGGCGTGCGCATAAACGCCGTCACAAAGGAGCTAAACGGCGAAAATATCGACGCGATCGAATATTCCGCAGAGCCTACGATCCTCATCACTCGCGCGATGGCACCGGCGATCATCAGCTCCGTAAAAATCGGCGAGGACGGTAAAGCCGTCGTGAGCCTAGTAACCGAGCAAAAGAGTAAGGCGATCGGCAAAAGCGGCATAAATATCAGGCTAGCTAGCATGCTAACAGGCCACGAGATCGAGCTAAACGAGCTTGGTGCTAGAGGCGAGAGCAAAGATGAAAACGCAAAGGATCTAAAGGCGCTGTTTGGCGATCTGTAGCCAAATTTGAGTCCTTTGGTCGCATTTGTTTAGGGCGGTAAGTTGGAGGCGTAGCGTCCGGGTCAAATTTGAGTAAATAAATTTAGCTTAAATTTGACCTGTTGCGCGCTAAAATTTGTCGCTTTTTATTTTTTACTTTAATGTGTTAAATTTATCTGTATTCATAACCTTATAAAACGAAAGAAACCTGCGAGTAGTGAAATTTCAAGGCGGCGAGTAACCGCCAAATTTTAGGTTATTTATTTTTAGTAGAGCGGTACATCGGGTGCTGGTAGTCGTTCCTCTCGCAGCCCGCAGTTAAAAGCGCAAACATCAAAACAAGCGCACTTAATATAACTTTTCTCATTTTCTCCCTTTTTTGCATTTCGTTTCCGCGCGATTATAGCAAATTTCGCCAAATTACCAAAATCTCTGCGGGCAAATTTGGCGGAATTTGGGCGGAGCTATTTTGCGTCAAATTTGTCGCAGTTTTACAAGAACCGAGCAGTATATACGTCAAATTTGCCAGCCCCCCGCATGCGACAGATTCGAGCTAGCAGACAAATTTATTAGCCTAAATTTGTCCCGTCCGGCGACTCGTTTCGTGACGCCCCGAGCCGTAATATATTAAATTTTTATCCAAAAAAAAGTAGAATATCTTAATTTTAAATTTAAGGAAAAATCCGTGTTGCAAGCATTAGCGCTTAGATATAGACCGCGAAATTTTAGCGAGCTCGTAGGCCAGGAGGCTGTCAGCACCAGCCTCACGCACGCTTTGGACGAGAGCCGCCTCACCCACGCCTACCTTTTTTCGGGGCTTCGAGGTAGCGGCAAAACCTCGAGCGCGAGGATATTTTCAAAGGCGCTGGTTTGCGATCACGGCCCGACTAGTCAGCCATGCGAGCAGTGCGCCAACTGTATCGCCGCAAACGAAGGCCGCCACATCGACATCATCGAGATGGACGCGGCCAGTCACCGTGGTATCGACGATATAAAGGGGCTCATCGAGCAGACCAAGTACGCTCCGGCGATCGCGCGCTTTAAGATTTTTATCATCGACGAGGTGCATATGCTCTCCACGCCCGCGTTTAACGCACTGTTAAAGACGCTCGAGGAGCCGCCGCCCTATGTCAAATTTATCCTAGCCACGACCGATCCGCTCAAGCTCCCAGCCACCGTGCTATCGCGCACGCAGCATTTTAGATTTCGCCAGATCTCGCGTCCGGACGTCGTCGCGCACCTTGACTTTATCCTAAACCGCGAAAACGTCCCGCACGAAAAAGAGGCTCTCGAGATCCTCGCTCGTAGCGGCGCGGGCTCGCTGCGCGACACTCTCACGCTGCTAGATCAGGCCATCATCTATGCTAGGGGCGAGCTCACGCAAAGCGCCGTCGCACAGATGCTAGGACTCCTTGATCCGCAGCGCATAGAGGAGATCTTAGCGCTTGTTATGAGCGGCGATAAACCTGCTGTAAGCGCGGCGGTAGCGCAGCTGGAGAGCTATGACGCCGAGATGGTGATAGATGAGATAACGGCAAATCTAAAAGCAAATTTCCTCGCGCAAAGTCCGAAATACTCGCTGCTTTTATACGAGAGATTTTTTAGGATCCTATCGCAGGCGCGCTCGATGCTAAGCGTCAGCAGCGACGGCGGATTCGTGCTTGGCGTGATGCTTTTTATGATGATCGAGGCGATAAATCTAAAATCGATCGACGAGATGATATCCGTGGACGCGAGGGAAAAATTTGCGGATTCGCAGGCTCGTGCGACGTCAAATTTTGCTGGCGGACGAGGCGAAGCGGCTAAATTTGCGGCTCCTGCGCAGACGGGTCAAATTTCAGCCTCTACGGACGGCTCAAATTTGACGGGTGCAAATGCGGTTAAGTCTGCTGCGCAAAACGGCGCGGTTCGAGAGCAAAATTTAAGCTCGCAGTCACTTACCGGCTCGGCAAATTTGAGTGCTCATGCGCCTCAAGAGCCGGGTGGTCAAACCAGCGCCGCGAAAACCCCAAGCCCTGCTTATGAGGCATTTTTGGCCAAAATTTACGATCGCAGCTTTGATCTTGGCGAGTGTTTTAAAAACTGCATCGAGTTTTTGGAGTTTTCAGACGGCTGCATGAGTCTGGCTTCAAGTGCGGTGGGTGACGATCAGAAGCGGCTTCGCGAGGGTTCGAAGGTGATTTTGCAGATCTTGCGCAGTCTTTTTGGCGAGAGCGCAAAGATAAAGATAACTCCCAGGCAAAGCTCAGAAATAGGGGCGCAAGAGCAAAATGGTGCGACAAATTTGGATGACGAGCGCGGCGGCGAGGCAAAATCTGAGAGCAATGAGGCGACGCCAAACCAGGCTGGCTCCAAATTTGACGCGGACATCGCACAAGAAAATTTAAGCCAAAATAAGCAAGAGCCCTCAAATTTGACCGGAAATTTGTTTGCAGACGGTAGCGAGGAGGGGACGGCTACGCCCTCGGAGCAAAATTTAGACGCTAAATTTGAAAGCGGCGAGCAGGGCAAGCAAACGCAAAATTTGACGCAGCAAACGCAAGCGGATATAAATGACGTAGCTCCGAGCGCGCAAACAAATAGCGACTCGCCTATGGGCGAAACCGAGCCCTTAAATTTAAATGAAAACGAGTCAAATTTGACGCAAAACTCGCAAACGCAGGCTGGTTTAGATCAGCTGACAGGGCCTAAATTCGCGCCTGATTTTGAGAGTATGCGCGACGACACGCACGATTTTCATGAGGCATATTCGCTGAAATTTAAGACTGATGACGGCGCCATAGCGGGGGCGGATCTGGCGTTTTTAGACGACGAACTAAGGCGGCTAGAGAGTCAAAATGCCGCAAAAACAGAGCAAAAACCAAGCGCTACCGCTAAATTTAACCAAAACCATGCGCCGCAAACGGCTACCTTTGGCGAACCGCCCTTTGACCCTGATGATGTGAGCGAAATGTTTAGCGAGGCGGCGGACTATGAGGGTATCGGCGCGCTCTTTGAGCAAGACGCGAGCGAGCCTGTAAACGCGGCTGTAAGGCAAAATTTAGATACGACAAATTTAATCGGCGACGAGTTTCAAAGCGAAGCTAATTTTGACGACTCGTCCTCAAACGAGGCAAATTTGAACGCTCAAAATCCTACGTCAAATTTGGCCACAAAAACCCAAACCGACTCCAAAGCTGCAAAAAATCAAGCGGTTTTAAAAGAAGCCAAACGACTATTTGGAGAGCCTGAAGTTTTGGAGATTTGACGATATGCACGACGCCGCAGCACTTCTAATCGCACTCGTTTTTCTTGTTGTAAGCT
>CAUPZP010000015.1:0-41334 GCA_963516105.1 uncultured Campylobacter sp.
ACCAGCCTGCGCTACACCCCGAGGCATTGCGAGTTTAGCCTACTTATTGAAAAGGCGCATTGTAGCCAAAAAAATGCGCTATGTCAAGAAAAATAAGCTTAAATTTGAAAATTTACGAAAATTTTCGCTTCAAGCCGCGCAAATTCGGCCAAGAATAAATTTAGTATAAAAGAAAAAAGTTAGCCCGATCAGCCAAACGTTAAAAAACATCGCTTTAAAAATATCTTGCAACTCGCCGCCAAAAACATCTGCCACAAGCATGTAAAGCGCTATTTGTAGCACTATCTGGCGAGTAAAATTTAAAACAAAAACCGCCACCGGTCTTTTTACGCCTTGAAGCGTCGAGCCGGAGAGATTTATGAGCGCGTAGCTTATAAACGCTAGCGAATTTACGGCAAAATAGCTTTTTGCCGCGCTTACGACCTCGGGCGTCTCGTCAAAAAAGCCGACCAAAATCCCGCCTAGCCCGAGACAAAAAGCCGCTGCAAAAATGCAATAAACCGCTAAAAATTTGACCGCATAAGCGTAGCAACCGTGCACTCTGGAGTATTCGCGCGCACCGAAATTTTGCGATACTATACCTAGCACCGCCGATGCGATGCCAGTCGTGGGCAGCATGACGATCTGCTCGATGCGAAGAGCTAGGCCATAACCTGCGACCGCGTGCGTGCCGTAGCGGCTGATAAAGTGCATGAGAACGAGCCCGCCAAGCGACATCGATAGGTAGTTTAGGCACGCAGGCAAGGCTTGGGCCAAAATTTTGCGGTAGATGGCGAGCTCGGGAGCAAACGAGCGTAAATTTAAAAAATTTATCATACCCGTTTTTGCGACCTTGACGCCTAAAAAAAGCGAACCAAGAAGCTGCACCGAAGCCGTCGCCAGCGCTATCCCGCCGATACCCAGCCCGCAAACATCCACGTAAAAAAAGCAAAAGCCCAAATTTATAAAAAGTCCCGCAAAAAGCCAGTTTCGCAGGCTCTTCGTGTCGCCCGCGGCTACCAGCACACCGTTTAGCGATTTTATGAGTAAGAAAAACGGCGAGGCAAGAAATATCACGCGGTTATACGCCATGGCTTCGCGTAAAAACTCCTCGTTCGCGCCTAAAATTTTAAGCAAATGCGGCGTAAAAATAAAGCCCGAAAGCCCCATAAAAACCGCACAAAGAAGCACGAAAAACACGCCTTTTGCGGCGTAAATTTTAGCGAGTTTTTCTTTACCGCCGCCAAGCGCGTTGCCCACAAGCGCGGTTAATGCTGAACCAAAGCCAAGCCCCACGCCCACGACGCTGATGTAGAGTAAAAAACTCATCGAAAAGCCCGCCAGCGCCTGCGTCGAGATGCGCGCGGCAAAAAATACGCCCGTCACGTTATAAAGCGTGTTAAAGCTCATCGCGACGCCCGCGGGCGCAGCTAGACGCGGCACGAGCTTGTTTACGGGCTCTTTTGTGAGATTCACTTGATTTTGAGCTCCAAAAGCGCGTCTTTTGCCTCTTTTGGCACGCGGTGGCTGTCGCGGATCTTTGAAATCGTTTTGTTGTGGGTAAATTTACTCAGTCGTCCGCTCTCTAGCAGCTGCTGCCCCGCGCCGTCAAATTTGATAAAAATCTCGGCTAAACACAAAGCAGCCGCCATTTGCACGTAGTATCGCTCATCCTTTTCCTCGGCGCAAATTTCAAAAAACCGCTCAAGCGAAAGCGCTCCAAAATTACGCATAAAATAAACGTAGAAAAACCGCTTTTCGTATTCTAAATTTGAGCTCAGGGCTTGCTTTAGTAGCGCATCTACGTAGCGCGCATCGCTAAATTTAGGCTCAAAGCCGTCCGTCACAGCCCAGTTTGGCATCGTTTTGATAAACTCGCTAGCTAGCTTAAATTTAGCTTCGTCGTCTTTAACGAGCATTATCAAAAAGCCCTTTAGCATAAACTCCTCGTGAAAAAACGACTCATAAGCAGCGATTTGTTCTAAATTTAACCGAGCGAAATTTTTCTTTGCCAGGCGTCTTAGCTCGGGAGTCTTTACGCCTAAAATTTCGGGGCTTTTGATGAGTTTTTGCGAAAATGCCGCTAGCTTTTGGCTCCTAAGCCCCTCTAAAATTTCTAAAAATTCGCCTTTTACGTCCACGCTAGCTCCTTTGCTTTTTAAATTTACCGCTCAAATTCGCCCTGTTTAAATTTGACGCCTCAATAACAAAGCCGAAGCGTCAAATTTACCGCCCTGCGCGCTCAAAGAAAATTTAAAGGCTCAAATTTTACTTTTGAGCCTCTTGCGCGCGCTTTGCCGACTTTTTGCGAGCGTAGATGTTGATGAGCTCCACGCCCAAAGAAAACGCCATCGCAAAGTAAACGTAGCCCTTAGGCACGTGCATACCGAGCCCCTCGCCCACAAGCGTAAAGCCGATCAGGATCAAGAACGCAAGCGCGAGAATTTTGATCGTCGGGTTGTTGTCGACAAAATTTGAGATACTCTTAGACGCGAACATCATCACGCCCACGGCAAGTATCACGGCTAGGATCATGATCTCGATGTGGTTTGCCATGCCCACTGCGGTGATGACGCTATCGAGCGAAAAGACGATGTCAAGTACGGCGATCTCGGCGATAACGACCCAAAAACTCGCATGACCCTTGCTCGCCGAGTGCTCCTCGTGCTCGCCGCTGACGCTTGAGTGGATCTCTAGCGTGGACTTGCCGATGAGAAAAAGCCCGCCTAAAATCAGCACCAAATCGCGCCCCGTAATCGTAAAATCAAACACGCTAAATAGCGGCTTGGTAAGCTTCATAATCCAAAATAGCGAAAGCAAAAGCGCAATCCTCGTTAGCATCGCAAGCGAAAGCCCTAGTATGCGGCCTTTGTCGCGCTGCTCGGGCGGGAGTTTGCCCACTAGGATCGCGATAAATATGATGTTGTCGATACCAAGCACGATCTCAAGCCCCGTTAGCGTCACGAGCGACAGCCACGCCTCGGGCGAAAAAATCCAATCGAACATTTTTTTCCTTTTTTATAATTTAGGGCGCGATTATAGCCAAAACGGGTTTAAATTTGATTTAGCGAGCGGGAATGGGCGTTTGGGGATCAAATTTTGCAATTAAATTTGGCTGGCTTTTGTTTATTTGGCGGAGATTAAAATTTGATGCAATGAAATTTGATTTTGCAAAATACACAACAAACGGCTCTGCGGATAAATTTTTAGAAAAACTGAATTTAAGAAAAACTATCTTAGATAAAGGGCGTTTAAGCGATAAGCGGATAAAATTAAAATCTTTTGTGAAATTTAAAATGAAGTGGTGACCCCTACGAGACTCGAACTCGTGTTACCGCCGTGAAAGGGCGATGTCCTAACCGCTAGACGAAGGGGCCACGAATCGACGGAAATGGGATTTTACATTAAAGATAATAAAAAATAGCTTAAACTAAGGATAAAAAATCATGAAAAAATTTGCTAAATTCGCTTTAGCTGTGCTTGCGTGTCTAGCATTTGGCGGTTGCGCCGCGCTGCAAAGCCAAAAAACATCCGATAAATTTATCGTCACCATCCTCACTCCGCCGCTAAAAATCAACGACGTGGGCTTCCTGCATAAAAGCGCAAATCAGCTAAATTTGCAAATTTACAGCTCGGGCGTAAATACGGTAAATCTCAAAATAAACGACAAAATTTGTATGAACGGCGCATGCTTTGAGAAAAAAGAATTTAACAAGAAATTCTTTCTTGAAGAGAGATACGACGACTTTTTCGCCGAAATTTTAGAGCGCAAGCCGCTGTATGACGGCGCAAATGTAATGACAAATTCGTGCGGTTTTATACAAGATATAAGTAAATATTCAATAAAATACGAAGTTTGCGGTAAAAATATCAGTTTTTTCGATGCTAAAAACCGCATAAAAATCATCATAAAAGAGCTTCAATGAAATTTATCGGCGCGCACGTCAGCATCGCGGGCGGCGTAGAAAACGCTCCGCTAAATGCGGCAAATATCGGTGCGAACGCCTTTGCGATGTTCGTCAAAAATCAGCGCCAATGGGAGGCCAAGCCGCTAACCCCAGAAAATATCTCCAAATTTAAGCAAAATTTAAAAGCTGCCGGCATCGAGCCCAGGCACGTTTTGCCGCACAACGGCTACCTTATAAATTTAGGCCATCCGAGCGCCGAGCAACGCCAAAAGTCCATTAACGCCTTTTTAGACGAAATTTACCGCGTAGAAGCGCTCGGTCTAGTGATGATAAATTTTCATCCAGGCTCATATCTAAATGAAATTTCGCCCGAAATTTGCCTAGAAAATATCGCAAACTCGGTAAATTTCCTACTCGAAAATAGCCAAAACATAAAGCTAGTCATAGAAAATACCGCAGGTCAAGGCTCAAATTTGGGCTTTAAATTTGAACACCTAGCCCATATCATCAGACGCTGCATCGATAAAAGCAGGATCGGCGTGTGCCTCGACACCTGTCATACCTTTGCCGCAGGATACGACATCAGAGACGACTACGAGCGCGTGATGAGCGAATTTGACGAGATAGTCGGGCGTGAGATGCTGCGTGGTATGCATCTAAACGATACGAAATTCGATCTGGCTAGCAAAAAGGACCGCCACGAGAGCCTAGGCAAAGGCTTTTTGGGCTTAAAAACATTTGAAAACATCATAAATGACCCCCGCACGGACGATATCCCGCTAGTTTTAGAAACGATCGACGAGAGCATCTGGGCGGACGAGATAAAAATTTTAAGAAACTTTAAAGGAGAGTAAATGAGAAAATATATCGGCGTGTGCCTCGCGGCTTGCTGCTGCCTAAATGCGGCGGGCTTTAAAATCCCGGAGCAAAGCGGCGATAGCATCGCGCTTTTAAACTCAAACGTCGCGACGAGCTTCGGTCCCGACGCAGCCTATAATAACCCGGCAAATATGATATTTTTGGACGGCGGACACTACCTAGAGAGCTCGCTAACCTATCTGCGCATGTCAAAGACGAAGTATAGGCACTACAACGGCGACAAACTCACCTCCAAAAGAGCAAACGCGCTCGTGCCTACGTTTCACTTCGTGACGCCGCAGTTTGGCGACTGGCGCTTTGGCCTATCAGTCGTCGTGCCTGCGGGAATGTCGATGAGATGGGATGAAAGACTACCTAAAGCCACCTCTAAAAAATTCGACCTAAAAGTGATCGAGATAAATCCTAGCGTCGCCTATGCGCTAACCGATAATATCGCGCTAGGTTTTGGCCTGCGCGCCGTTTATGCTAGAGGAGAGGCCGTGCAGGAGGTCTCAGGCGCCCTGCCCGCCTCGCAGGATATCAAAGGCGACCGCATAAATTTCGGCTATAATGCGGCAATAACGTATAAACCGACCTCAAATTTGAGCCTAGCGGCCACCTACCGCTCAAAAGTAAATATGAATCTAAAAGGCGACACCGACATCAGCGCGCCGGCACACCCGCTAGGACGATTTCCGAGCGGCTCATATAGCGGCAGCGCAAAGCTATCCGTACCGCTACCTGCGAGCTTAAATTTGGCCCTATCGTACAAAATCGCAAATACCACGCTGCTATTTGACTTTGAGAGAACCTACTGGTCTGCGTGGAAAGAGCTTGACTTCAACTACCCTGGCGCCTCGGCCGCACACTACCGCAACCCGTTTTTTGCGGCATTTGACGCATCTAAAAAGCGCGACTGGAAGGATAGCAACGCCTACCGCATCGGCGTAGCGCACGATGCGACGGATAAACTCCGCCTAATGGGCGCGGTTACGTTTGACGAGGCAGCTTCTAGAGCCGACACTACGGGCTTTGACCTACCAGATACCAAAGCCGTCATCTACGCAGCGGGCTTTAACTACAAATTTACAGACGCTTTGGAGCTAGGAGCTAGCTACTTCTACCAAGATAGAAAAGAGCGCGACGTAAACTACTACTCAAACGCGTCGGGACTCTATCCAAACGGCAAATTTGAACGCGGCAACGCTCAGGCGATAAATTTGAACGTGAAATATAAATTTTAAGGCGCGGCCATGAACTACCCTTACGAAAATTTCGAGGATATGCTAAACACCGCGGTAGATAAAAACGGCGGCGGTATCGCGATCTACACCGAAACGGACAAAATAAGCTACAAGCAGCTACGCGCAAACACATTTACGCTGGCTGCGTTTTTACAGGGCATGGGCGTGAAAAAGGGCGACCGCGTAGCGATGATCGTAAACAACTCGCCCGAGTTTATCGCTAGCTACTTTGCCATCACGCTGCTAGGCGCCGTGGCCGTGCCGATAAATACCTTTTTAAAATACGAAGAATTTGAATACATCATAAACGACTGCGGGGCGAAATTTCTCTTTGCCTCGGCCGAGCTAGCCAAAGAGATACGCGGGCTAGAGAGCAAAACCGCGATAAAAAAGATCGTCTGGATCGGCGATAGAGCCGAATTTGACGGAAACAATATCACCTACGCGCACGCGCTAAACTGCCGTATAGAGCTAAATTTGACCGACCGACCGAAGCTCGACGATCTAGCCCATATCATCTACACCTCGGGCACCACGGGCAAGCCAAAGGGCGCGATGATCAGCTACCGCAACCTCATCTCAAACGTCCAGGGCGCGCACGAGGTCTTTCACGTACGCACGAAGGATAGATTTGCCGTGTTTTTGCCGATGTTTCACAGCTTTACCCTCACGGCGATGGTGCTGCTGCCGATATTTTCGGCGTGTTCGCTTATTTTAGTAAAGTCCATTTTCCCGTTTTCAAACGTCCTAAAACAAGTCCTGCTCAAGCGCGCGACCGTATTTTTAGGCGTACCCGCGATCTATACGGCTATCGGAAAGGCTAAAATTCCGTGGTATTTTCGCTGGTTTAACTGCATTAGGATTTTTATCAGCGGCGGAGCGCCTTTGGCGGAGCAGACTATCACGGATTTTCGGGTTAAATTTCCGCGCGCGGTGCTGATAGAGGGCTACGGCCTTAGCGAATGCTCGCCTATCGTCTCGGCAAACACGCTGCAAAAACAAAAAATCTCAAGCGTCGGCTTGCCGCTGCCGGGCTACGAAGTAAAATGCATAAACGACGAGATGATCGAGCTGCCCGCAGGCGAGGTGGGCGAACTAATCGTAAAAGGCGACTGCGTGATGCAAGGCTACCTAAATATGCCCGACGCCACCGACGAAACGATCGTAAACGGCTGGCTACGCACGGGCGACCTCGTCAAGATTGACGAAGATGGCTATATCTTTATAGTCGACCGCAAAAAAGACCTCATCATCTCAAAGGGCATCAACATCTACCCGCGCGAGATCGAGGAGGTGCTGTTTAAACTGCCCGAGGTCGAAGCAGCCGCGGTTATCGGCATCAAAGACGAGCACGCGGACGAGGAGGTCACGGCATTTATCCAGTTTAAAGAGGATATGAGCCTGGACGAAAAAGATATCCGCGCGCACCTCAAAAAACACTTGGCGAATTTTAAAATTCCAAAGACGATTTATTTTAAAGACGAGCTACCTAAAAACGCGACGGGCAAGGTGCTAAAGCGCGTTTTAAAAGAGCAGATAAAGGATGAAATTTAGTGCGGTTTTTGATAGAGTTTATCGGCGCAGAGCAAAATTCCAAAATTTCCTCGCTCATAAAATGCAGCCAAAACGAGGCGAAAATTTTACGCCACCTAAGCAAAGGCTATGTCGAAGGCGCTCCGCAAAGTAGCGTCTACGACGTGCTTTGCGCTGTTTTTGGCAGCGAAGAGTATAAATTTCTAGCAGGACTTACGGACGTAAAAAACTTACTTGAGAGTGGCTGGATCGTGCAGGGCTTTTCTATCTTTAAAAACCAGGGCGCAGAGGGCTCCGGCTCAAATTTGCTCGGCCTACTTCACAGCGAGATCTCGCTATCGCCGCTTTTTCTAAAAATTTTAGAAGAGGGCGAGTTTGGGCTTACGCTGCCCGCAGTCGCGCCCTACGCCGATCACCTCGACTACCTAAAAGACCAGTTTTTGCGCGTGGAGCTTTACGGCAAGCTCTCGTTTTTTAGCAAAAACGTATCAAGCGACGCCAAAAGCCGCCTCGAAAAAGACGTAAAAGAGCTAGAAGCCATCATCGAAAAACGGCTAAATTTAAGCAAAATTTTGGTTTCCGTCGAGCAAATTTTCAAAGATAACGCGCTAAACGACAAAGAACAGCTTATTTTCCTCGCGCTTTTAAAGGAAGAATACGTCGGCGAAACGGACGCAAACCGCGATCTAAACGCGCTTGTAGGGATTTTAAGCGCGGACGAATTTGAGCGCATAAAAAATCGCGCCCTGCTGGATGAAGGCTCAAAGCTAATCGAAAATGGCCTCATCGACTACGACGAGTCGCTAAATACCTACGGCGGCTTTAGCAGAACGTTTTACATAACCGACGAAATTTTACAAAGTGTAATGCACCCCAAAACCGAGAGCAAAAGCAAAAAACTAGCGCTAGAAACTCTCGTAAAAGAGCAAGAAATCTTTGAGCTCATCGAGCCCTCGACCGACATAAACGACGTCGTGCTGGACGTCAAGGTAAAAGAGCTGCTAGACGCGATCCTAAAGCAAGTAGACCGCCGCGTGCTGGCGCGCCTATCTAGCTGGGGCATCAAGTCGCGCAAAAACGTGGACGCCAAAATCATCTTTTACGGGCCGCCGGGCACGGGCAAAACTATGAGCGCGCTAAGTCTCGCAAAGAGCCTAAAAAAGCAGGTTCTTAGCTTTGACTGCTCTAAAATCTTGAGCAAATACGTCGGCGAAAGTGAGCAAAACGTGCGTAAAATTTTCGACACCTACAAAGAAATCTGCGCTAAGAGCAAAAGCGAGCCCGTGCTACTGCTAAACGAAGCCGATCAGTTTCTAAGCACGCGCGTCGAGGGCGGTAGCGGCGCGGACAAGATGCACAATCAAATGCAAAATATATTTTTGGAGCAAATCGAGCGGTTTGAGGGCGTACTTATCGCCACGACGAACTTCTTACAGAGCCTGGATGTCGCGTTTTCTCGTAGGTTTGATTATAAGATCGAGTTTAAAAAGCCCGACCTCGCCGCTCGTCTTGCGATCTGGCGCAAAGTGCTACCGGAAAATGCGAGCTTTGAGGAAAATTTCGACATCAAAGAGCTAGCTAAATTTGAGCTAAGCGGCGCGCAAATCATGCTCGCGCTTAAAAATACCGCGCTAAAAGTCGCCGTGCGCGAGGACGGGATATTTACGATGGGCGACTTTGAAAGCGAGATCAAACGCGAGATGAGCTCAAATTTCGGCGAGGATAAGAAGGTTGGGTTTTAGGTATTCGACAGTTTCATTGCAATATAATCCAAAAAATTATAGGCTGGATACAAAAATGCAAATAGATAAAATCACTATAGAAGGTTATAAATCTATAAAATCATTAAGGGATTTTGAGTTAAAAAATATCAATATACTAATAGGTGCAAACGGGGTCGGTAAAAGTAATTTTATCTCCGTTTTTAAAATGGTCAACTACATGCTATACAAGCGTCTCCAAGAGCATACCCAAGATAAAGGGCCCGATAGTTTTTTATACTTTGGAAGGAAAATTACAAATCAAATATTGCTTGATTTTGCGTTTGGATCAAACGGCTATGATGTTACATTAATACCCACACAAAACAACCAATTACTAATTAAACGAGAGCATGTTAGATTTAAGGGTTACAATTATATAAACACAATAGGTTGTAATATGCTTGAAAGTCATCTTATGGAGGCTCCAAAATACGCATATTCCCAACAAATCGCTCAATATACCCTTGATGCTATTAGGAGCTGGAAACTCTACCATTTTAACGATACGGGAGAAACATCACCCATAAAGGGTGTATGCCAAGCTAACGACAATATAATATTTAAAGCAAATGCCCAAAACATCTCCGCATATTTAAAAAGATTAAAGGATGACTATTTAGATTACTATGAAAAAATAGTTTCGACCATACAAGATGTAGCGCCTTTCTTTGGTGGATTCATTTTTAGGGATTCTGATTATATTCAACTTGAATGGTACGATAAATCAGATCCTGATACCCCATTTAAAGCTCATATGCTTTCAGACGGAACATTGCGCTTTATATGCTTAGCCACTCTTTTACTACAACCTTTTGAGCTAATGCCTGATACTATTATTATAGACGAACCCGAGCTAGGACTTCACCCATTTGCGATAAATATTCTAAGCGCACTCATTAAAAGAGTTGCTGAAAAAAAACAAATAATTATCTCATCTCAGTCAGTAGAACTTATAAACTATTTTACTCCAGAGGATATTATAGTAGTAGATAGAAAAAATAAAGAAACGGTCTTTAAGCGGTTAAAAGAGGAAGAGTTGGGCGATTGGCTAAAAGACTATACGATGGGCGAAATTTGGAAAAGCAACCTAATAGGCGGCAGGCCATGAGAAGAGTATATATAATATGCGAAGGACAAACTGAAGAGAATTTTATAAAAGAGGTGCTTGCTCCTTATTTTGATCCACAAATAGTTGCTATTCAACCATTGCTCGTAGACAAAAAAGGCGGAGCATTGTCATACGATAGAGTTAAGGATTTTATATTAAAATTCGCCAAAAAAGACTCAACGGCATACATAACCACTATGTTTGACTACTATGCTCTTAATACAAATTTCCCCGGCCACAATCAACTAAACGCAAGCTGGGATATATATAAAAAAGTTGCACATTTAGAAATAGAATTTGGAAACGATATAAATTCAAATTTACCCAATACACCCAATGATAGATTTATTCCTTATATACAACCGCATGAATTTGAAAGCTTACTTTTTAGTGATATAAACGAAATAGTAAAAGCGGATCCTGAGTGGAATCAAAGAGAGGCCCTAATAAGCTCTTTATCAGAAATAGTTAATAAGTATCCAAACCCAGAAGAAATTAACAATTCTCCTGATACCAGCCCATCTCATAGATTGATCAAAATTCTAAATTTACCAGAATACAGAAAAGTGTTGCATGGAACCGCCATAGCTAAAAATATCGGTATAGAAAATATTAGGCAAAAGTGTAAACATTTTGATGAATGGTGCAGTGGTCCATTATTTCAATAGTTTTAGCTATACTCACCAAACCCCTCACCCGCTTTTAAAATTTCATCCCTTAGCTTCTCGTGTCCTGCCGATAGAGCCGCGATTTTGGCTAGCTTTTCGTCTTTTATCTGTGCAAATTCGATCTTTAGCGCCGATAAAATTTTATTTAAAAACGACGCATTGCCGAGCATCTCGTTTTCAAATTCATATAAATTTAGCGACGTCAAAACGCGGTCTTGCACCTCGTCAAAGCTCGGGATAAAGAGCGCAAAGCCGTTTTGCTCGTGCGCGCGCATCGAACCCGCGATCTTTTCTTTTAGAAAATACACGGCGATTTTGACGGCATTTTCGTAGTTTGCGGCAACTTTGAGATTTAGCTTTTCAAAAAACAGCGCCGTCTTTTGCAGTCCTTTAAATTTCGCCGTCTCATAGTCTCGCAAAAACGTCCTATAAACCTGCCCTGCATACGTCCTAACATCGGCAAATACGGTATCGGAGTGCGTTTCGTCCTCTTTTTGGGCATTTTCAAATTCTGATTTATAAATCATAAATTCGCGCTCCAACCGCTCGTAAATTTCATCCAGCGCCGCGCCGATCTCCTCTTGCAACGCACTTAGGCCGCTCTTATAAGTCCTAAAAAATTTGGCAAATTTCACGTCGTTGTAGATGAGTTTTGAAAACACCTCGTCGCTGTCAAAATCAACCGCCTCATACGAGCTAGCTTCAAAATACTCACCCTTTAGTAGCGTTTTTCGCGGCGCGTATTTATACTTTTTCACGCTTTTTAAACTAGCCAGGATCTCGTCTGCAACGAGCTTTGCGACGTGTTTTAGCTCGTTAAAAGCTAGCTCGATTTTTGGTTTAAAATTTTCTTGCACGGCTTTTAAATTTGACTCTAGCTCGGCGTCAAATTTAGCGATTATCTCGCCCGCTTTTTCGTAAATTTTAGCGATTTTTTCGTGTTGTTCGGCATTTACGGCAACCAGCCTAGCGCACTTTTCGAGGACAAACTTTTCTTTTATCTCTTCGCCGCCAAAAAGCTCATGAACCGCGCTTATCACTTCGCTAAAATTTGACTCCGCCAAAAGCGCCGCATCGCCGTTTGCCTGCGCCGTTACAGCTTGCTTGGCAGAAACCGCGATGATACGCTGGAAAAATCTTCCGTATGTCGTTTGTGCGTGATTTTTTAGCCGCTCAAGCTCGTCCTTGCTTAGTTTATCTTTTTGATTTAGCAAGCAGATCGCCGTTTTGCCGCCACCAGCTAAAAACTCCTCGATCTGCGCGGTTTCACTAGCTCGCGCGGCATTGTCGGCCAGGCTTAGCCAGATGACGCCCGCGACATCTTTTAGCACCTCGTGCGTGACGGCGGTGTCGGCCTTTGAGAGCGAGTTTAGCCCAGGCGTATCGACGAAATTTACCAGCTTTAAAATTTCAGAGGGCGCATAAACGCAAAGCCTGCTCACGTCGTCGCCAAACACACGCTGATCGACGAACTGCCCGATCTCCTCTACGCCCAGATACAGCTCTCTGCCGTTTTCGTAAAGCACGCTAAGTCCAGGCGCGGCGCCGTATCTGATAAAGGTCGGCTTTGAAGTCACGGGAGTTAGACCCGACGGTAAAATCTCGCTACCCAAAAGTGCGTTTAAAAACGTAGATTTGCCGCTAGAAAACTGCCCGACGATAGCGACCGTAAGCGGGCCGGATAAAAACAGATCAAGCTTATTTAGCTCCTCTTTTAGCTCGGCGCTGGGATGAAATTTGGGCTCGGTTAGCTCGTTTTGCAGACGCCTAAATCGCCCGTGAAAATCGTCTGAAAATATCTTAAAATACCGCGTTTTATACGCGTTTATAAACTCCTCAAACACTTTGCAGCTCCAAATTTATAGCATTTATCGCCTCGCTTTGCGAGTTTAGTCGCTCTAGCTCGCGCGAGTCCCGCCCGCTAGTTTTCGCTAGCTGGACAAGCTCGATTTTTAGCGCCTCTTCGCTGATTGCGAGCGCCTTTTCTTTATCTTTTAGCGCGGCTTCGATCTGCTTTTTAAACTCGCTTTTTTCAAATTCGCTAAGCTCGAAAACGAAATTTTTGATCCTCTGGGCACCCAAAAACTCCTCCGCGGCTACTTTGGCGGCTTCGGCTACGCCTTGCGCACCCGAGCTTGCCGCGCTAATCACCGCGTCCGCGACCTGGGCGCACTCTAAGCTTATACCTTTTGAGTTCAGATAGTCGTTTATGCTAAAGACCTCGGTCGCTGCTGTTTTACTCTCAAATTCGCCGAATTTTAGCGCGATATTTTGCGCGCACGCGGCGATTTGCCGCACGATTTCGTTGCGGTTTTGACGCATTAGGACGATGATGCCGTCTTTGATCGTAGTTTGCGCGATGCGGGCTAGACGCTGCGGATCGATCTTTTGTTTTTTAGAGGCCGCGTAGTTCGCATCGTCCGCGACGCGCTGCTTTAGCGTTTGTGCAAGAGATTTTAGCCCAAGCTCGTAGCTAGCCGCGGTTTTAGCCGTATCTAGGCGCTCCAGCTCCTCTCTTACCGCGTCTCTCACGTCCTCCAGGCGGCGAGCCAGCGCGGTTTTTTGCTCGTTTAGTTCAGAAAGCTTTTGCGACAAGCTCAAATTTGAACCCGTTAGCTTTAAAATCTCGCTTTGCGTATCCGCCGCAAACTGTGCGCAGACGCGGCCTAGCTCCTTTTTATACGCCTCGATGCCAAGGCGCGATTTTTGGCTATTAGGCCCAAAAAGCGTCTCGTAAAGATACTCCTTAAACTCCTCGACGCCGCTGTTTTGCCCGCCCTCAAAGTAGCTTTTAGCGCTCACGGCGAAAAACTCAGCCCCGACGCCGAGCCCCCGCGTGCGCTCTTCGACGCTCTTTTTGGCGTAGGCAGCGACCTCGTTTAGCTCGCCATCTTTTAGCACGTCCGCGTGCGTGAGCAACACGGCGAGCCTCACGGCATGGGAGTTTTGCAGGCTTGAGACGATGAAGTCCAGATCCTTTTGAGTGGCGCTTTGCGAGACGTTCATCAGGTGCACCATGAGGTCGCACTCCCGCATAAATCGCCGCACTAGCTCCTCGCGCGCAGCCACCGCGTCGTCGATGCCGGGCGTGTCGATGATGCGCACGTTGTCCTTTAAAAGCTCCAGATTTTCGTAAAGTTCGACGCTTTTTACGAATTTAGCGTATTTTGAGTCCGCCGAGGTGTAGCGCTTGATCTCGTCCGTTTTGACGGTCTTGCTAGCGGGCTGATCGGAGCAAATTTGACCCGCGTTAGGGCTTTTAAATGTGGCTTTTGATTCGCCGCCGTCCGCGTCAAATTTACCGTTTAAATTTTGCGCCGTCTCGCTCGGATCATTATTAAATTTGCTGCGCGAGTCTCCGTAAATTTCGCTGATATCGTCATCTTGATCTTGCGCTATGCCAAGCTCTCTTAGCTCCGCTTCGCTCCAAAAATTTACCTTCGCAAAAGGCTCGGGCGAGTATTTTAGCACGGTCAAATTTACGGTTTCTGGCACATTTGAGGCGCCCAGGATTTTCTTGCCCAGTAGCGCGTTTAGCAGGGTTGATTTGCCCGCGTTTATGACGCCAGTGACCGCGACGTTAAACTCTAGCTCGTGCGCTTTTTGCCTCGCTTTTGTCGCCGCGTTTGCGACGTGCGCGTACGTGTTTAGCGACAAAATACGCTCGCAGATATCGTTTAGCGCGTCTATTTTTTGATGAAAGACGTCTGATTTTTTAAAATTTGCGCCCTCTTGCTCGTTTTGTGTCGGCAAATCCGCGCCGAGGGTCTGCAGAAACTCCGAAAGTCTGCTAAAATGCGCGGCGGAGATTATGTTCTCTGCTTGCAGGATTTCTAGCGCGGCGAGTAGTTTTGATTTTGAGATTTTTGCAGATTTTAGAGCGTTTATCGCGCCTAGTTGTGAGCACTGGAGGCTGTATATATCGGCCTTTAGCCCAAGCGCGTGAAGGATGTCTCTAAACTCCTTTAGCGCCATAAATCTATCGAAATTCTCCGCATCTACCGCGAGTAAAACAGCGAGGCTTCGCTCGTCTGCGAGAATTTGCGTCTTGGGATCCAAAAATAGCTTAAGAGCGCCCCAAATTTCGCTTAAAAATTTATCCGTATCCACCGCTTCGCCTTTGATAAAATTTGCGCCCGCAAGGTCGCTTTCGGGGCCAAATTTAGCATAAATTAAATTTAAACAAGCTTGGACGGGTTATTTTCGTGATAAATTTAAAGCAGTCTGCGTAAAAAGCAAATTTGACGGCAAAATCGCGTCAAATTTACATAGCGGCTCGCGGCTGAATGATGTTTTGTTCAAATTTTTGCTCGGTGTCTTCGCTCATAATGTGAAGCACTTTGCTGCGTTTGATCTTCGCGTCGTTTTTAAATATCGCGCGCACCTTGTCCATGCCAGCATAGAAATCACGCATGAGCACGACGCAGATGTATTTACCAAAAAACGTCGGCTTTATGACGCCGTTTTCTTCGTAGATCGCGTTTACCAGCTTTAGCAAGCTAAGCTCGACAAATAGGTCTTTGTTGATGTTTGCGTCGTTTTGTTCGTTGTAGATTTTGATATCGACCGCACCGTCAAAGAGCCTTGTTAAAAACATATATTTTAGTCTCTCTTTTTTGCTAAATGCGCATTTTGCGATGACCGGACTTTGTCTATCTTTGACCTTTCTGCCGTAGTCAAGCAGGTTAAAGGCGTTTATAACTAACTCGCCGTCTAAGAAGCTAAATGCCCCGCTGCCAACGCCAACGTACTCTAAATTTGAGCCCACGTATTCGTCGCGAAGGTCTGCGCTTTTTTCATTTGAAAATGCCCAAGCGTTGCTTTGTCTGTAGCCGCTTTTAGCAAATTCGCCCACGATGATCTCGTAAAATTCGCGCTCGTTATCGACGTTTGAGACACCCAGCGAGCGAGCGATGTTCTCCCTCGTTAGCTCCGATTTCATAAGCGGATAGAAGGTGATCTGCTGCGCAGAGATCGATTTTGCGACGCTTATGTCGTTTATTAGCTGCTCTTTTGTTTGATTTGGTAGGTTAAAGATGAGATCTAGGCTGATGACCGGGATCTTGCCCAGAGCCTGCTCCAGCTTTATTTTCGTCTCTTCTGCAGAGCCGAATTTTTCATATCTGCCGATTCTTTTTAGTGTCTCGTTATCAAAGCTTTGCACACCTACGCTTAAGCGGTCGATGAGCCCATCAAAACAGCTCAGGCTCTCTGGCGAGATGTGATTTGGGTCGCTCTCAGCTGAGACGTCTTTGATGCTAAAGAGATCCTTTGCGAGTTTTAGCGTCTTTTCTAGCTCAGGTTCGTTGATAAGCGTCGTGCCACCGCCGACATAAAGCGAGCTAAAATCAAAGCCGGCCTCCTTAACCTGCCTCATCTCCTCGCGTAAATTTTCAAAGTAAATTTTCGCAAGCTCCTGCTCGTAGTGGTACTTGTGAAACGAGCAGTACGGGCAAAACGTGTGACAAAAGGGCACGTGTGCATAGAGCATGTATTTTTTGTCTTTTTTTGGAATTTTAGTGTAAGTTGTGGTTAAAATATCTATGTTAAATTCGTTGTATAGTGATTTTTGAATAGAATTATGAGCGTAATTTACTGCAAATTTTTCTATAATATTCTTAAATCCCACAATTAATTCCTCTTTTTAATTTTTATCGCGTATTTTACTTAGGTTTTGCTTAAAATAAAATTTTAAGGGCCTAGTCTAGCTTATTTAAATAAATTTAACGTAAATTTCAGTGTAGAAATTTACGGTTGCGCTTATATATCTTTTTATATAGACTGCGTTAAAATTTACCCAGAAGCCACTCCAAAAATAAGATTTATCCAACACAGTTTGAGCAATCTTGAGCGGTCGTACAGCTTTAAACGAAGCTGTTGTTTTAAATTTCGGCACTGCGTAGCCTAAAACAACTACGTAAAGATAAATTTCAAGAATTCTTAAATTTAGGCCAAATTTAGCCAAGCGTCAAATTTGATCTAAAACCAAATTAAGCAAGCGCTTTAGCGATATCTTTCCAGCCCACTTGCTTGGCTAAATCAGCCGCAGTTTTGCCGCTTTTCGTGCGCGCGTTTTTGTCGGCGCCGTTTGCTAGCAGTACGTTTATGAGCGTTAGATTTCCAGCGAGCGCCTCGTAGTGCAGCTGCGTAAATCCGAGCTCATCGGCGTCCGTAAGGATACTTGGGTTCTCTTTTACGTATTGCTCAAATTTCTCGCGTACATTTTTACACATCGGGTGCTCGATCAAATTTTCCGGGTGCTCTTTTTGCTCGTAAACGACTAAAATATCGTTAAAATCGCCAAAATCAAGCCCCCACGCTTTATCGTGCTCTTTTAGCTCGCCCTTTTGCATACGTGAGCGCATCGCCTGCACGCTAAAGCCGCCGTACGCACGTCCTGCCACGGCAAACATCCAGTCGCTCATCTCGTCTATCTTTGCGTTAACGCGGTCGCCGTTTTTTACGTTTTTCACGGCGTCAGGCTCGTTTACGAGCGTGCCAGAGATAGTCTCGCCGTCAAAATCCACATCGTTTATCCACATGTGCTCGCCCACTTCCTCGCCGTCTACGACATCTAAAAAGCAAATTTTAACCATCGCAAAATCAAGCCCGGGCACGACTCTGTGGCGCTCCCAGTAAAGTTCGCGCCAAAAATACCTAAAACTCGCGCGCGCCTGCTCGAATGCGCGCTGCATATAGTCCTCTTCGTTGCTTGCGAAATAAATCGGCATTTGCTCGCCCAGATCCACTTGTTTTCCAAAAATTTTCTTAAAAAAGCCCATTTTATCCTTCTTTGCTTTAGATTGAGAGTTAAAATTTCGATACGTTAAATTTGCGGTTAAATTTGACGTATCGCTAAATTTTGAATGAAAAAATAAAGCTACTGTTTCGCAAAATTAGGCGAGGTGATTTAAATTTTTGCGACGGGAGTTACCGAGTGGGTAATGACCGAGCGAAAATTTAAATCAACGACGCATAATAAAGCGAAAATGCCCGCTATTTTAAGTTTTTAAAGCTAATCGGTAGCTCCAAATTTAACCCCTTCACAAGCCTAATGCACTCCTGCAGATCATCGATGCTTTTGCCGCTCACGCGCA
Source organism: uncultured Campylobacter sp. (assembly GCA_963516105.1). Lineage (GTDB taxonomy): Bacteria > Campylobacterota > Campylobacteria > Campylobacterales > Campylobacteraceae > Campylobacter_A. The sequence goes on from CAUPZP010000015.1 coordinate 18,159, forward strand.
CCTCTTCGCCGCGGATCGCCGCAGTTACTTTTAGCTTTGCATCCTTGATCGCTTTGGTGATTTTTTTCGCGTTTTCGCTATCTAGGGTGTCGTTTAGCTTTAGCGTCGCTTTGATATTTCCACCGCTAGCGCTCTCGCGTTTGCTTTCAGTCACGGCCACGGGCGGGATGTTTCGCTTTATGAGCTTTGAGATGACGATGTCTTTTAGCGCGTCGATTTTGTTGTCGCTAGAGCTTAAAAGCGTGATGATTTTTTCCTTTTCGTTTAGCTCCACTTCAGCCGCAAGCCCCTTAAAATCATATCTCGCCGCGATCTCTTTTTTCGCCGTCTCAAGCGCGTTTTTGACCTCCATCATATCGACCGCCGCGCTTATATCAAAACTATGCTCAGTTGCCATTTTTATCCTTTCAAGAATTCTTTTATATTTTCCGCGATCATCGCTACGAGCCGCTCCCTAGCCTCAAAGCTGGCCCACGCCACGTGCGGAGTGAGTATCAAATTTTCCTTGTTTTTGATATTTAGTAGCGGATGATCCGCGCGCATAGGCTCGATCTCCAGCACATCCGAAGCAAATCGTAAATTTCGCCCGTCTATCGCGCGAGCAACGGCGCTCTCGTCCACGATACCGCCACGACCGAAGTTCATCAGTATGGCGCCCTCTTTCATCAAATTTAGCTCCCGCTCACCGATCAAATTTCGCGTTTTTTCGTTTAGCGGAGCGTGGATACTCACGATGTCGCAGCCGCTTAAAAGCTCGTCTAAATTTTGCCTTTTAAACTCGGCGTTTGCGTTTGCGCCGCTAGTTGAGTAGTAGCTCACGCTCGCGCCAAATGCCGCCGCTATGCGCGCCACGCCTCTGCCGATCTCGCCAAGGCCGATGACGCCAAAGCTCTTGCCCGCGATCTCGCCGATACTGCGGTCTAGATTCGTAAAAATTTCGCTCTTCGCCCACTCGCCGCTTTGCGCGTAGTTGTCGTAAAATTTGATGCGATTGGTCAGCGCAAAAAGGCAAGCAAACGTATGCTGCACGACGCTAGCGGTGGAGTAGCCAGCGACGTTTTTTACCGCGATGCCTTTTACTGCGGCGTGCGCGAGATCGACGTTGTTCATGCCCGTCGCGCTGATGCAGATTAGTTTTAAATTTGACGCGTCCATCGCCTCTTTGTCGATCACGACCTTGTTCGTGATGACGACGTCCGCGCCTTTTAGTCGCTCTACGCGCTCGTCCGCGGCGGTCGTCTCAAAGCTAACAAACTCACCAAACTGCCCAAAAACGTCCAAATTTACGTCGCTTCCAAGCGTCGAGGCATCGAGGCAGACTATTTTCATTTTGCGTCCTTATTTGATAAAATGGCCCACAAATTTGGAGTAGTTATCTAAAATTTCGCCGCCTCTGCGATATCCCAGAGCGCACGCCTCGTAGGCGAAAAATACGCCCGCTTGGTAGCTATTTCCGGCGGCGTCTTTGTTAAATTCGTAAAATTCCTGATAGATCGCGCGGTTTTGGCCGTAGTCGCCGTCGTTTTGCGAGCTAATGCTACCGTCGGCCTCGATCACACTCACGTTTGCGCCCTCTCGGCCGAAAACCGGCTTTTTCACGCATTTTTTGCCCGCGATCGGCTTGTCGCTAGCTTGCAATAAAAGCGGGTGATTCGGATATAGGTCCCATAAAATTTTCAAGATGCCTTTGCTTTGGAAAAGCAGCGTGTATGCGGGATTTAGGATGATGGTTTTTTGATTTTGGACGATATTTTTTAGGATTATGGCTAGCTCGCCTTCCTCCACGGCGATATCCTCCCACGGCACGAGCTTAAACCAGTACTCGTAGTTTTCGCCGTCAAAAAATACGCCCTCCTCGTCGTTAAACACGACCTCATCGACGTAAGCAAACGCCGTGTGAAAGCCCGCCTCCTCGGCGATGTATTGCAATAGCTTTACAGTCTGCTCATCCTCGCTGCTACCCGCAACCGAGCTAAATAAAATTTTCCAACCCTCGTAGTGCTCGTTAAAGCTCTCCGTCTCCTCATCTAGCGTCACGAGGCGTCTAAAATTTTGCTTTAGCGCGTCATAAAGGTCGTTAAACTGGGCGCTCTCATCCATGCGGTTAAATTTGAGCGCCGCCCACTGGATGATCGCCGTCTCAAACACGGCCGTCGGGGTGTCGGCGTTAAATTCGATGAGTTTTATCGGCTTGCCGTCTAGACCGCCTGCAAGGTCAAATCTACCGTAAAGGTGCCAATGCACGTCGTTTTCCCAGCTTTCGCGCACTAGATCTACGAGGTTAAACGGGATGCCGACCTCGTGGTAGAGGTTGTTGTCGATGACGTGCTGGGCGGCTGCGACGAACATATCGTATAGCTCGTTTGCGGCGTTATAATACGCCTCGGCCTGCGACTCGCTCACCTCGACTAGCTCGTCTGCTACGTAGTCGCTGCCATCCGGGTCCGTGTGCCACGTAAAGCCGATCTCGCTTAAAAATTCGTTATTTAGAGGGCTGATTTTTTTTAAATTTATCATTTTCAGCCTCCAAAACTTGAGCTTGAGCTCGAGCTTGAACTAGACTTTGAGCTTGATCCGCCGAAAAATCCGCTCTTTCCGCCGCTTGGTTTGCCTGCCGAGCTCGTGGCTTTGGCTTTGTTAAAGCTATCTACGCTCCTTGAGTAGGCGCTCGGATTTTTATACGCGCTTTGGCGCTGCGCCTGATAGCCCGGGCTGTTAAAAAGCTTGTTACCGATCCAGCTGCCGATGATCGCGCCCGCAGCAGATGCCAAGAGCGCTTCGCCCATACTCATGCCGCCGCTTGAAAGTTGTGCGTTTTGAGCGTTCGGGTTGGTCAAATTTGACGTTCCGGCGTCGATTTTGGCGTTTTCCTCGGCGATTAGCTTATCCATCTCCTCTTTGCTCAGCACGCGCTCGGTGCCGTTGATGTCCTTTAGCACGACGCGCGTTTCGCTGCTCGGATACTCCTCTAGGACTTTATATTTGCCAGGCGCGGTTTCTTCGATGATAACGAAGGCTCCCGTTTTTTGCGCCGCTTCGTTTAGCGCGCTACTTTCGCCGCCGTTATCGTTGCTGTCGCAGCCGGCCAGCCCTGCTATCACGACCGCGCCAAAGCCGCCGACCGCAGCGTAGCTTGCTACTTTTTTTATGCCTTTAAAAACTCTCATTTTTTATCTAGCTCCTTTGAAATTTTCTTACTTTTTACCATTATCACGCCTTTTTTAAATTTGATAAATTTTGATTTTCCGATGTTTTTTATGATTTTATTTTGCGTTTTTTTTAGGCTCTTGCCGCTTAAATTTTGCGATTTTAAAAACTCGGCCAAGCTCGTCCATTTGCCCTCGTTTTCAGGATTGCTCTCGACAAATTCGACGTCGATGGGCGCTACGTATTCGCCGTTTTGACGCGCTAGCAGCGGTCGCTCGAGCATGCTTAAAAATCCCCTTAGCTTCTCGTCTCTTTCGCGGTAAATTTGAGCTATTTCGGTTTTATTATTTAGTAAAATTTGCTCTTTTTCGCGAAAAAGCCTATCTTTATCGGCTTGCAAATTTTGATTTTGTTCTTTTAGTTCGCCAATTTGCGAGAGTAGAAATTCGTTCACGTCAAATTCGCCGGCCTTAGAGGCTTTTTTTGACTCCGAGCTTTTAGCGGATTTTGAAGTTTTGGGCGCTGATTTTGGTGCGGTTTGAGGCTCGTAGCCCTCCAAAACCACGTATTTTACGCCGTCTTTTTCAAAGGTCTTTAGCGTTCCGCGACGAATGCGGTTGTAGACGGCTTCTTTGGTTACGCCTAAGATTTCCGCAGCCTCGCTCACGGGCACTTTGGACATATTTTTCCTTTGATCGTTAAATTTGGCGTAGATTATGGCAAATTTTGGCTTTGATGCGAGTTAAATGGGAGTTTAAAAAAGAAAAGGCCGCCGAAGCGACCCTTTTGGCTAGAGCTTTGACTCGTAGCGTCTAAGCATATATAGACGTTTAAGCATTTTCTTGCGAGCCGCGATTTTTTGTTTTTTGCGGATCTCGGTCATAGGCTCGAAAAAGCGTCTTGCGCGAACTTCCGTCACGACAAGGTTCCTGTCGGTTTGCTTTTTGAACTTTCTGTAAGCTTCGTCAAAAGACTCGTTAGGATGTACCTTAATACCAGGCAACGTCCTCACCACCTTTCAATTAAAATAGACCGCGATTATAGCAGAAATTTAGTAAATTTGAGAATTTATAAAAAATTAATCGCATTAAAACTATAATCTATCAAAAATTATCACTACTTTGTAATTAGGACGAATTATGACCAAAGAAGAGTATAAAAAATATTTCAAATTTGCTAGCAAACGCTATATCGCCTACATTCTGATAACCTGTACCGCGCTGATTTTGCCTTTTATATCTATCGGCGGAAATCAATTTTTCCTTTTAAGCTTTGAGCGCAGCGAGCTGCATCTGTTTTTTGCCAAATTTAACGTCCAAGAGCTATTTTTGATGCCTTTCGTGCTCATCATTTTTTTTATTTTTATATTTTTTATGACGAATTTAGGCGGCCGCGTCTGGTGCGGCTGGAGCTGCCCGCAGACGATATTTCGCGCGATCTACCGCGACCTCATCCAAACTAAAATTTTAAAAATCCGCAAAAGCATTTCAAATAAGCAAACGCAGGCTGAGGGCGGGGTCAAAAACGCGCTAGCAGTCGCAATCTGGAGCGTTTTGGCTTTTATCGCGGCGGCGAATTTTCTCTGGTTTTTCGTCCCGCCGCAGGACTTTTTTGCTCAAGTTTCAAACCCCTCCGAGCATAAAATTTTACTCGGAGCTTGGCTTGTTATCGCGGTGTTTTTGATATTTGACGTCGCGTTTTTGGGCGAAAACTTTTGCGTTTACGTCTGTCCGTACGCTAGAGTGCAGTCCGTGATGATAGATTCTGACAGCGTGCAGGTGATCTACGACGAGGCGCGCGGCGGTAAAATTTACGATGGTCAAGCCAAACTCTGGAAAAAACCGCCCGATCCGCAAAACGAATGCACCGGCTGCGAGGCCTGCGTGAAAATTTGCCCGACACACATCGACATCAGAAAAGGCATGCAGCTAGAGTGCATAAACTGTCTGGAGTGCGTAGATGCCTGCACCAAAACGATGTCGGGGCTAAATTTGCCTAGTCTAATTAGCTGGACGAGCTCAAATTCGCTAAAAACCAAGCAAAAAGTGCGGTATTTGCGCTTTAAAACCATCGGCTACTGTGCCATCATCGCTATCGCCGCGACCGCGCTAACGCTAATGAGCGCCAAAAAAGAGAGCATGCTGCTAAATATCAACCGCACAAGCGAGCTGTATAAGGTAAATAAAAGCGGCGAGATCGAAAACGCATACGTGTTTTTGTTTGAAAACACCGACGCGCAGGCGCATGAGTTTTATTTTGACGTTAGCGCGGACGGGGCTAAATCGCCAATAAAAATCGAGCGCCCAAAGGCTCAAATTTCGCTAAAAGCAGGCGAAAAAAGGAAGGTCGTAGTCGTGCTAAGCGCGCCTAAATCGGCATTTGCTAAGACCGGCGAGCAAACGACGAAGATAGAAATCTCCGCCTACGCAGCGGATAACAAAGAAAAGATAAATGTTAAGAGACGGACGATTTTTGCCCATCCAAGTGAGTAAAAAATTATTTTTTTATAGTATAATCATATTTTAAGATTTTTTTGAATTTTGAGGGCTAGAAAAATGGATACGAAACCGACGAAACGAAGCGCCGAGAGAAAAGAGAAATTTATCCAAGCCGGGCTTGAAATTTTCCTCGAAAACGGCTACGAAAACACGAGTTTAACGGATATCATCAAAAAAAGCGGCGGGTCGCTGGCGAGCATCTACAATTTTTTTGAAAACAAAGAAGGGCTCTTTCGCGCTATCGTAGAGCGCGGATTTGACGACTTTAGGACACAGATAGACGAGAAAATCGATCTAAATTTATCGCATAAGCTGGATGATTTTTTAACCAAATTTGCGATGATATTTTTCGACATCATCTGCGAAAAGAAAACCACGCTAATCTCAAGAGTAATGATGAGCGAAGGCGCAAAAAACGACGGACTTTTGGGCAAAGAGTTTTTGGATCAAATTTTAAGCAAAATCGATAAAATTTTAATCGATTTTTTCGAGCGTGAAGACATAAGAGTCCAACTAAATCCATGTATCTCTCCTTACGTCGCAGCCAAGGCGTTTGCCGCAATCGTCAGAGAGCCTTATCATTATAATGCTATTTTGCTAAACGAGGACATAACGCTAAGCGCAGAAGAGCGTGAAGAACACGTAAAAACACGCATAGATATGTTTTTACACGGCGTAAAAAAACGCTAAATTCTACTCTCTAAAATTTGACTTTTCGTGTAAATAAGAGTAAAATGGCCGACTTTATTTGTAATAAATATTACAGACAAAATTTTTGTATAATATCCCAAAAAATTAAAGGCAAATTTATGAGAAATTTTAAAAATATCTCTGTTTTATTATTGGCGTCGCTGCTTTTTACGGCATGCTTTGATAGTAATGATAAAAAAAACGCAGCCGCAGCCGGACAACAACGGCAAATGCCACCGTCAAAGGTCGATGTATTCGTAGCTAAAAAATCAGACGTACCGATCAGCTTTGACTATACCGCTACCCTAACGAGCCAGCAAGACGTAATCGTCTATCCAAAAGTAAGCGGCACGATAACCAAGCAATTTTTTAAACCCGGCGACAACGTAAAAGCAGGCGACAAGCTGTTTTTGATAGATCCCGAAAAATACCAAGCCAGCTACGACGCGCTTGAGGCCGCTATCGGCGTGGCAAACGCAAATTTAAAAAACGCTCAGACCGAATTTAACAGAATTTCAAATTTATATAAGAAAAACGCCGTTTCTCAAAAAGATTACGACGCGGCAGTTTCGGCGCTCGAGATCGCAAACGCAAATTTGCTAAGCGCTAGAGCAAACGCCAAAAATGCCAAGATCGACCTAGGCTACACAAGCATAATCGCGCCTTTTGACGGCGTTTTGGGCGATAACCTAGTAGACGTGGGCTCACTAGTCGTAGCAAACACGACCCAGCTAGTACGCCTAACCAAAATCAACCCGATCGAGGCGCACTTCCACATCTCCGACGTCGATAACCTAAACCGTGTCAAAATGCAAGAAAGCGGCCTCTGGGCGCAAACAAACTCGGACGCCGTGCTAAAAATCGGCCCGGGAGAGTTTAACGGCAAGGTAAATTTTATCGATAACGTCGTAAATACTAACATGGGCACCGTTTTAGCCAAGGCCGAATTTAACAACGACGAGGGCAAGCTGCTACCCGGCATGTTCGGTCACGTGACGATGGGTGGATTTTATCAAAAAGACGGATTTAAAATCCCTCAAGTAGCGCTCCAACAAACCGACGTCAAGACCTACGTGCTAGTCGTCGCCGACGGCAAAGTAGCCTCCAAGGACGTAAAAATCACCTACCAAACCAAAGACGCCGCAGTCGTTAGCGAGGGGTTAAATGAAAATGATAAAATCATCTTAAACAACTTCCTAAAAATCGGCGTGGGCGCACCCGTCGAGATAGATAAGGACCTAACCGAAAGCTTTGGTAAAGGTGCAAATTTAGAGCCTAAAAACCAGCAAGAAAAGGCTAAGTGATGTTTTCTAGATTTTTTATAAATCGCCCGATATTCGCCACCGTCGTATCTATCATCATAGTTATCGCGGGTGCAATGGCGATAAAGGGGCTTCCTATCGAGGAGTATCCTAAGCTAACTCCGCCTCAAATTTCAGTTAGCGCCGTCTACACCGGCGCCGACGCCCAGACCATCTCCGACTCCGTAGCCAGCGCGATCGAGGACCAGATAAACGGCGTAGAAAACATGCTCTATATGCAAAGCACCTCAAGCTCGAGCGGCTCGCTAAATATCAACGTTTATTTTAAAATCGGCACCTCGGCTAAGCAAGCTACGATCGACGTAAACAACCGCGTCCAAGCCGCGCTCTCAAGGCTACCTCAAGAGGTGCAAAATATGGGCGTGACCGTGCGCGAACGCAGCGGCTCGATCCTAGAAGTAGTCGGCTTTACGAGCTCAAACATGGACTTAGTCGAGCTATATAACTACGTAAATTTAAACATCGCAGACGAGATCAAAAGGGTTAACGGCGTGGGCGACACGGCGCTAATCGGCAGCAAAGAGTACTCGATGAGAATTTGGCTAAAACCGGACAAACTAGCCTACTACAAGCTAACCCCTAGCGACGTCATCGCTCAAGTAAAAATCCAAAACAGCCAATATGCCGCCGGTAAAATAGGCGAACAGCCCTCAGACGGCGACAATCCTTACGTTTACTCCGTTCGCTCGGACGGTCGTCTAAAAAATGCGGCGCAGTTTGGCGATATAGTAATCAAAAGCGCCGACGGAGCGGTGCTAAAGCTAAAAGACGTAGCGACAGTGGAGCTAGGAGCGGCTAGCTACGCATCAGATTCGATGCTAAACGGCCAAGACGCCATCCCGCTTTTAATCTTTATGCAAAACGACGCTAACGCCCTAGCCACGGCGCAAGCGGTAAACGCAAAGCTTGACGAGCTAAGTAAAAATTTCCCCGCAGGCTTTAAACACACGATCGCGTATAACCCGACCGAATTTATCGAAGTTTCTATCCAAGAGGTTATAAAAACTTTCATCGAAGCGATGATCCTAGTTATCATCGTTATGTATATGTTTTTAAAGAGTTTCCGTGCGACTATCATCCCGATGCTAGCCGTTCCCGTGTCCATCATCGGCACGTTTGGCGGACTATACGCGATGGGATTTAGTATAAATTTGATCACGCTTTTTGCGCTCATACTTGCTATCGGTATCGTCGTGGACGACGCCATCATTGTTATCGAAAATGTGGAGAGAATTTTACACGAGGAAAAAGACATCACCGTCAAAGAAGCGACCTATAAAGCGATGGAGGAGGTGCAAACGCCAGTCATCTCTATCGTTCTCGTTCTCTCGGCCGTTTTTATCCCCGTTTCTTTTATGGAGGGCTTTGTCGGCGTGATACAGCGCCAGTTCGCGCTCACGCTGGTTACTTCGGTTTGTATCTCGGGCTTTGTCGCGCTTACGCTTACTCCTGCGCTTTGCGGCGTTATGCTAAAAAAACAAGAGAGCAAGCCGTTTTGGTTCGTGCAGAAATTTAACGACTTTTTCGACTGGAGTACGAAAATTTTTACCGCGGGCGTCGCAACGGTGCTTCGCCACGTTATCATCAGCCTTATTGTGATAGGCATTATGGGATTTGCGACATATGAGCTGTTTAAAAAAGTCCCGAGCGGCCTCGTACCGTCCGAGGATAAAGGCGCGCTGATGGTTATCACTTCGCTGCCGCCGTCGTCAAATATGCTAAAGACTAAAAAAGAAGTTCAAAATATCAACCAAGCCATCCTTAGCAACCCAAATGTCGAGTTTATGATGAGTTTTGCGGGATACGATATGCTTGCGGGCGCGCTTAGAGAAAACTCGGCTATAAGCTTTGTCAAGCTAAAAGACTGGAGCGAGAGAAAAACACCAGATAGCCAAGCAGGCGCGCTAACAGGGCCTTTTAACGGCATGCTTTGGGGCTCGAAGGAGTCGATGAGCTTCGTCGTAAACGTCCCGCCTATCATGGGTCTTTCGATGACGGGTGGCTTTGAGATGTATCTGCAAAACAAAAGCGGCAAAAGCTACGCCCAGATCGAAGCTGACGTGAAAAAAGTAGTCGCCGCGGCAAACGCTCGCCCGGATCTAACCAGCGTGCGCTCGACGCTAGAGACTAATTACCGCCAGTTTAAAATAGACATCGATAGGCAAAAAGCCCAGATGTTTGGCGTGAGCGAGAGCGAAATTTTTAGCGCGATAGGCTCGACTTTTGGCTCTTACTATATCAACGACTTTAGCCTTTTCGGTAAATCCTACCGCGTCTATGCCAGAGGCGAGGACCGCTTTAGAAACAATCCCGAAGACTTGCGTAAAATTTACGTCCGCTCAAAAGACGGCGAGATGATACCGCTAAACTCCGTCGCCACCCTAACCAGAATTTTGGGTCCCGATATCGTGGATAGATTTAACCTTTTCCCTGCAGCTAAGATCCAAGGCGATCCAAAACTAGGCTACACGTCGGGAGACGCGATAAAAGCGATACAAGAGGTGGTCGAGCAAACACTAAGTAAGGAGGAGTACTCCATCAGCTGGGCGGGTACGGCGTATCAGGAGGTTAGCTCGCAAGGCACGGGCTCTACTGCGTTTATATTCGGTATGATTTTCGTATTTTTGATCCTAGCGGCGCAGTATGAGCGCTGGCTCATCCCGCTAGCCGTTATCACGGCCGTTCCGTTCGCGGTTTTTGGCTCGCTAGTCGCCGTTTGGGCTAGAGGGCTAACAAACGACATTTACTTCCAGATCGGACTACTACTTCTCATCGGTCTATCGGCTAAAAACGCAATCCTCATCGTCGAATTTGCGATGCAAGAAAGGCTAGCGGGCAAGAGCGTATTTGACGCAGCCGTTAATGCGGCCAGACTTCGTTTCCGCCCGATCGTCATGACCTCGCTCGCGTTTACATTGGGCGTTTTTCCGATGGTTATCAGCACGGGTGCTGGCGCTGCGTCTCGCCACTCGCTAGGTACGGGCGTGATCGGCGGCATGATAGCGGCCACTACGATAGCGATATTTTTCATACCGATGTTTTACTATCTGCTAGAAAAGCTAAACAACAAAGTCTGGGACAAAAAACCAAGCGGAGCGCAGGAGGTCAAAAATGTATAAAATTTTAACTTTAGCCGCGGCGCTATTTTTAGCGGGCTGCTCGTTTCGACCCGAGATCCCCGAGGTCGATACGAAATTTGAATCCACGTATAAATTTGAAACCAGCGACATAAAAGACGAGTGGTGGAAAGAGTTTGGCGACGAAAATCTAAACGCTCTCGTAGCTAGCGCGCTAGAGAAAAACACCGACCTTCGCACGGCTTATTTAAATTTACAAAAAGCGGCCGCGAGTCTGGGCATATCAGAGGCCGATCTCTTTCCTAGTGTAAATTTAAACGTCGGTTACACTAAGGCAAAAAGCAGCGGCGAGACCTACACCAAGCAGCCCCAAACGCGCTACCGAAACTCTGAAGTAAATTTAGGCCTTAGCTACGAGATAGATCTGTGGGGCAGAGTGAGAAACAGCGTCGAGTCGGCTAAAGCCAGTCTAAACGCGACCAAGCTCGACTACGCCACCGCACGCCTTAGCATAAGCTCTAGCGTGACCAAAAGCTACTTCGAGCTCGTGGCTCTAAATATGCGCGAAGCCGTGTTAAAAGATACGCTAAAAACCTACGAGGAGACGCTAGCGCTTCGCAAAACGCAGCTTGATCTAGGCGGCATAAACGAGACGACCTATCTGCAAAGCAAAGCCGCCGTCGAAAGCGCAAAAGTAAGCCTACTAGAGGTGCAAACATCGCTATCTCAGGCTCTAACGTCAGTAGCGATACTAACGGGTAAATCAAACGACGAGATCCTGAGCGGTGCCGTGCAGAGCGCTAAAATGCTACCAAAAGAGCCCGAAGTAAGTGCGGGCGTAAGTGCGGACATACTACTGCGCAGGAGCGACGTAGCTAAAGCATACGCCGATCTAAACGCCACTAACGCGCTAATCGGCGTCGCAAAGGCCGACTATCTGCCGTCCATCTCGCTAACGGGGCTTTTTGGATTTTCCAGCGTGGATTTTGAAAATATCTTTATCAGTAACGCCAACACGTGGAGCATAGGCGGCTCTTTGGTGCAGAAAATTTTCGACTACGGCAGAACCAAAAACAACGTCCGCATCGCCGAAACTAACGAGCAAATCGCGGCCGTAGCCTACGAAGCGGCGGTCAAAAAGGCTCTGGGCGAGGTTAGAGACGCGCTAAATAATCGCAAAAACGCCAAACTAACGCTAAATCAGGTCAAAGAGCTCCTGCACTCGCAAGAAAAAATCTATAAGCTAGCTAAGGATCAGTTTGAAGAGGGCTATACGGGGCACCTGGAACTACTCGACGCACAGCGCAACCTGCTCTCGGTTAGGCTCCAAGACATCGCGGCAAATTTAAACCTCATCGACTCGGTCGTGGATGTTTATAAGGCTTTTGGCGGTGGATTCAAAGCCGAATAATTTTACTCTTTGGCGGAGATTCTCCGCCTCTTTCTTTTTGAATTTCCTTTTGCTTTTCGGTTTTAAATTTGACGCAACGCCGTCTGTAGATTTTAAATATTTCGCTCGTTTTATTACCGCAGCTTATCTTGCTTTATACCTTCAAATTTCAAAATTTAGCGCTTGCTTTTGCTATTAGCTCGCGATCTTAGATTAATTTTCGTTGCAACTCTTGGATAAATTTGCATTAAAGATGTAAATTTGTTTCAAATTTGAGCTATAGGCAAAGCCGTCAAATTCGCATCGCACTATCCAGTATGTACGTTTTGCCAAATTTGCAAATTTACCGCTTCAAATTTAGCTCGGCCATACGGTTTTGGCAAGTGGCGCTATGAATCATATTGCCGCAAATTTACGTTTTAAACTTTTAAATTTGCAACCCAGAAATTAGCGAAATTTGGAAAGAAACGACAACGCCGCCCTAGATTTCGTTAAATTTTACTCTTTGCCCGTCAAAATTTGCACGATAGTTTCTGGTAAAATTTCATGCTCTATCGCGTGGATTTTTGCTTCAAAATCCTCAAGGCTCATCCTCACGCTATTTTCAAACGCGCGCTGAGCGATGATCTTGCCGCCGTCTAGCTCCTCGCTCACCCAGTGCACGCTCACGCCGCCCACCTTCATATCGCTCTCAAAGCTCTCTTTTATCGCATGCGCGCCCTTAAAAAGCGGCAACAGCGACGGGTGTAAATTTATCGCGCGAACTTGGCTTGTAAAAACGGGCGTGAGAATGCGCATAAAGCCCGCAAGCACGGTTAAATCTACGTTAGCGCGTTTTATTTCCTGGACGACCGCGGCGTCAAATTCCTCGCGAGAGGCGAAATTAACGTGCTCGATAACGACGCTTTTCAGGCCGTATTTTGCGGCCTTTGCTATGCCGCCTGCGTTAGCTTTATTTGTTAGCGTTAGCGCGACTTCGATCTTGGTTTCGCCAAAAACTTTGCCGTGCAGCCTCTGCAAAATCGCTTCCAAATTCGAGCCGCCGCCGCTAAATAAAACCGCTATTTTTTTCGTAAGCATTTGAGTCCTTTGATGACGTCCGCGGCCGTGAGCGCGTAGTCGTTGATTTTGATTTCGCGGGCGGCTAGAGCGTGAGCTAGCGTGCCCGAGATCGCGGCATTTAGAGGGTCGTAACCCTGCGCGAGCAGTCCCGCGACGATACCGCTTAGCGCATCTCCGCTACCGCCTTTTGCGAGCGCAGCGCTACCGTGCGTCATGACGTAAACCTCGCCGCTTTGTGCGATTAGCGTATTTGCGCCCTTTAAAACAAGCACGCATTTAAAATTTTGGCTAAAAATTTTAGCGAGTTTAAAGCGGTTTTTTTGTACTTCACCAGCATCAAATTTGCCCAGATTTGCAAGCTCTAGCAGGCTCGCAAACTCCTTTGGATGCGGCGTTATCACTACTTTTTCGTTGTTTAAAAGCTCAAGCGTGCGCGGCTCGTAGCAAAGATCGGCGTCGATAACGAGCGCGTCTTTTGTTTTTAGCTCGCTAAAAAGCTCGTTTTTTTGCGCCTCATCAAGCTCGCCAAGCCCCATGCCAACAGCTCCAACTCGCATTTTAGGCGTTATGCGTGCGCTTTGCATTAAAACTGGCTCTAAGTTTAATTTTTCTCCCACGATACTAACAAGTCCCGCACCTATAGTTAGCGCGGCAAGTCCAGCTATACGCGCAGCTCCACACTTTTCGCCGCTAACGACAAACACGTGGCCAAAGTCACCCTTGTTAGCGTTTTGCTTAGTGCGAAACGGCAAATTTAAGTCGCTCTTACCAAGTTTATAAAAGCTCGTCCCCATCTCGTAAAGCTCGCGTGAAAGGCCTAAATTTGCTACTTTTATGCGCCCGACGAAATCCTTTGCGAAATCGCTATAAAGCGCTAGCTTTAGCGCGCCCATGGTCACGGTCGTATCAGCCTTAAAAACCGCTCCTTGCGACACGCCGTTTTTATCAAGTCCGCTTGGGATGTCGCAGGCGAGCTTGTAGCCGGGTTTTGCGTTTAGTAGATTTATCAAATTTATCGTCCGCGCGTCTAGCTCGCGGCTAAGTCCGGTTCCGAAAATCCCGTCGATGATGCAGGCAAATTCGCCGCCTTCCGTCAAATTTGAGATCAAATTTACACCGCATTTTAGCGCCCTGGTTAGCTCTGTTTTTGAGATTTTGTTTTGTTTGTCGCTCGCTAAAAAAACAAAGCAATCAAATTTACCTTGCAAAAGCCGAAGTGCTGCAAGCACGTCTGCACCGTTGTTTCCGCTACCGACGACGCCTAAAATTTTACGTCGTTTTTTTGAGGATTTTTTAAACCTAGTTCGCACGGCGTTAGCTAACGCGTTAGCCGCGTTTTGCATCAACACTTCAGTGCTAAGCCCAAACTCGCTCATGGCTCTAGCGTCGAGCTCCGCCGTATCCCAAAATAGCTTTTTCATGCGCCCTCCTGCTTCACTCGGTAGCTCAAAGCCTCCAAGATATGCGGCTTTTTGATAATGTGCGAGCCCTCGATGTCGGCGACCGTGCGGGCGACTTTTAGGGTTTTATTGATAGCGCGGCGGCTGAGCGAAAATCTCTGCGTCGCATGATCTAGCACCCTGCTCGCCTCATCGTCGCAAATACAAAATTTAGCGATCTCTTCGTCGCTTAGTTTGCCGTTTAGCTCGCTTTGAGTGCGTGATATTTGCGTTTCAAACACGCGTAGCACGGTATCTTGCATCGATTCGCTCGCGACGTCACTTTTGTCGCTCGCAGCCACCTCGTCCATCTGTACGTGAAGGTCGATGCGGTCAAGCACAGGCGCAGAGATGCGCGATTTGTAGCGTTTAATCTCGAGCTCGGAGCATTTGCATTCTAGATTTTTAGAGAGCAGATTGCCGCAGGGGCAAGGGTTCATCGCGGCTACAAACATAAATTTGGTCTCATACGTGACTTTTGAGTTTACCCGCGAAATGTTGATTTTATAGTCCTCGAGCGGCTCGCGCAAGCTCTCTAAAATTTGGGGCGCAAAGTGCGGAAGCTCGTCAAAAAATAAAATCCCGCCGTTAGCTAGCCCGACCTCGCCGATCCTAGCCGAGCTCGATCCGCCGCCAAATATCGAGCTGCGCGTGCTCGTATGATGGGGCGAACGAAAGGCGCGGAGTGCGGAAAATTCGCTCTCCTGCTGATTTAGCGAGCTATAAGCGCAGCTGAGCAAAATCTCATCCAAACTTTGCGGCGGCAAAATGTATCGCAGGCGCTTGGCACTCATGCTTTTGCCGCACCCAGGACTTCCTTCAAAGATAATGTTGTGCATACCGCAAGCAGCCACCAAGCAGGCTCTTTTTGCCCTACCCTGGCCTTTAACGTCGCTAAAATTTAGCTCGAAATTTTGGTTTTTTACGAAGCTTTTTTCGCCGATTTTGATCAAATTTGAAAAAAGCGGATGAACGGCGCCGACTCTACGCGAGGCGGCGAATTCGGGCTCTAGGAAAAATTTGATCGCTTCGGCCAAATTTGAAACGGCGTAAATTTCTAAATTCGGTATCGCGCCCGCTTTTTGCGCTATCTCTTGCGGGATCAGCACGCGAGAGCCGGGCGCTTTCGCGCTCAAAAAAAGCAGGATAGAAAAAAGGCTCGCCGTACTTTTGACTCCGCCGTCAAGCCCCAACTCGCCGAATGCAAAAATAGGCTCAAAGTCGCGCTCTTTTTGCAAAGCGATTAAAAGCGCGATGGGCAGGTCGAAGTGACTGCCTGATTTTGGCATATCCGAGGGGGATAAATTTATGATAATTTTTTGCGCAGGGAAGGAGAAATTTAACGATAAAAGCGCTGATTTTACGCGCTCGGCGCTCTCTTTGATCGAGGCGCCCGCAAGACCCACGATATTAAGTGCGGGCAAACCGCGGTTAAAGCTGGACTCGACGTCCACAAGCCGTAATTCGTCGTTATAAGTGGCGCATTTTAGGGCTTTCATGCGTTTTTTTGCTTTTTATACTCTTTGTCGAATTTTTTGCGTTTGTTGTAGCCGATTCGCTCGATAAAAAGGTGTCCGTCTAGGTGATCCATCTCGTGCTGGATGGCGACTGACAAAAGCCCATCTGCCTCGAGCTCTTGGCGCTCGCCGAAGCGGTCTTGATACTCTAGCGTTATAAACTCGGCTCTTTTTACGTCCTCGTAATATCCCGGCACGCTAAGGCAGCCTTCTTGGTAGATTATCTCGCCCTCTTTGCGTAAAATTTTGGGATTTATGATTTCTAGCAGATCCTCTTTGCGCTGTTCTTTGCTTTCTTCATCCACTAAATTTACGATCAAAATTCGCTTAGCCTCGCCCGTCTGGATGGCAGCTAGTCCGATGCCGTTTTTAGCGATCATGGTTTCATACATATCGTCTAAAAATTTATGCAACTCTTCGTCAAAAACTTTAACTTCAAGCGATTTGACGAAGAGTTTTTTATTCGGATAGGTTAGGATTTCTAGTATCATTTTTCAGTCTTGTCCTCTAGTACCAAAAAGTGTTCGCCGTCTCTACCTGTTTTTACGAGCGAATCAAGCGCCAAAGATAGCATCTCCTCGATAGTTTTGGTCATATTTAGATCAAAAGTAACGACTTCCATATCAAACTCGTATTTCTCTCCATTTAGCATGAAAGAGGTGTCGTAAAACATATCGGTTATACGTTTGCAGGCTTTTTGTGCGCCGCTTATGTCGGTATGCTTCATCAGCATAGCAAAACATCCTCCGCCGTAGTGCGACAAGATATCGCTGCGCCTCGACGTGCGAAGTAACATACGAGATATATTTTTTAAAACGGCCAGCTTACCTTTTGACCCGATACCGTCCAGCGCGCTATCCTTTGGTTTTAGCAACATTACGGAGGATTTATAGTCGTATTTTTTTATATTTTCAGACTCGATACCGAGCGTCTTGAGGAAAAATTTTCTATTATATACGTCAAATTTTTCATCATATATAGACTGTTCTTCAACCAGCTTAAAAACCTTACTAATCTCTTCGTAGCTCGTTTTGATAACTTCGATATGCTTGTCCATTAGCGAATTTAGCTTGTTTAAGTCTTCGTTAAAAGAGTTAAAGACGCTTTGTATCGTGATCAAATTTACATTTGGATCTAGGCTTTCCGAGCGTTTTTTGATGATAGTTTTTAAAACTCCCAAATTTTTATATATGATCGCAACGGCCTGTAGCATGCTTTTTATCTGCATAAAGCTATTTTTGACCTCGCGCTCGATATTGATTTGTCTATCGTCCTCGAGTTTGCCGATCTCGTCTTCGATCTTTATGATCTCGCCGACCTTTTTCTTAAAGTCGTCAGACTGCTTTTCAAGCATCTTTTCAAAAAAAACGGTGTAGTTTTTCGGGATCGAGGGGATATTTTCCTCAGTTAGTTCTTTTATGATCGCCTCGGAAAAACCGTAAATGTTAAACTCGTCCTTTTTGGCTGTTGCGCCTACTTTTTGAGTAGACGCGTTATTTGCCGCTACGTTTTCGCTTTTTTTGTTGTCTAACTTTATCAAATTTTACTCTTTACTTAAAGCTTTTCTCCAAAACTTTATCTATAAGCCCGTACTCTTTGGCTTCGGCAGAGCTCATGAAAAAGTCCCTGTCGGTATCTTTTTGGATTTTAGCTAGTTTTTGACCCGTATTTTTAGCTAGGATCGCGTTTAAAATTTCCTTCATACGCAAGATTTCCTTCGCCTGGATCTCTATATCCGTCGCCTGTCCGCGCGCGCCGCCTAAAGGCTGGTGGATCATGATGCGCGAGTTTGGCAAAGCATAACGCTTACCTTGCGCCCCGCAACTAAGCAAAAACGCACCCATAGACGCTGCCTGACCTATACAGATCGTGCAGACGTCGGGCTTGATATAGTTCATCGTATCGTAAATGCTAAATCCGCTCGTTATCACGCCGCCCGGACTGTTTATATATAGATAGATATCTTTATCCGGATCTTCGGCCTCTAAAAACAGCATCTGAGCCACGATCGCAGACGCCATGCCGTCCTCGATCTCGCCGCTAAGCATTATTATGCGGTCTTTTAGCAGGCGCGAGTAGATGTCATAGCTTCTCTCGCCCTTGCTCGTACGCTCAATGACGTAGGGGATGTAGTAGCTCATTACTCCGCCTTTTTCTCTTTCTTATCGCTCTTTAGCGCAAACATCTCGTTAAATAGCTTCTCCTCGATCATCGACATTTTGATCGCAGGTAAAATCCCTTGATTTTTGTAGTTTTCAAGGTGCTGTTTTGGATCTACGCCCGAGCGATACGCCTCGAAATACACCGCTTGGATCAGCTCTTGATCGCTTACCTTGATATCTCTGCGGCGCGCTAGCTCGTCTATTATAAACGTTAGCTTCACGCTTTTTACCGCGTCGTCGCGGTAGGTCTCGCGCTGTTTAGTTAGAGCGTCTTTGTCCTCTCTAAATTTAGTCATCTGCTCAGGCGTAAAGTTGCTCCAAGCGCCGCGGAACTGCATATCCATCTCTTGCTCTACGATGTTTTTTGGCACGTCGAAGTTAAATTTAGCCACGATCGCGTCGGCAAATTTAGGCTTTAGCTCCTCGTTTACGTTTTTAGCGTGCTTCTCGGCTTTGATCTGCTCTTTTAGTCTCTCTTCAAATAGCTCGACGCTCACCTTTTCCTCGCCCGGCATGATGCGCTTTAGCGTCTCTTCGTCGATCTCTTCAGGCACTTTTTTACCTTGGATTTCGTGTAGTTTTACTTTAAACGTCGCGTCTTTGCCCGCAAGGTGCGCAGCGCCGTACTCGGCAGGGAATTTAACCTTTACGTCGCGCTCTTCGCCGACTTTTAGCCCGATCATACCGTCCTCAAAGCCTGGTATAAACTGACCTGAACCGATTTCTAGCAGATAGTTTTCGGCTTTGCCACCCTCAAACGCCTCGCCGTCTACGAAGCCCTCGAAGTCAAATTTAGCAAAATCTCCCTTTTCAAGCGCGGCTTTTTCCACTTTTTCTAGCGGAGCCATCATTTTTAAAATTTCGTTTTTTCTCTCGTCGATCTCTTTTTTAGTTACGCGCGGAGTGGTGACGCCCTCTATCAACTCCTCGTAGCCGTCGATGTTTATGATCGGTTTAAACGAGATTTCGATCTCTGCGTCGATCTCATTCTCGCCTCTGTCAAATTTAGTCACGATCGGCTCGCCGATAACCTCTTCAAATTTTTTATTTAGCTCTTTTAGTCCAGCATCTATCACGTCTTTTAGCGCGTCTTGCTCGGCATCGGCGGTTAGTTCTTTTTCGTAACGTTTTAGCACTACGTTCACAGGCACTTTGCCCGCTCTAAATCCGTCTATTTTCATATTTTTTGCAGCTTTTTTAGCGGCGTTTTCGAGTTTGGATTTTACGTCCGCGCTCGGTATTTTCGCACTTAGCGAAGCATTTACGGCGTCGATCGCCTTGGTTTTGATTTGCATTAAATTCCTTTAAAAAATAAAAATTTCCTAGAGTGTAGCAAAATTTTCCTTATTCATAGTATAAATTTAAGCGCGCGAAAGGCGAATTTAAGTAAAATCGTTTATCAAAATTTACACAGGCGAAATGAATCAGGAACGCAAATGCAAGAAAATTTAAAAAATGAGAATTTAAAAAAAGAAAAGTTTGAAAGCTGCGTCGAGCAGATGCTAAATTTAGTCGGCGAAGACCCGAACAGAGAGGGACTGGTTAAAACTCCAGAGCGCGTTTTTAAGGCTTATGAGTTTTTAACGAGCGGCTACTTTCAAGACCCAAAAGTCGTGCTAAACGACGCGCTATTTGACAGCTCGAATAACGAAATGGTGCTCGTGCGCGATATCGAATTTTACAGCCTTTGCGAGCATCATTTGTTGCCGTTTTTCGGGCGCGTGCACGTAGCCTATATCCCAAACCACAAGGTCGTTGGCCTTAGCAAAATCCCGCGCATGGTAAATATCTTCGCCCGCCGCCTGCAAATCCAAGAGCAGCTCACCGAGCAGATCGCAGAAGCCGTGCAAGACGTCATCAAGCCAAAAGGCGTGGGCGTCGTCATCGAGGCGCGGCATATGTGCGTGGAGATGCGAGGCGTGGGCAAGATCAACTCGACTACGACAACATCGGCGCTGCGAGGCTGCTTTTTAAAGAGTAGCGAGACTAGGCGCGAGTTTTTCTCCCTCATAAATTCGCACAAAGAATTGAGATTTTAGTGAATTTAGATAGCTTAAAATCAAAACTGGGCGCAAATTTATCGCTCTCTAGCGTCTTTGGCGTGATAGAGCGAATTTCTGCCACGACGATAGAGATCTCGGGTCTGCGCCCCAGCATCGGCGACATCGTGCAAATTTGCGCTAAAGACAAGAGCAAAAGCGGGCTGGCGATGGTGACTGAGGTGCGGCAAAATACCGCGCTCATCTCGCCGTTTGGCTTCGTAGAGGGCTATAAGATCGGCGACTTCGTCTATCAAAGCGACCAAGGTATGAAAATCCCCGTGGGCGACGCTCTTTTGGGACGCGTGGTGGATCCTTTTATGAATCCTAAAGACGGCAAAGGCGCGATCGTTGCGACCGAATACGCCCCGATAATGCGCGCTCCGATCGATGCGATGAAGCGCGGGCTGATAGATGAAATTTTTAGCGTCGGTGTTAAAAGCATCGACGGGCTGCTAACCTGCGGCAAAGGCCAGAAACTAGGCATCTTTGCGGGTTCGGGTGTAGGTAAAAGCACGCTAATGGGTATGATAGTGAAAAACTCGCAAGCACCGATCAAGGTAGTCGCCCTCATCGGCGAGCGCGGCCGCGAGGTGCCGGAGTTTATCGAGAAAAATTTACGCGGCGACCTAAGTGGCACCGTAGTCATCGTAGCCACCAGCGACGATAGCCCGCTGATGCGAAAATACGGCGCCTTTTGCGCGATGAGCGTGGCAGAATACTTTAAAAACCAAGGTAAAGACGTGCTTTTCATCATGGATAGCGTGACAAGGTTTGCTATGGCGCAACGAGAGATAGGTCTTGCTCTTGGCGAGCCGCCGACGTCCAAGGGCTACCCGCCCTCCGTGCTCACCCTACTACCTCAGCTGATGGAGCGTGCGGGCAAAGAGGAGGGCAAGGGCAGCATAACGGCTTTTTTCACGGTGCTAGTCGACGGCGACGATATGAGCGATCCGATAGCCGACCAGAGCCGCTCGATCCTAGACGGCCACATCGTGCTTAGCCGCGAGATGACGGACTTTGGCATCTATCCGCCTATAAATATCCTAAACTCCGCCTCGCGCGTGATGAGCGACATCGCGACCAAAGAGCACAGAGCAAATGCAGCCAAGCTAAAGCGCCTCTACTCGCTTCTAAAAGAAAACGAAGTCCTGCTACGCATCGGCGCGTATCAAAAGGGCAGCGACAAAGAGCTTGACCTTGCCATCTCAAAAAAAGAATTTATAGATAACTTCCTAAAACAAGACGCCGAAGAGGGCTTTAGCTTTGAGCAGACGCAAGAGCTGCTGGGCGGGATAAATTAGTCAAATTTAGGCTTTTCGGGCAAATTTGAGCACGATTTATCCTTCTTGCTTTTAAATTTGACGGGTTAAATTTAAGGGTATACAGGAGTAAATTTGAGCAGAAACTACGACGAAAATCCGCTGATTTTACAGGACGATTTTTACGTTCTCGCGCTTAGTTGCGTATTCTTGCTCGGCTTTAACCTTTTTATGACGTTTTTGATATTTTTTAGCGGCATGGTAGATTGGCAAAGCGGCTCATTTTGGGAGGTTTTCGCAGCGGAAGCAATGCGAACTCGCGGGTTTATTTGGATGTTTGCATCTGTGATTCTTGCAAACGCTTTAGCAGCCGCCGACCTAATCAAAAAACTCAAAAATCCCTCGCTCGTTTACCTTTACGAGGATAAAATTTTCCAAACCAAAAAGGGAGTAACGATAAATTTGACGGATGTCCGCGAAATGCGAAAATCGCCATATCAAATTTTAGGAGCGATACCAAAAAATCCGCTTTCCGCAATAGTGATCCCGTTTATGTTCGTCCTGGCCGTATTTATTTTTTATGCGCTGATTTTTATCGCCAAATGCGTGCTCAGAGCCTTTGACAAAGACGTAAATTTAAGCTACTTTTGCAACCTTGCCCTGTTTAGCGAGACGAGCGTTATAAATATTTATTTCATCTCAAAATCAGACTACGCCGCAGTGCGTGAGTATTTTGTGGCGAAGCTAGACGCCGATATCGCGGACGCGCCCTGGACGATCAAATTTTACGACGCCAGAAATACTCAACAGCCTCAAATTTGACGCTCGCTCTAGTCTTTATCTCATATCAAATTTAAATATGGACTTATCCCGTATCGCAGCTAAATTTACATCTTAAAGACGTAGGTTTTGCGCACCGAGATTTCACCGCCTTTGCGCCAAGCCTGCGGCACGAGCCTTGATTTACTGCGTGCGGTTGCCGACTTTCTGGGTTTGGTTTCTGCAAATTTCATTGACCTGCTCGCCTTTGCTGTTTCGTAAGATAACCTCGTAGTCTATGTACTCGCTTCCTTTGTCAAGCCCACCCAAATCTCTAAATTTCGACAATATTATTTCAAAGGATTTTACGTCGTCTAAGGTAAATTTATCGCTTATTTTGGCGTATTTGAAATTTTTACTAGGAAGCATGTGAAAATCTCTAAATTTTTGTTTTAAATTTAGCGTGTAAATCGTCGTGGACGCAGCACCGTTATCGCAGCTATTGACTTTACTCTCGTCAAAGGCGAGCGCGAGGCAAATTTCATCCCCGCAGATAACTTTCGTATCTTTAGCGAGGCTATTTACGCGCACGGTTTGTTGCCATCCCTCGCCCTTAATCTCAAAGGTATTGCGAGCGAGTTTTTTTGCTATTTTGTCTCCGCCGTAGCCTCTTGCCTCAAGCTTATCAGGCCGAACAAGCCAGGGTTCGTTAGGATTTTTAGGAAAACCCTCAAGCGGGATTTGAAGCCCTCTTATGGCGTTTAAATTTTCCTCGGTGCCTTGTGGAGCCGCAAAAGAGGTGCCTCTCATAG
>CAUPZP010000016.1:0-41303 GCA_963516105.1 uncultured Campylobacter sp.
AATGTTATTTTTTCATTTTTACCAACCCCGTAAGCACCTTTTTACTTCCGGGCCGATCGAAAGCCACCCGTGCGCAGCTGGTTTTACCCCCCCCCCCCCCCTCGACCCATCTAAAGCACACGTCGGCGCGCCGGCCTCCGCGTATAGTGCAGTTTTTAATCATTTTTCAGCCTTTTTTATCTTGATATTATTAAAATTGAGATGCAAATTTATACAACGGAGACGCTCAAATGAACGATCTATTTATCGGCGTCGTATTCTATTTTGCTTTTATGTTTTTTGGACTTCTTTTTCTTGCTATTTGCGCTTTTTGGTATATTTCTATACCGCTATTTTGTATTTACGTGTATTTTAAATATTTCAGAAAAGAGAGAAAATTTGAGGCTAGAGTTTTAGAGCCTTAAAACTCTTTTGCGAGCCTCAAAGCTATTTCATAATAATCTCCAAACTCGTTAAATTATATTTTTTAAATTAAAGAATATGGATTTACGGTTGCAAATCAAACCACTAAACAACTGCTATGACAACAAGCCTAAACGTCGCGCTAGTTTTAAATTTTAGCCAAATTTGGCTTCAAATTTAGCTATTTTGCCGCTACGCTTGCTCGCTCGTAGTGTGCGATGATTTTGTTGTGGATTGGTGGCGAGATATAAATTACCGCACCGCCAAGGCAGAGTCTTAGTATGTCCGCGTCTTTATGCCAAAATACTAAATTTACTATGATAGCAGCAGGTATTAGAGCGTTATTCATGATGGCTAGAGTACCGCTATCTACCTCGCATGCGCCTTTGTTCCATAAAAAGTATCCTAGACCGCTAGCTCCGATGCCAAGCCACAGCATAGCCGAGTTTAGAAGCGGTATCGCCGCTTCTAGCGTTTACAAGCTTATCTCTTTTATATCGGCGATCTTGAGGAATTCCGCGTAAATTTGCCCCACGAGCGCAAGGCGGTTTTTACGCACGAGCTCGTCCTCGGCGTTTATCATTACGTTGTCGAAAAACTCGTCTATCGCAGCTTTTAGACCGAAAAGATTTTTTAGGCGTTCGCTGTATGAGCCGCCTGCTTTTACTGCAGCCTTAAATGCATCGTTTAGCTTTTTCTCGCTCTCGTTTTCAAATTTCGCCTCATCTACCGCGCCGAAATTTTCATCCTTGATGATGTTTGCCAGACGCTTAAACGTGCTGAAATTTTGCCTAAAGTCCTCTGCTGCGCAGATCGCGCCTAGAGCCTCGATCGCCTCGCACTGCGCGAGCACATCGCCCTTTTTGCTAGCTAGGCAGGCCTTTACGACGGACGGGTTTACGTCAAAGAATGTATAAAGCCTATCAAATATAAACCCCATCAGCGCCTCAACGTCAAATTTGGCATACCCCTCCGCCGTCTCGCGCAAAAACGCCGCGATGTCAAAGTTTAGATTTTCGTTTTGGATGATCTTGATGACGCCGTTAGCCGCGCGGCGCAGTGCATACGGGTCCTTGTTGCCGCTTGGGATTTTGCCCGCGCTAAAGAGCCCGATTAGCGTCTCGAGCTTGATCGCGAGCGCGACGACGGAGCTAAAGATAGTGCTAGGTAGCGCGCTGGCCTCGCCGCTAGGCAAATATTGCTCCTTGATCGCGGTTACGACGTTTTTGTTTTCGCCCTTCGCCGCCGCGTAATAGCCGCCCATCACGCCCTGTAGCTCGGTAAATTCATACACCATCTGCGTGGTTAGATCGGCCTTGCTCAGCATCACGGCACGCTCCAGCAGCGCCTCGTAGTCCTCTCCCGCGCACGCTTTTAGGCGATCGGCGCAGATTTTAGCTAGTCGTTTTGCGACGCCTAGCTCGCGTACGCTTTTGTCGTATGTGCTGCCAAGCTCTTTTAGATAGGTGATATTTTTTAACTTTTCCGGGCCAAACTCATGCGCCAGGTCGCTACGCCAGAAAAACATCGCGTCGCTAAGTCTAGCGCGCAAAACCTTTTCGTTGCCTTTCACGATGAGCGCTGGCTCTGGCGAGATGGCGTTACTAACGACTACGAAGCGATTAGCGAGATTGCCTCTCTCAAAAACCGGGAAATACCTCTGATTTTCCTTCATCGAGGTGATAATAACCTCGCTAGGCACCTCCAAAAACTCCCGCTCAAAGCCGCCAAGCAGCGCGGTCGGATGCTCGGTGATCGCTACGACCTCGTCTAACAGCGCCTCGTCAACCTCGACCGTTACGCCGTTTTTGGCTTCGATCTGTTTAAATTCGCTCAGAATTTTCTCTCGGCGCGCGTTTTGATCGAGGATTACGCCGATTTTAGGCATCGCGGCGAAATAATCTTTCGCGTTTTTGACGGTAAATTTATCATAACTAACGCTTCTGTGCATGAAAATACTGTCGCCGCTTTCCACGTCAAATTTGTTAAATTTAACAACCTCGTCTCCAAGCAGACATAAAAACGAGCGAATCGGACGGATAAACTCAAATTTACCATCGCCCCAGCGCATAGATTTGCCAAAATTTAAGCCGAGCAAAAACTTCTCGATCATATCGCCCAGAAGCTCAGAGCTAGGCTTGCCTGCGACGGGCTTTTTGTAATAGAGCACCTCTTTGCCGCCGACGGTTTCAAATTTTAGCTCAGACTCCTCGATACCGCATTTTTTAGCAAAGCTTAGCGCGGCCGGCGTCCAGGCGCCGTCTTTTTGCGCGACTTGCCTCGGCGCACCGATAAACTCGCTAAATCCGTCCTCCTGACGCACCGCAAATTTCGGGTGGTAAAACGCAATCCTGCGCGGCGTGTAATAAAACTCGCACTCGCTATCTAGGCCGTTTTGCGCTAGCGTCTCGCGCCACTTTGCCGCGACATTGCCGCACTCTTTTAAAAACGGGATCGCCGGCAGCTCCTCGACGCCGATCTCCACGATCAGTTCTTTTGTTTCACTCATTTTTTATCCTTTTTTAAATTTTGTCTTCTTTTGCTTCTCTCGAGCGTCTGCGTGACGAATCCGCGCATCAAAAATATCACGAAAAGCACGAATGCGCCCAGCACCAACGCGTCAATTATTCTCATTTTCTATCCAAATTTGAGGTTCATTTTTATAATTCACGACTCGAACGGAGGTGAAAATCGCCTCTTTTTCGTTGCGCGGTTTGCCCTTTGCGCCGTAAATTTTGATATCTCCGTACGGCGTATAGAGCCTGCCGCTTCGCACTTCGCCGCCGATACGGCTAAACACGTCGCCCGCGCGCGCTTGTTTTAGATTTTTAGCTTCCAGCATCTGCTCATGCGGGTCTTGCGTTTCGTCATAAATTTTTACCGCATAATGCGAGCTGATCTCAAGATTTCCCTTAAACTCGTCTAGGCGGTTTACTGCTACGTCCATGACCTGACCGGGCTTTGCGTCGTTTTTTGGCTCATAAACGTAAATGCCGCGCTTATCTTGCGCTAGCGTAAAGCCTTTTTTATCTTTTTGCACGACCGTAGCGCGTTTTAGCAAAACGGGCAAATTTGACTTCTTTGATAGCTCGCCGACCCGCGCTTCGGCGATATTTTGTAGCGTATTTTTAGCGTTTTTATCAAAATTTAGCCTAAAAACCAGAGCGAAGTGATCCGAAATTTGCGCCCCGTCTCGCTCAACCTTAAAGCTGTTTAAGACATAGTTTTGACTAAGCGCGTCCTTTGAGAGCAGGACGTGATCGAGCGCGTTTAGGCTCGTGTGCGAGTAGCGCTCGTGCTTTGGCAAAAACGCCCAAAGATTGGCTAATTTTTTACTAGTTTCAAAATCGCCCAGCAGCTCTTTATCTCCGTAAGGCGCGTTAAAATCGCCCAAAACCACGACCTTTTGGGTATCAGCTAAGGCTGATTTTAGCGTGATAAAAGCCGTTTTTCGCTGCTTTAGAGGGTTTTTTCTTGCAGGAAAATGCAAATTTAAAAGGCTAAATTTTTGCCCGTTTACTTCAAAATCAAGCTTTAAAATATCTCTTGTTTTTACGTTTGGCACGCTGAAAATTTGCGTTTTTTCAGGCTTTACGCGAGACAGCACGGCTAGGCCTACGGGGCCGTTTTTACCCTTTGAAAATGCAAAATATTTATAGCCCGCCTCCTTCATCAGCTCTTTTAAAATCGTTTCGTTTTCTATCTCTTGAAGCGCGATGATATCGGCGTTTAGCTCTTTTATCTTTGCGCTTACGGCTTTAAATTTGGCGCTCGCCTTTTTCTCGTTCCACTCTGATTTTCCGACGACGAAATCTTTATACTCGCTGCCGTCATTTTTAGCGTCAAATAAATTTTGCGCGTTAAACGTAGTGATCTTTAGCTCAGCGCCTGCCACAAAAACGGCGAAAAACAGAGCCGAAAAAACGACCGCAAAAAGCCTATTTGCCGCAAATTTCATATCGCGTTTCCAAAGCCCGACTGGGCGAAATTTTGTCTGATAGCCTCATACGCGATGATGCCCACGCTCGTGGCTAAATTTAAGCTTCTGCCCTGCTCGCCCATCGGGATTTTGATCGCGTTTGCGAAATTTCGCTCCATCAGCTCCATAGGCAGACCCGTGCTTTCGCCGCCGAAAAACAGAAAGTCGCCCTTTTTAAACTCCGCTTCAAAATAAAATTTATGTGCCTTCGTCGTCGCGTAAAAAAATCTATCCTCATAAGCGGCGTTTGCGCGTAAAAACTCGTCCAAACTCTCCCAAATCACCGGATTTAGCCGCGCCCAGTAATCAAGCCCCGCACGCCTAACGGCCTTTTCGCTGATATCAAAAACGGTCGGTTTGATTATATGCAGCTTAAGGTTTGCATTTACGCACATGCGCCCGATCGAGCCCGTATTTTGGGGGATTTGAGGATGAACGAGGACGATATTAAACATTTAAAAAGCCGCCTTAGCCTGCGTTTTAAAAGCCAAAAAAGTACTTGTCGAGTCGCTCAAATTTAGGCTTTTTGCAAAACTTATACTAAAAAGAATATTTTTATTTTGAAAATTTATATTTGAGATTTTTTCCACTTTCGCCTCTTTAAAATAGGGCTTGATTTTAGCCAATTTGCGCTTTTAACTAGGTTAATTTTTAGCCGAGCTTGACTTTTCGTTTAAAAATTTATCTATCGCTAGATCCTGCCTGTGCCTTATCTCAGCACCGATCGCAGCTCCTTTAAAGCCTTGCTTTAAAATCTCCGCCGTGTCGATAGCGGGTTCAAATTTAGCCTCATAAACGCCTAAATTTTTAGCTCTTTTTATGAGGCTGGGCGAGTTTAGGCCGAGCCAGCTTTTTAGCGGTTTATCAAGGGCGATTTTTAGCAAATCTTTATCACTCGGGCGACCCACAAAAAATAGCTCTTTGACGCAGGCTTCAAAGCTTTTAGGAAGTCCTAAATCGTAAAAATTTTTAATGCCGAAATAGCCGTTTAAAAGATACAAAAACTCGCACTCGTCTTTTTTGCTGTTTTGTTTGGGCAGAAATTTGACCGCACTTTTTAGTTTTGTGGCAAATTTTTCCGCCTCGACTCGGCTCAAATTTAGCCCAAAAATTTTGCCCAAAAGCTCTAGTTTATAAAGATACAAAAAGCCGACCTCTTGAAATTTGGCGCCAAAAAGCTTCATTAGCTCGCCGTTTATGCGCTCGCGGCTAAGATCTGAGATACTTAAGCGTTTCATCAGCCCCAAACTCTCGCGCGCGATACGGAAATTTAGCCGCGCGCTAAACTGCACCGCCCGCAGTACGCGCAGGCTATCTTCGGCGAATTTTTCATCGTCGATATGACGCAAGATACCGCGCCTTAGGTCGCTCTCTCCACCGTAAAAGTCCAAAAATGAGCCATCAAAGATATTTATCATCATCGCATTTACGGTAAAGTCTCGGCGCAAAGACGCCGCACGTTCGTCGTCCGTATAGGCGACCTCAAATGCTTTATGACCCTCGCCCGTTTTGTTTTCCGTTCGCGGCAAAGAAAGGTCGAAGTTTTTAAATTTATAAACGAAGTAGTTTTTGCCCACGCCGCAAGCGCCGATTTGCGCCATCAGAGCGTCAAATTTAGCAGGGTCGATACCGTAAATTTCAACGTCAAAGTCGGAGATTTTTTTACCGAGCATCGCATCGCGAACGCAGCCACCGACGATATACGCGCGCTTGGTGTGGGGTGCTAGAAAATCTCGCAGCCATTTTAGATTTTTATTTTTGCAGATTTTCGAGCCGATTTTCGACATTTGCCAGCACGAATTCTAAAAATTTAAGCGTGAGCGAGAGTCTGTCTTTTAGGTTTTCCTCGCTCGTCGCGTTTAGCCCCTCAAAAAGCACCAAAATGCGCTCTTTTAGGTTTTTTAGAAAAATCTCCTCGCCCGTAAAATTCGCAACCTCCACCTCAAAGGCCTTTTGCGGCGCAGCAGTCGCGGCGATCTCCTCCACTCCGTCAAATTCGGGTGCGATGTTTTGCGAGTTTGCCGCGCTTTCTAAAACGGCTTCAAACTCGCTAGCTTCGTCTATGCTGATCTCGCTAACTAAATTTGCAAGACCCGCGGCGTTGGTTAAATTTACGTCGCCGCTTGAGGTCGGAACGCTCGTCAAATTTGCCGCATTTTCAGCCTCCGAAGCAAAGCTTTCCTGCGTGGTGCCCATTCGCTCTAGCTCCATCGCCACCTCGTCTATCGCCATTTTTGCTATTTCTTCTAGTTTCATAGTTTTATCAGCCACCTTTTAAATTCGGTTATTTCTTCGTCGGTTTTCATTTTGATGAAAAAATCTTTCATCTGCTCGTTTACGCCCGTTTTTTTTCTACTAAGGCCGCTTAGACGCCTTATCGCGGCGATCGCGGCGGCGTTTGCAGGCTCGCGCTTTAGGATGTTTTTATAAACTATCAGCGCGTCGTCTTTTAGCCCTTGAGCCTCGTAGATTAGGGCTTCGGTAATCGTATCTTTCATCTTTACGCTTTTTTTACGAGCGAGGCTACGATACTGCCCATTTCGCTCGTAGTGCAAATTTCTTTAGCGTCAAATTGCGCTATATCCTTCGTCCTGTATCCTTGTGCGAGCGCGGCTTTGACCGCGTTTTCGATAGCTTTTGCCGCCTCATTTTCGCCAAATGAATACCTAAGCATCATCGTAGCGCTTAGTATCGTAGCGACCGGGTTTGCGATGCCCTGCCCCGCGATATCAGGCGCGCTGCCGTGGATAGGCTCGTAGATACCTACCTTGCCCCCGATGCTGGCGCTTGGCAGGAGTCCTATCGAGCCGCACACCATGCTAGCCTCGTCACTTAGGATATCGCCGAAGAGGTTTTCCGTCAAAATCACGTCGAATTTACTAGGCGCGCGCACCAGCTGCATCGCCGCGTTATCGACGTACATAAACTCCAAATTTACCTCCGGATAGCTCTTTGCGACCTCGCTCGTGACCTCGCGCCACAGCTGACTGGTCTCTAGGACGTTTGCCTTATCGACCATGCAGACGCGTTTTTTGCGCTTCATCGCGGTTTCAAACCCGACCTTTGCGATGCGCTCGATCTCTTCGCTCGTGTAGGTCATCGTGTTGTAGGCGCTGTTTTCTTTTTTCTCGCGCGGCTGACCGAAGTATATCCCGCCCGTTAGCTCGCGAACCACGATAAAATCGACGCCGTGAAGGACTGATGGCTTTAGCGTGCTAGCGTCCACCAGCTCGTCAAATATCATCGCGGGGCGCAAATTCGCATACGCGCCAAGCTCTTTTCGTAGCTTCAAAAGCCCGCTTTCAGGGCGCAGATGACGCGGCAAGCCGTCCCATTTAGGCCCGCCTATAGCTCCGAAAAGCACCGCGTCCGAGTTTAGCGCGCCGTTTAGCGTCTCGCTAGGCAAAGGCTCGCCGAACACGTCGATCGCTGCGCCGCCCATCAGGTAAAAGTTGTAGCTAAGCTCAAAACCGAACTCCGCGCTAGCCGCATCCAGCGCCTTTATCGCCTCGTCCACTATCTCAGGGCCGATGCCGTCGCCCTTTATCACCGCTACGTTATAAATTTTAGACATTTTATATCCTTGTTTTCGCGTATTCTATGAGGCCGCCGCTTTTTAAAAGCTCTTGCATAAACGGCGGTATCGGGCTAAATTTATACTCTTTGCCGCTCGTTAAATTTACGACCGCGCCGTTATCCACGTCGATTTTTAGCTCGTCGCCGGCGTTTATCTCGTCTGTTTCTTTGATTTCTAGTATCAAAAGTCCCGTGTTAAAGCTGTTTCTATAAAAAATCCTAGCAAAGCTCTTAGCTATCACCGCGCCGATGCCTGCAGCCTTAAGCGCCAAAGGAGCGTGCTCGCGCGAGCTGCCGCAACCGAAATTTTCGCCAGCTACGATAACGTCGCCCGCGGAGATTTTTTTGCTAAACTCAGGATCTGCGTCCTCCATGATATGAGTGGCCAAGATTTTTTCGTCGGATGTGTTGAGATAGCGCGCGGCTATGATGATGTCGGTGTCGATATTGTCGCCAAATTTCCAGACTTTTGCTTGTTTCATGATTTGCCTTAAGATTAAATTTGGGCGATTTTATCCAAAAGAAGCTAAATAAACAATCAAAGCGCGCATGGTAGCGGTCGGTGCGGGTAAATTTGAGGTTAAATTTAAACAGTTCGGCTTGCGAGTCAAATTTTAAATTTTATATAAAAACAAGCTTGCCGAGGAGGAAATTTAACAAACCGAGCAAATTTGAGCGGCTATAAAAGCCAAGTTGTTAAAGTGGTGCGGGATTGTGGTTAAATTTGATTTAGAGGAAGGACGAGCTATCGCCGTGCTTGCGAGCCGCTTGCCGCGATACTCATCC
Organism: uncultured Campylobacter sp.; assembly: GCA_963516105.1. GTDB lineage: Bacteria > Campylobacterota > Campylobacteria > Campylobacterales > Campylobacteraceae > Campylobacter_A. Next base: position 8,744 of record CAUPZP010000016.1, read on the forward strand.
GTAGATTTTTGTTTTTACGTTTTTTCCCGTTAAAACAAAACCACCGCTGCGGTTAGACAGCCCCAAAGCACTGCTCCGATAGCCATAGTTACGTGAGTTACTGCAGAATCTTTCATCTTTTTCTCCTTTATTTTTGGAGAATTATAATGACCTTTTGTGTCCTCAATGTGTCCTTTGTATGACTTTTTAAAATTTCGCTTGAAATTTACGCTTATTCCGTCAAATTTCGCGCCCGCAAGTAAAATTTGCCGCGAAATCAGCCGAGCCTGAGAGTCAAATTTACCCGCCGCAAAAGCACAAATTTAATCAAATTTAGCCGCGCTTTGCATCAAATTTTACGCGCGTTTGGGATCATTACGCTCACGGTCGTACCGCGTCCTGGCTCGCTTTCGTAGCTTATCTCCCCGCCTAAAAGATGAACGATGCGCCGCACGATAGATAGCCCTAGACCGCTACCTTTGCCCTTGTGCGACTCCTCGCATTGATAAAATTTATCGTAGATTTTTTCCAGCTTTTTTGCCTCGATACCCGCCCCCTCGTCGCTAATGCGCACGATAAGCCGCCCACCCTCTTCGCGGCAGCTCACGCCGACGTCGGCGGCAGAGTACTTTAGCGCGTTATCCATCAAATTTAGCCAAATTTGCGCTAGCATCGAGGCGTTGCTTCGCACGGTTACGGTAGCTAGATCCAGATCAAACTCCCGCCCATCGTACTTTTGCATCAGCATCGCAGCAGTCTTTCGTAGCTGCTCGTCTACTCGCACGTTTTCGTCTAAATTTACGCCCGCCTGGCTATCTAGCCGCGAGAGCAGCAGCATATCCTCGCACAACCTGCTTAGCGAGTTTGCCTGCTCTTTTATGAAGCCCAGATACTCGTTTCTGCGCGCCTCGTCCCTCTCGTCCTGCGCGATCTCGCAGTAGCCGCTGATGACGCTTAGAGGCGTTTTTAGCTCGTGCGAAACGTTTGAGACGAAGTCCTTTTGCATGTAGTCCATTTTTTCTAGCGCCGCCGCAGTCAAATTTATATTTGCCGCTAGCTCGTCTAGCTCGTGCAGATACTCGCTATCCGCGCCGCGTTTGTAGTTTTTACGCGCGACCCTAACGGCGAAGTCGCCTCTAGCGATCTTTCCCGCTGCTTGCTTAAAGTTCTCGACGTATCTTAAAAAATACGCCGTTACGGCATAAAATATCGCTCCGCCCGCGCCCATCACGATCGCGCAAAAGCTGATAATGCCCCAAAACATCCCCAGCTTCATCTCAAATATCCGCTCGTAAGCTAGTATCGCCGCCGACGCCGCGACGCAAAGCACGCAAAAGACAAAGATAAACATCGCCGCCGTGTATGTTTTTAGACTGATTAGATATTTTTTCTTATTTTGCGTAGTATTCATATTTTATTTCCGTTTTTTTGTATAAACCGATCTCTTTTATGTCGCCGTTTTCGTAGTATTTGTCCGCGGGCTTAAATTTGACCGAGGTTTTATGCGTCAAATTTCCCCGCTCGTCCCTGATTGTGTCTTTAAACTGCAAGATTTGCCCGATTTTTGCCCCAGAGCCGAAGTAATTTACCGACGTATACTCCATCTCGTCGCCGTTTGCGGCGTAGTAATAAACCCATTTTGAGTTCGGGGCTTGCGTGATTTTTTCATATTCGCCGTTTGACTTGTGCTCGAAGCTTATCTCTATGCCGTGCCGCGGCTCCATATTATTTTCTATCCGCGTTAAAACGCCCTTTTCGTCGTAGACGTAGCTATCGTCCATCACTAGCGTCCCGCCGGAATACACCGTCCTAGCGATCATTTTGCCGTCCTTGCCGTAAGTAGTTTTCTCCGTGCGGGGGTAAAATTTATCCTCCACATGCTGCTCTTTGGCTGTCGCGACTAAATTTTCGCCGTCAAATTCGTATTCGTAGAGATAAACGGCGCTGTCTTGATATCTTTTGCGTATTAGCCCGTCTTTGCCGTACTCAAACAAAACCGAGCTGTTTGGCACGCCGTTTATGTGTTCGGTTTCTTGCACTATATAGCCGTTTTCGTTAAACTCAGTCCGCTTCACGCGCGTATTTTCTAGCGCGCCGGAGCCGTCTATAGAGTATTCGTACTCCGTAGACGTCATGCTTTTGACCTCGCCTTTTAGATCCTTTTTGCTCCAGTCACTTTCTGGTAAAACGGCCGAGTTTAGATAGCAAACCGCCGATGCCGCCGCGAAAATAGCTTTTAAAATTTTCACTTTATCTCCCCCGCCCCTCACTCGTAAATTTCGCCCTTGTAGCCGATGCCGCGCACCGTAGCTATCTCAAAGTCCGTGCAGTTTTCTAGCTTGCGGCGTAGCTTTTTTACGTGCGTATCGACTGCACGCTCGTCGCTATCCGTGTCGTAGCCCCAGATCTCTTGCATGATTTCAAGACGAGTGAAAATTTTGCCAGGATTTGAGAGCAGTAAAAAGAGTAGATAAAACTCTTTTGGCGCGAGTTCCACGGCCTCGCCGCCGATTTTTAGGCTAAGGGCCGTATAGTCGAGCTCTGAGTTTTTAAACCTCAGCCGCTTGCCGCTAGCGATCTTGGCTCGGCGCAAAAGCGCGTTTATGCGTAAAATCAGCTCCTTTAAATTTAAAGGCTTGCTCATGTAGTCGTCCGCCCCCGTGACAAAGCCCTTCTCCATGCCCTCCATGCCGCTTTTTGCCGTTATCATCAGCACGGGTAGCGACTCGTCTAGCAGCTTGATTTGTTTGGTTAGCTCATATCCGCTAAGCCCCGGCATCATGATATCGGTGATCACAAGGTCGGCACGCTCGCTCTCTAGCAGCTTTATGGCCTGCTCTCCGTCAAAAGCCGCAAGCGGCGAAAAGCCCTCCTGAGCTAGCTTTAGGCAGATTATTTTATTTAAATTTTCGTCATCCTCGGCGACTAAAATTTTAAACATTTACTTTCCTTAAATTTGCCCCAAATTTAACGGGCAAGGCGATAAATTTTGTCCTATTTTATCAAATTTAACGAGAAATGGGCGGGTAAATTTAGCGAAGCATCATCAAAATGCCGATGACGCAGATGATGGCGGCCGTAAAAATCTCCAAAAGTCGCAGGTGAGTTTGCAAAAATTTCTTTAGTATCGCTCCGCCCAGCGCATAGAGGCTAAGCGAGCAAAACTCGACAAAAACGAGCGTAACGGTGATAGAAAGTATGCGCGACAAGCTAAAAGGATCGTTCGCGTCCAAAAAAGTCGGCAACAAAGCCGAGAGAAAAATCCATGTCTTTGGGTTTGAGATGCAGACTACGGCGCCGTTTATAAACATCTGCTTTTTGCTAGGTAGCTGCGTAACCTTCGTGATACTAAGCTGCCCCTTGCTAAAAAACAGCATAGCGCCAAGATATAGTAGATAAAGCCCCGCGATGATATTTAGAGCCTTAAACGCGAAGCTATAATGCGCCAAAACCGCGCCAACGCCCAGCATACAGCAAATCCCAATGAATGCTAAAGATGTGAGTTGCCCCGCCATCATCGGTAGCGCGCGCACGTAGCCCAAGCTCATGCCGATACTCATCGCATAGGTCATGTTGATACCGGGCATCAGGCTAATCGGAAAAAATGTAACGATAAAAAGCAGGTAGTTCATAGTGGGCCTTAAATTTTGAAGAAATAGTAAATCAAATTTAATAAATTTAAGATAAAAAAACGGCGGGTGGGCGGCGGAAATTTGATTTGTTATGCGCGGGCGCGTAAATTTAGCGGATTTGTCTGCGGCATTTTGCTTGCGTTTTTGAGGTGCAGAGCGTAAATTTAACAAGCTTATCTTTTGAGCGCACAAATTTAAACCCGCAAATTTAACTTTATAGATGCGGGTTTAAATTTATCCCAAAAGCGGCTCCACTGCAGCCCAGCGCCTAGCGGGATTTGCCGTAAATTTTATGCTATTACGATTAGCGCGCCAAGCCCCTTGTCGGCGGCATTTTGATAAAAACCCAAAAGCCCGTTAAAATGCTCTTTTAGCTCGGCTTTGATATCCTCAAATTCACTCTCGTACTCCCATATCTCGGGGTATGTGCCAGCCTCGCCGAAGCCCGTAAAATTTACTTTTGCTAAAAGCGCGCCGATGTCGGTGCTCTGCATCGCTTTAGCTACGGCTTTTACGTCATCTGCGTCCACGTAAGATACAGCCTCGCTTCCCTCCTCGCCAGCCATGCCGCGTCCAAATATCGCCCAACTAAGCGGGTTTGGCGTCGCGAAAATCTCGCCCGCACTCATCGCTTCAAACATATTTTTGCCCGTTAGCGTTTTATGCATCGCGTCCCACATTTTATCTAGGTCATATTCGTCCAGCGCCTCGCCGTCGCCGCCGTTTTTGATCGCCTCTATAACGTCTTGCGCATAGGCGTAGTAGTGCGCGCTCATTCCCATTTTTGCTCCTTAAATTAAAATAATTGATTATACTCAACGAAAGCTAAAATTTACGCTTGCAAATCACGCTTTTAGCCAGGTTTCCGCCGTTTAGCCCGTTAAATTTAAACGCAAATTTAAGATAAATTCATCGCAGTAAAAGCCGCCGAAAAAGGAAATTTATAAAAGAGACGGCGGACCGTAAATTTAGCAAATCCGCCGTAATAAAAATAGAAACAAAGCGCAAGTATCGCGAGATGATTTTTCGAGTTTTGAAGCAAAATTGAGCGTGCGCTAGGCATATAGCCTGCGGAGCGAAAATTTTGCGAAATCTCGGAAAAGCGCTCGCGAGACGCCGCGCGCTTAGTGAGTTAGGAAAAGCTCCTGGATCTTAGCCTTATCGGTTGTTTGCGTAAGCGCAAGCATCAAGAGTACCCTAGCTTTTTGCGCGTTTAGGTTGTCGCTAGCTAAAAAGCCGTATTTGCCGTCGTCTACCTCACCGTTTAGCGTGGTCTCGCCGCTACCTACGCGCGAGCCTCGCACGACTAGTACGCCGGCTTTAACCGCTTCGCCTAGAGCCTCAAGCGCGCTTGGGAATGGATTTCCGTTACCCATGCCGGCGTTTATGATGCCTTTAGCTCCGTTTTTGACGGCTAAATTTATAAAATCCGGGTTGTCGTTTGCGTGGCTATAGATGATATCGACTCTTGGAAGCTCTTTGATCTTCGTGATATCAAATGCCGAATTTACGGTGTGTTTGCGTGTAGGATTCATGTAAAATTTGACGTTGCCGTAAAACACGGTGCCGATCTTGCCGCTGTTTGGAGATTTAAAGGTATCGACTGCGGTAGTGTTGGTTTTAGTTACCTCACGAGCCGCGTGGATCTCGTCGTTCATCACGACCATTACGCCCTTGCCTGCCGCTTCTTTATTCATCGCGACGTTTACGGCGTTAAAGATATTTAGGGGGCCGTCCGCGCTTAGCGAGCCGCTGTTTCTCATAGCGCCCACCATAACGATAGGTTTATCGCTTTTTACGACTAAATTTAGAAAATACGCAGTCTCCTCCATCGTGTCGGTTCCGTGCGTGATGACGACGCCGTCGGCCTTGCCACTAGTTAGCAGCTCGTTTACTCTGTTTGCTAGCTTAAACCAAACTTCGTTGTTCATCTCTTGAGAGCCGATGTTTGAGATCTGCTCGCCTTTGATGGTTGCTATCTTGTTGATATCGGGTACCGCGGCGATCAGTTTATCGACCGTAACGGTTCCAGACGTATAGCTCGTATCAAGAGCACCTGAGCCGCTGCCGGCTATCGTGCCGCCCGTGGCTAAAATGTAAATCGTCGGCTTTGCAAAAGCCAAAGTCGCTCCTAAAAGCATGAAAATCACCGCCTTTACTGCAAAACGCATGTTTGCTCCTTGTGTTGAAATGTTACGAGGATTTTAGCGTTTATTGCTTAAATTTATTATTAATTCTTAATTTTTATTTTCAGTTAAATAATCCTAATAAGCGTCGTGTATATCGCCGTCGAAGCAGCAATGCTCAGCAAGGCGTTTTTAAATTTCAGATGAATCAAAACCGCGCTAAAAACAGCTAGCGCTTCGTTTAGTCCGTACGGATAAACGTCAAATTTGACGTCCTTTAGCCCGTAGCACACCAAGATAACCATTATCATAAGCCCCATGTGTCGCTCCACGGCCGTTAGCCACGGACGCGGTTTATAGTTTTTGATGACGTAAAACGGTGCTGCGCGCGTCAAAAAGGTCGCAAACGCGCTTAGCAAAACGGCGGCGAATATCACCCACTCGCTAGAACTCACGCTTATCAAAGCTTATCCTTAAAAACTAAAATAAAAATAAAGCAAAGCGCCATCGAGCCTACCAGCATCGCTTTTGCAGGTATGAGCGCTACGCCGGCGACCCCGAAAAAGCACGCCGCGCCCAGCACTTTATAGTTTTTATCGTTTTTAAACATCTCCATCACGATCACGATAAAAAGCGCGGTTAGGCTAAACTCAAGCCCGCTCGTATCGACCTTTATCAGCCCGCCGGCTAGGCATCCGACCGCAGTTCCCACCGCCCAGTAGAGCCACGAGAGCAAATTTAGCCGAGTAAAAACATAGCTACGCTCCGCCGCGTCTGCGATCTTAAGCGCCTTAAATATCGCAAAAGTTTCGTCCGTGAGAGTCGCGATATTAAAAAGGCGAAATTTGAGATCTTTGTACTCTTTTAAAAGCGCGAGTCCGTAAAAAGTATGGCGTAAATTTACGAGGTAGCTCACGATAAAAACCTCCAAAAGCCCCGTGCCCGCGCTAAAAAGCGAAAGCATCATAAACTGCGCCGCGCCGCCGTATGCTAGCGTGCTGAGCGCTATGGCGATAAATGCGCTAACGCCCATGCTTTTAGCCAGTATCCCAAAGGCGACGCCAAGTGGAAAATAGCCCATAAAAATGGGAATGCTGAGCTTAAAAACGTAACTAAAATGCAAAAATTTTCCTTAATAAAAGTGCGATGATAGCTAAAATTTTAAAAAATTTGGATAAAGGTGGGGAAATCGCCATACTAAATTCGATGTATTTGCTATAATTTCTAGAATTGAGCGCTTGAAGGAGCAAATCATGAATACAAAAAATCAAACCGATGCGAAAGAGTTAGATGAGAAATTTGCTGCTATCCCCGAGGGCGTAAAAAGGCAGTATGATAGACATAGATTTATCAGGCGCGCAGCGATGCTGTTTTTGGCATTTTTACTTATCATTTTGACGTTTTCATCGCTTATTCCGCTGATTTCTACACAGTTTGAGGAATATATCAATGCCAATGTGTCTGAAACCGTTTTATCTTTTGTCATAATAATTTTGTCGGTTGGTTTAACTGCTTTTTATTTAAAGCTCGACTCAGTCAAAAAATACAGTATTTTTTTCATAAAAAATCAAGACGCTAGCCTAGCGGTTTTTACTTTTGAAAATATAGCTAGTCTGATCTTAATTCTATTTCCCGTTTTACTGTTTGTATCTTCAGCAACGAGAGGCCCTCAGGACGAGTTAAACGGCGCAGGCACTTTATACGGAGTCTTCATAGCTCCGATTTGTATCTTGGTTTTTCTATTGTGCTATGCTCGTAACAAAGGCGAGTATACACTAAAAATCAAAACCGACGACTCACGAACGACATGAAATTTAGCCAGGCCAAAGACTGAGGTAAATGAAAGCAATCTATACGCAAAATTTTACTTAAACCAAATTTGACCAGCACTGACCGAGCGCCGACGCGAGATAAATCAAATTTAAAGGTATGTGAGCTTAGGAGCCCTATTGGCTGCGCACTACTAAGTAAATTCTGCAGAGACGGCCTCAGCGTGAAACAAGTGCCAAATTTGATTTGGCCCGATTTTGCCGCCGCTTAATGTAAATTTCTTTAGCTTTAACGCTAAATTTTATAAAATAGCACTAATCTTTTATAGGAGTAAATTTATGAAAAAAGTAGTCATAGCGGTAGCGTGCGCGGCGGTTTTGTTCGGAGCGGGCGATGATGCAAAGAAGCTGCAAAGCGCTTGCGACAGCGGAGATACAATAAGCTGCTATAATCTGGGCGTTTCGTACGCAAACGGGCAAGACGGCGTGGAACAAGACTATAAAAAGGCCGTTGAGTTGTTTGCCAAAGCTTGCGAGGCGAACTATGCAAAAGGCTGCTATAATCTTGGAGGCTCGTACTATAACGGTCAAGGTGTAAAACAGGACCTTAGTAAAGCAAGCGAGCTATATGCTAAAGCTTGCGATATGGGTTATGCAAACGGCTGCTACAATCTCGGGGTTTTATACGCAGAAGGTCAAGGCGTAAACAAAGATAAACAAGCGGCTAAGAAGTATTTCGGTAAAGCTTGCGATATGGGCTTAAAACAAGGTTGCGATAATCACAAAATCCTAAGCAAATAAAGAGCCGTTACAAAACAGCTAAAATTTAACTCAAATTTGGCCGTTTTGATTAATTAAATTTAAAAAGCCGCCCCGCTCCGTCAAATTTGCAAAGCAAATCTCGGACTAGGCGGCTAAATTTAGCCTATTTTAGGCTATCTCTTTAGGCTATTTACGATCGAGAGCATATCATCGCTCGTCGTGATCGCCTTTGAGTTGGCTTCGTACGCTCGCTGACCAGTGATGAGGTCAGTCATCTCTTCGACCAGCTGCACGTTACTCATCTCGACAAACCCCTGCCTGATCGTACCCAGACCGTCAAGACCGGCCGTGCCGACTACGACCTCGCCGCTAGAACCCGTAGGTAGATAGAGGTTGTCGCCCATAGAGTGCAAGCCTGCCGGGTTTATGAAGTTTGCTAGCTCGATACGGCCTACCTGCGTCATCTCGGTGTTGCCCGGCTGTAGTACGGAGACGGTGCCGTCAGTGCCCACCGAAACCTGCGTGGCATCAGCCGGGATAGTCATCTGAGGCTGGAGCACGTAGCCGTCGGAGTTTACGATCGTGCCTTCGCTATCTAGCTTAAAGGCGCCGTTTCTAGTATACGCCGTCGTACCGTCTGGAAGCTGCACCTGGAAAAAGCCGTTGCCAGCGATAACCATATCGAGGTTGTTGCTAGTTTCTTTAAAATAACCTTGCGAAAATATCTTCGTTATCGCCGTCGGGCGCGCGCCCAGACCCACCTCGATACCCGTCGGGCTTTTCGTCGTGGCGCTGGTTGCCGTACCTGCATACTCCATGACCTGATACATCAGATCGGCGAACTCGGCGCGGTTTTTCTTGTAGCCGATAGTGTTTACGTTTGCAATATTGTGCGACGTAACGTCGATCTGGGTTTGCTGGGCGATCATGCCGGTGGCGGCGGAATAAATAGACCTCATCATTTCATTTTCCTCTTTCTACAGGCGCGTCGCGCTTTGGTTTTATACGTCGTTGTGTTTTATTTTGACTTCGGTCACATACGCCCAGTATGCTCCCTTGTCAAAATAAAACCCGCCTCGTCTAATCCGCAAATCGCTTCCGCTTAGCAACTAGCTTAGCTTTGGGCGCCTTATCTTTATTTGTTTAATTTGCAAAAAATATTCCAAATTTGCAGTCTTAAATTTTACGCTTTTGCATAAAACCGTCGCCGCCCGTTTTTTATATTAGGCGAGCGTCCAAATTTTACAAATTCGGCGCGATTTCTCGCATTTCTTAACTGCTTAGCAAAAGGCGTTCCAAATTTGCAATTTTGGGAAAAACTGAAAATATTTTGGCGGAAGTATTTTGAATTTATATTAGCGGCAGGGATTTTAATGTATAGCGATTTGTGTTTATTAAAATTTAAAAACCTTAGCGGAAATATCTTTGAGCGGATTTGCGAGCTGTGTAAATTTTTATGAGCAAGACTAGGCATGTAGCCTGTCGCCGCGAGTAAAAATTAAATCTCTCGCAAATACGTCAAAGAGATAACGCTAAATTTAGACTTTCGTGCTAGCGAGCTTACTTATGGCTTCCTGATTTAGATCGTCCATATGGCTCGTCATCACCTTTTGATACATCTCGACAAAGCGCTGCGTCTCGATCAGTCCGACCATCTCGGTCACGGCGTTTACGTTGGAGATTTGAGTGTATTTCCACGCGACCGCGTCTATCTCGCCGCCTACATCCTCAAGCTCCTTTAAATTCGGTAAAACGTAGAGATTATCGCCCTCTTTGGTTAGATTTCGTATCTCTTTTGGCTGCGCGATATAAAGCCTGGCTAGCGGCTCCTCGTTTGAGTATAGATTGCCGTTTTTATCGGCGGAGAAACGCTCGCCCTCGGGGATCTGGATACCTTGAAAATTATTCGTAAAATAATCGCTCGGCAGCACCTTATAGCCCTCTTTAGTTACCAAAAATCCGTCCTCGTCGAGATTAAACGAGCCGTTTTTGGTTAGGCGCACGTCGCCTGGCTTTACCTCGACTAGGAAAAACAGATCCTCGCGCTTCATCGCAAAGTCAAGGTCGTTGTTTGAAAATTTAAGCCCGCCCTGGCTAAAATCCACGTATTGCTCCGAGATTTGCGGCACCCTGTCGATAGTTCTGTTTAGGAATTTTGCCGCGTCTTTCGTGTGATTTTCTATCGGCAGCTCATCGCGGTACTCTTTGAAAATCCTCTCAAAATCCCCCACCACGACGTCGTCGCGCTTAAAGCCGATCGTGTTTATGTTGGCAAGATTGTTTGCGATGACGTCCAGGCGGTTAAACTGCGTCACCATGGCGCCGGTTGCTTGGTAGTAGCCATTGTTCATTTACTTTTCCTTATCTTGGCGGTTCGTCTCGCGAGCGTCTTTGAATGGGTTTGCTAAAATTTAGCTCGGCAGGCTACATGCCTAGCCTACGCAAAATTTTAGCTTCACGACATTCAAATCCATCTCGCGATACTTCGCCTATTTCATTAAATTTATGCGCGTATCTTGAGCACATACTTCGTTTGGTTTTTGCTCGGTTTTGGTTACGTATCATAATATACGCGCCCTCGCCTCGCCTGCGTCTCAAGCTACTTCCGCTCGCCTCATCGGGTATTTAGCAGCAACTTCCGTTCCAACTCAAATTTAATAAATTTTTCAGCAAATTTATCTAACCTTAAAGCGCCCGAATATTCGTATTTTTATTAATGTTTAAAGAAATTTGGGTATAATCCTCATTTTCTACAAAAAGAAGGAACCCCGAATGAGTACCGCAAAAAAAGAGGCATTGACGCTCATAGAAGAGCTTTTTAAAGAAAACGCCAAAGGCTACATCACTTACGAAAAATTAGTCAAATTTTTAGACAAAACGCCCACTGCGGCGATGGCAAAAAAGATAGAATCTCTTGCTAAAGCAAATAAAATCCGGCTCATCACCTCGGCTGAAATCGCAAAAATGCGAAACATCGAGGACGCCAAAAAGCGCCGCGAGGAGCTAGCCAAACTAGCCGATGACAATCTCGAAGAGGAATTTGACCTCGCTAGCGAAACGGACCTGCTAGAGTGGTCGCGCTCGGACAGCCCCGTGCGTATGTATCTGCGCGAAATGGGACAAATCGCGCTGCTAACCAAAGAAGAAGAAGTAGAAATCAGCAAAAAAATCGAGCTGGGCGAGGACATCATCATCGACGCATTTTGCTCGGTGCCCTATCTCATCGACTTTATCCTTGATTATAAAGAACCTCTCATAAACCGCGAACGCCGCGTAAAAGAGCTTTTTAGAAGCTTTGACGACGAAGGCGAAGAAGATAGCGAAGAGGTCGAAGAAGAGGAAGAGGAAGAAATCGAGGACGGCGACAACGAGAGCGAAGAGAAGGCGGTTAAGCCTAAAAAACATAACAAAAAAGACGACAAGCGCGCCGAAAAGGTGATAGAGAGCTTTAAAGCGCTCGAAAAAGCCAAAAAAGAGTGGTTAAAAACGGCAAATAAACAAAACGACGTCGAGACGGAGGATGAGTTTTTAGCAAAGATAACGCTTGCGTTTAAAAAGAAAATTTTAAAAGACAAGCTGATGGACTTAGGGCCTACCAGCAAGCTCATAACCGAGATCGTAAAGTCGATGGAAACGGCGCTAAAAAGCGATGACGACTTTGATAAAGAGCTAAAAAGACTCGAATACAAGCTGCCTATGTTTAGCGACGAACTAAAGAAAAATCACAAATCGATCCTAAAAGATATCATCAAGCTAAGCAAAGACGACATCATCGCTAGAGTGCCCGAGGCTACGATGGTCTCGACCTACGTGGAGATCAAAAAACTATTTGCGACCAAGGAAGCGAGCAAGAGCGGATTTAACCTCGATCCGATACTTTTAAAGGAAATTTTAGAGCAAATTAAACGCGGCAAAAAGATATCCGACGAAGCAAAAGCCAGGATGGCAAAGTCAAATTTACGCCTAGTCGTAAGTATCGCCAAGCGCTACACGAACCGCGGCTTGCCGTTTTTGGACCTTATCCAAGAGGGCAACATCGGACTAATGAAAGCGGTCGATAAATTTGAATATAAAAAAGGGTATAAATTTTCTACCTATGCGACGTGGTGGATACGTCAGGCTATTAGCCGTGCTATCGCCGATCAAGCCCGCACTATACGCATACCTATCCATATGATAGAAACGATAAACCGCATCAATAAAATCAACCGAAAATACCTACAAGAAGAAGGCAAAGAGCCGGATATAAACGTAATCGCAGCCGAGGTCGGGCTAAGCGCGGACAAGATAAAACAGGTCATCAAAATAACCAAAGAGCCTATCAGTCTAGAAGCTCCTATCGGAAACGAAGACGACGGTAAATTTGGAGATTTCGTCGAGGATAGAAGCTCTCTAAGCCCTATGGATCACATCCTAAAAAACGATCTAAAAGAGCAGATAGACGAGGTCCTAGATCAGCTAAACGAGCGCGAAAAAGCGGTCATCAGGATGAGATTTGGCCTGCTCGACGACGAGAGCGACCGCACGCTAGAAGAGATCGGCAAGGAGCTAAACGTAACTCGCGAGCGCGTCCGCCAGATCGAAAGCTCTGCTATCAAAAAACTAAAACACCCGAAAGTCGGTAGAAAACTCAAAAACTACATCGAGGGCTAAATTTAGCCCTCCTTTTTTAAACAGATTAGTGCAAAAACCAACTATCAAATTTAAAAAGCAAAAATAGATCAAGAACCCCCTGACCGAGATAAAATTCCGCGGCATAGCTTCTAATATTTTACTAATCGGAGGCTACATATCTATTTGGGCTTTGTGCGAATTTTGTAGCCGTGTCTCGCTGGCTGGATTTTTGACCGCTGTATTTTTTATTTGCCTTATCTTTCTCGCATCGATGGTCTTTAGGCTTCTTGCCGCTAGACAAATTTCCAAACTCTCCGCAAGCAAACTTTTTACGAGAACTTCCTCCGCACTAGTCACGGCGGCGCTACTAGCGATTTTATGGCTATCTATGGCATTGTATTCGGTAAGCCAAGTCGGTTTTAGCGCGGTAGGGTATGCCGCGGCGCAGATCGGAGGCTCTTTCGTAGATAATGCTTATTCTGTAATCGGAGCGGTCGCAAGTAATTTTTTAAATATACAAGGCACGCCCCTTACGATATTTCTCACCATAGACTCTATTCTAACTATCTACTTTTGGTTTATGCTTGGTGTTGCGTACTACCTGCTCGGCAAAGATACGCAGAACAGTGCTTTCTACATCTACTCAGGCTTAGCCTTTATGTGCACAGCGCTTCAGTTTATTGATATTTCATCCCTTAACGGTTCGGTAACTCCATATGCACTACTTACGATAGCGCTTTTGATCCCGCTTTGCGAACTAGCGACTTGGACTGGAATCAAAAACATCGATCTAGCGCAGCCTTAAAATTTATAAATTTCAAATTTCATCGCAGCTACCACGCTTGCCGTTTCGCTAAATTTATCAAAAACTACACCAATGCCGCCCCTCAAATTTACCCGCAAAACAAAACCTGCAAATTTATAATAAATTCATCGCTGTTTTTGTAATATACTTCTATTTACTTATAGGCCAAAAATGTTGATTTCAAGCCTATAAATAAATATAATTTAAAAACTTAAGGAAAAAACATGAGCAAATTTCACTCTTTCGCGCTAGCCCTTGCGCTTTGCGCGAGTTCGCTTTTCGCAGATCGCATTATAACCGACCAGCTAGGCCGCGACGTTACGCTGCCTGATGAGGTTAAGCGCATAGTCGTGCTTCAGCACCAAAGCCTAAACGCGCTCAATGAGCTAAACGCGCTAGATAAGGTCGTCGGCGTGCAGGAGTCGTGGGAGAAGTCGCTCGGCAAAAGCTACATCCGCCTAGCGCCGAGCCTCAAAGATATGCCGACCCCAGGCGATCTAAAGGTCATCAACTACGAGGCGGTGCTTAAGCTAAAGCCCGACGTCGTGATCGTCACGAACTACATCCCGCAAGAATACATCGACAAGATGACGGAGCTCAAAATCCCAGTCGTCGCAGTTAGCTTCCAGCGCAGCGATGCCGCCGATAAAAGCAAGCTAAATCCGACCTTCAAAGACGACGAGGCGGCCTACACCGAGGGCTTTTACGACGGCATAGAGCTTCTTGGCAAGGTAGCAAACCGCGAAAAGAGGCCGCCGAGCTCATAAGCTTCGTCCAAAACCTCGCAAGAGCAGCTAAAGGCTAAATTTAGCGACTTCATTGTGGATAAAAGACCTAAAATTTACATGGCAAATCCCGATCTCACGACCTACGGCAGCGGCAAATACACGGGCATAATGTTTATGCGTGCAGGCGCGCAAAACGTCGCGGCAGAGAGCATCAAGGGCTACAAGCAGGTATCTGCAGAGCAAGTTTTAGCATGGGCGCCGCAGATGATCTTCGTGCAGGATCGCTACCCGCAGGTGCCCGCCGAGCTCAAATCCAACCCGCAGCTTGCAAATTTAAGCGCGGTCAAAGAGGATAAAATTTATATGATGCCTGAATACGCCAAAGCGTGGGGCTATCCGACCGCCGAAGCCATGGCGCTTGGCGAGTGGTGGCTAGCGATGAAGCTCTATCCGCAGCACTTTGACGAGGCGGAGTTTGACAAAAAAGTGGAGGAATTTTATCAAAAATTCTACCGCACGAGCTATAAATGAAATTTTCCGCCCTGCTGCTGCTCTGGGTCCTGCTATTTGCGGTTTCGCTTGGCACCTGGCAGTATCCTGTTAGCCTAGAGGAGACGGGTAGAAATTTTTACTAGCAAGATTCTGCGTAAAATCGCAAAATTCCGACTTGCAAAAGTATTTGAAATTCCCACGACAAAATGAAATTTATATAAAAATTTATCTGGATTTTATGCCGATCAGCTATAATTCCGCTATTCTAATCCCGCATATTTTGCGGAATTTTCAAGGAGAAAAAATGCTTAAACTTCACTCAATCCTTCTTGGTGCAGCGCTTTGCGCTAGCCTGGCTTTTGCAGATCGCATGATTACCGATCAGCTCGGTCGCAAGGTCACAATCCCGGATCAAGTAAATCGTATCGTCGTGCTACACCACGAAGCACTCAATGTCTTAAACGAAATCAACGCCCAAGATAAGGTCGTAGGTATCCTAAAAAGCTGGGAGCAGCGCCTAGGCAAGGAGTATAATCGCTTGGCACCGAGTTTTAAAAACCTACCTAATCCAGGCGATATCAAAGATGTCAATTACGAAGCTCTGCTTAGTCTAAAGCCCGATGCGGTCGTAGTGGTCAACTACTTCCCTAAAGAATATATCGCTAAAATGGAGGAGTTGAAAATCCCAGTCGTAGGTATTTCATTTTTCAGCTCTGCACAAGAGGAAAAAGCTAAGCTAAATCCGACCTTTAAAGATGAGCGCGATAGCTTCGCTGCTTACGATGAGGGCTTTTACGAGGGGGTTAAAATTCTAGGCGAACTAAGCAATCACGAAAAGGATGCCGCTGAACTAATAGATTTCGTTAAAAAATCGCAAGCTGATTTAAATGCCAAATTTAGTAATTTTATCGTAGATAAAAGACCTAGAGTTTATATGGCAAATCCTGATCTTACGACCTACGGTAGCGGCAAATATACTGGCGTAATGTTAGCAAGAGCGGGTGCGACGAACGTTGCCGCTGCAGATATAAAGGGCTACAAACAGGTTTCGCCGGAGCAAATTTTAGCATGGAATCCGCAGATTATCTTAGTGCAAAACCGCTATCCTCAAGTACCTGCCGAACTTAAGGCAAACCCTGCGCTAAAAGGTCTTAGCGCCGTGAAAGAGGATAGAATTTATCTAATGCCCGAATTCGTTAAAGCCTGGGGTCATCCGACTGCCGAAGCGATGGCGCTTGGTGAGGAATGGCTTGCGATGAAACTTTATCCGCAAAATTTTAAGGACGCAAACTTTGATAAAAAAGTAGAGGAATTCTACGAGAAATTTTACCGCGTCAAATATCAAAAATAATGCTGAACCTAATCCTGCTTCTTTTTTGGGTAGTGCTGGCGCTAATCTCGCTCGCTAGCGGGCAGTTTCATATACCGCTAGAAGAAATTTTTAAAATTCTCTTTAGCGGAGGCGGCGATGAAGCCGCCAAAAGTGTGATGCTGGATGTTAGAATTCCGCGCATTCTACTCTCCAGCCTTTGCGGTGGAGCGCTTGCTATCGCGGGTTTGAGCTTGCAGGCGGTATTTAAAAACCCGCTCGTTGGCCCGCACATCGTAGGCGTTAGCACTGCAGCGGCATTCGGCGGCGCGCTTTGTATTTTGCTAGGATTGAGCGGCTTATGGCTTGCGGGGTTTGCATTTTGCTTCGGACTTGCGGCGCTATTTTTACTCTATCTTTTGGCAAAATTCGTAGCACGCGCAGATATTTTCTCACTCATTTTAGCAGGTATAGTCATTAACGGCGTATTTGCCGCACTTACGAGCTTGGTGCAGTATCTAGCAGACGATGAGGAAGTGCTGCCCAATATCGTTTTTTGGCTGTTAGGAAGCTTCGTAAGCGCAGGATATGATAAAGTAATTTTGATGTGCGCGATCGCCCTGCCCGCTTCTGCAGTCTTAATCGCGCTGAGATGGCGGTTTAATCTACTCAGCCTAAATGATGATGATTTGCGCGTGCTAGGCGTGGACGTTAAATTTCTGCGCTGCACGATCCTAGCGCTTTGCACCGCTCTGATCGCCGTACAAGTTAGCGTCAGCGGAAATATCGGCTGGGTAGGTCTTGTGGTGCCACACGCCACCAGGCTCATCGCGGGCAGCGACCACGTGAAGCTAATGCCTGCCTGCTTCATCGCAGGAGCGATCTTTATGCTGGCAATCGACGATCTATCTCGCTCGCTAAGTAGCGCCGAAATTCCTTTAGGAATTCTATCCGCTCTCATCGGAAGCCCGATCTTTGCCCTACTTCTAAAAAGGAGCGCCAAAAATGCAAAATCTAATTGAGGTAAAAAACGCGGGCTTTTACTACGAGGCGGAAAAATTCTGCTTTCGCAACTTAAGCTTCGAGCTTGCCAGCTCTCAAACATTAGCGATTTTGGGCTTAAACGGGCAAGGCAAAAGCACGCTAATGTCGTGCATGATGGGGATTTTGCAGCCTAAAGAAGGCGAGATCGTGCGCAAAGCAAAATTTGCTTTCTTGCCGCAGAGCTTTAACGTCGCGTTTGATTACAGCGTGCTTGACATCGTACTAATGGGGCGGGTACGCGAGATCTCGCTCTTTTCAAAACCGGGCAAAAAGGATATTCAAATCTGCCTTGATGCTCTGGATACGCTAGGTGTCGCCCATCTGCAAAAGCGCAGCTTTAACGCCCTTAGCGGCGGGCAGAAGCAGCTCGTGCTCTTTGCTAGAGCCCTAGCTAGCGGTAGTGACGTGCTGTTTTTGGACGAGCCTGCCAGCGCGCTTGATATCAAAAACCAAGACCGCGTGCTAAGCCTCATCGCAAATCTACGCTCAAATAGCGATGCGAGCATAGTTTTTACCACTCATCAGCCTAACCACGCCCTCGCAGTCGCCGATCGCACACTGATCTTGCGAAATGATCTTAGCTACAACTACGGCGCAAGTAACGAAATTTTAACCGAAGCCGCGCTTAGCTCGCTCTACGGCGTACAGATCAAAACGGCGGAATTTGACATGGAAGGCGAGCAAATCCCCAGCATCACGCAAATTTTCAGCGCGCAAGTGAGGTAGTTTTAGTGTTTTAATCGGCAAAATTTGAACTGTGTGTAAAATTTCATGTATTTTAAATTTTGCGAGCTCATAAATTTGCCGATTTTTTAATTTTAGATAGATAAATCGTGCAGATTACGAGTTTTACGACTTTTATTCATCTCGTGCGTGCTGCCTAAATTTACACGACGCTAAACTATATTTTACGCTCGCGGCCTTAAATCATCTTTCACCTTATGCACTCAAATTTGACGCAAACGATCTCTTTTCGACGGCTCGCAACTTTGCCTTTTGTATTTTAGATCGCGATTATTCGCCTGTCTAGTTGGGTTAAATTTAATAAAAATTTTAAGTTTGTTTGTGTAAAATTTTTATTAAGTTAATAAAAGGCAAAATATGCAAGAAAACTTTATAAGACACATAAGCACGGCAAGGGCGCTCGGTATGACGTCGGGGATTTTGGTTATTTTAAATTTACTCTCGCAAGAGATGGTTTTGCCTAAAAGTCTCTTTGATATCGCAACGAGCGCGCGCGTAGCGATGTTGTTTGTCTCCGTCATCTGCCTTTACGGCGCGATATCAAAGGTAAACAGACTCGCCGGCGGAGGAGTGTTTAAGCTTTACCGCATTTTTATCGCTATTAGTAGCACGATGATTTTGCTAAGTTTTAGCACCAACTACGCTCCCGCCAGCACGCACAAGGTCCTATTTTTCGTTATTTGCGCCACGGCGGTACTTGCCTTTTTGCTTTGGATAAAGATAAATTTAAAACTCGGTGCCGTCACGCAAAACGCCCTGTTTTCAGGCTACGCAGTGCTTTGCGTGATCGGCACTTTTATCGCTGCGGCGCTAAAGCTTTTACTCACCAAAGCCCTGCGCGACCCCTACCCTATCGAGCTTGCGGTGCTTGGTATCTACCTGGCGCTAGGTTTTATCTATGTGCTTGCCTGGTCGAGAGTGGATTACGTCGAAAACCGCAATCAAGACTAAGCCGAATTCATAAAATTTACGTTTCAGGCGAGTTTGGGCAATAAAAATGAAAATGGCGCGACTATACTAAGACCGTCCAAATTTAAGCCAGGTCAAATTTAAATTTATCGCAAATCTGCAAATTTGAGCTAACTACGGCTTTAAATTTGACCCCGCAAAACTCCAAATTTAGTTCGTAAAATGCACCTAAAAATTTTGCCTCTACCACCTCTGCTTCGTATTTTTCGCCGCTTATAACAAGCTCCGGACGAAACATAAATTTTCTCTCCTCCAGCCACGTTTTAAATTCAGCCGGTAAATTCTGAGCATCCCACTCGTCGATTAAATTCATATCGCCCAAAAAGCAAGCGATCTCGTAAGACGCAGGGCTAAAATACAGCTCCCTGGGCACGCCGAAAGCCAAAACCTTGCCGCCTTTTATCAGCGCGATTTTATCGCTTAGCAAAAAGGCGTCCTCTTTGTCGTGCGTCACCATGACCGCGCTGATGCCGTTTGCCTTTATCATCTGTTTTAGCTCGCCTCTTAGCGCGCTTTTTAGGTTGCGATCGAGATTAGCGAAGGGTTCGTCGAGCAAAAGCAGCTTTTCGCGGTTTGCTACGGCTCTGGCAAAGGCCGTCCTTTGCGCTTGACCGCCCGAAATTTGATCGGGAGTTTTGTCTTTTAGCTCGGAGATTTTAAATTTCTCCAGCAGCTGCGCGCTCCTTTGGGCTCGCTCGGCGCTAGAGAGTCGCCACAGTGCGAATTCCACGTTTTTGCAAACGCTTAAATGCGGAAAAAGCGCGTAGCTCTGAAACATCATCGCGGTGCCGCAGCCCTCCTTGACGGCGATTTGGCCGCCGCTTGGCGTCTCAAGCCCTGCGATTATACGCAAAAGCGTGCTTTTACCGCAGCCGCTATCGCCCAGGACGCTTAAAATTTCGCCCTCGTTAAGGCTTAAATTTACGTCCTTTAAAACCTCTAAATTTCCGAATTTCTTGTTTAAATTTATGATTTTTAAAATTTCAGCCATATTTTATCTTTCTTGTTTTTTTCCGGAGATTATCTCGAGCCAAAAGACGGCGACTAGCGACATCAAAACGATGAGAAACGACGGCAGAGCCGCAGCGTAAAGCCTCTCGTCGGCAGCATAAAAAAACGCCCTAATACTAAGCGTCTCAAAGCCCAAAGGCCGCAAAATGAGGCTAAGCGGCAGTTCCTTAATGATGTCGATAAAAACGACGATGAGCGAGAGAAAGAAAAAGTGGCGAAGTAGCGGAAAATGCACCTTAAAAAACAAATTTAACCGCGAGCCGTTTAGCAAAAGCGCGGCGTCGTCGATATTTGCCGGGATCTTGGCGTATCCGCTCTCGACAGCATAGATCGAAGTCGCCAAAAAGCGCACTACGTATCCGAAAATCAGCACTACAAAGCTCGACGAGAGCAGATGCGTGCCGAAATTTCGGTCAATATAACCAAAAACTATCATCACGCAAAGCCCTATACTAGCGCCCGGCAGCGCGTAGCCTAGCGAGACGGATTTTAGCAAAAAGGCGTTTAGCGCTTTATTTTTTATAAGCCTCGTCGAAAAAACGAGAAAAAAGCTAACCGCCGTGATGAGTATCGCCGCGCCAGCAGCCATCAGCAGCGAATTTGCCGCCATCTGCACGAACTCAAATTTAAAACTATCCAGCTCGTGAATACTCCAATACAAAAGCCAGGTAAAAGGAAATACAAATGCCAGACAAAATACGATCGCGCACCATAAAAACGCCGCCGCCGAGCCGAATTTGCCAAGCTTCTTTTTTTGCGTAAATTTGGAGGTGTCGTGCGTGGAGAAGCTGTATTTTTTAGAGTTTTTATTAACGTGCTCAAATATCATCAAAACAAATACGAACATCATCAAAAGTCCCGCTAGCACGGACGCGGAGTACGAATCGCCCATATCAAACCATAGCTTAAAAATGCCCGCGCTAAAAGTCTCTACGCCGTAATAAGCCGCCGTGCCGTAGTCGCTAAGCGTCTCCATGAGCACCAGCATCGCTCCGCCCACGATCGCCGGACGCGAGAGAAATATCGCAACCCTAAAAAATACGGCAAGACCGGATAGTTTATAAATTTTGCAAACATCGTAAATGGCTGCAGACTGCGTTTTAAACGAGGTTTTGGCAAACATATAGATGTATGGATAAAGCGACAACGAAAGCACGAAAATCGCTCCGTAGATATTCATAAACTCCAGCCTAAAGCCGAAAATTTGATGAAAATATCCGCCGTAATCCATAATCCCGACGTAGCAAAAGCTAAATATATAAGCAGGAATCGCAAACGGAAGGATGAGGGCATATTCAAAGAAATTTGATAGCGCAAAGCGGTAGTTCGCCACCAGCCACGCCGAAACCACGGCAATAACCAGACTAAGCGCCAAAACGCCCGCCGCAACCGCAAAAGTACCTTGGATATACCTCACAAAAAGATACTTAAAAAAGTGCTCGAGCAAGGAGTAGTCGCCCAAAGCTATCTCGAAAAATATGCTAAAAATGGGGATCAAAACGATAAGGGCGATAAAGATCGCCCCGAATTTTACTTTCATTATTTCCAGCCGGCTACGTCGTAAATTTTAATAGCCTCGTTCGTGTTTTGCACGCTCTTATAAAGCGGAGTGGAGTCTTCTTTAAATTTACCAAAGCCCTTTACGATGTCGCTAGGCTCGACCTCTGCGTTGATCGGATACTCGAAATTTATACCCGCGAGTATCTTTTGCGCCTCAGGGCTCACCATAAACTCCATAAATTTAACGGCGTTTTCTTTATTTTTAGCAGCCTTTGTTAGCGCGATGCCGCTGATATTTACGTGCGTACCGCGGTTGTCCTGATTTGGGAAAATGATGCCCAAATTTTTCGCAGCCTCGACGTCTTCGGCTTTCGGAGAGGTTAGCATGAGGCCTATGTAGTAGGTGTTCATAACCGCTACGTCGCCCTCGCCTGCGTAGATGGCCTTAGCCTGATCCCTATCGCCGCCTTTTGGATCGCGGGCTAGATTTTTTAGCGTGCCTTCCGCCCATTTAGTAGCCGCGTCTTTACCGTCGGCCTCGATGATAGCAGCTAGCAGCGACTTGCTATACGGAGCCGTCGCACTTCTGATTAGCAGTTTACCTTTTAGCTCCGGTTTTGCCAAATCCTCGTAGTCCTTTATGCCCTTAGGATCGAAGTCTCTTTTATCGTAAACGATGACTCTAGCGCGCTTTGAGATAGCAAACCACTGACCGTCGTTATCTCTATACTGCTCCGGTACGATTTTTTCCAGAGTTTCTGATTTGACCGCTTGCAACACGCCTTTAGTCTTTGCGGTGTAGAAATTTCCGGCGTCTGCGGTGATAAAGATATCCGCCGCAGAGCTACCCCCCTTCTACTTCGAGCTTTTTGATTAGCTCGCCCGCTTTTGCCTGCGTGGCGTTTACCTTGATACCCGTTTTTTGCTCGAAAAGCTTATAAAGCTCGCTGTCGGCGTCGTAGTGGCGCGCAGAGTAGATATTTACCTCCGCGGCAAACAAAAAGCTTGAAAGCAAGCTAAGCGCGAAAAAACTTTTTTTCATTTTTATCCTTTGTATTGATATGGATTTGCGATTATAGCGTTTGTATTATGAAAATAATATTAATTATTAAAAAAGAAAAATTTATGCCGGAGTGATTTTAGAATGACAAAATATTTAAAATTGAGTGCTAATATTCACGCCGTCAAATTTAAGGAGAGAAAATGAAAAAAATTTTACTTTTAGGAGCGGCGGCGGCGATGGCTTTTGCGGAAATTTCTACGGTTCAAGTTAGCCCCGAGGCGATCAAAAACTACGAGCAAATCGTTGATATCAGGACGCCTGCTGAATGGATGGAAACGGGCGTGATAAAGGGTGCAAAGACTATCACTTTTAACGCAACCGATAAAGAAGGGTTTTTGAACGAGCTTAAAGCCAAAGTCGATCTAAAAAAACCCGTCGCGCTCATATGCAGAAGCGGACGCAGAAGCGCTGCGGCGGCGATGATGATAGATTCGCCGGAACTAAATATAATAAATCTTGACGGCGGTATGGGTAGCCTCATAAATCAAGGCTATGAGACGACGCCGTATCAAAAATAGTCCGCGATTTTGCTTTAAAAATTTCGTCCGTCAGGCTTAAATTTGCGCTAAATTTTAAGCTTGGCGGAGCTGATTTGTCACTCTACTCCCGTAAAAATAGCGGTAAATTTTAAATTTGTCGCCGTTTTTTACAAATTTAATAGAACAAAACGCATCTACTTTAAATTTTAGCAAGCGCAAATTTGACGAATTTCATCAAAATTAACCAAATTTATGCCAAAAATAGTCTCGGCTTTAGCTTTAGCAAGCAAACATACGCCGCCAACGCGCTTTGCTCTCTTATATAGTTGCGGTCGCCGTTTAAATTTAACCTCTCGATCATGCACTCGCCGTCTTTGGCGTAGGCTCCCACAAATACCGTCCCCACGGGCTTTGCCTCGCTACCGCCGTCAGGTCCGGCGATACCGCTGATAGCTAGCGAAAAGTCTGATTCGCTCGCCTTTAGCGCGCCTTTTAGCATCGCCATCACGCACTGTTCGCTCACCGCGCCGTAGGTTTGTAAAATCTCATCGCTAACGCCCAGCCAGTCGCGTTTCATCTCGTTTGCGTAGGTCACTAGCGAGCCGTTAAACGCCGCCGAAACTCCGGCAAAAGCGCCAAATTTCGCCGCGGCAAGACCGGCCGTGCAAGACTCGGCAAACGTAAGCTTGAGTCCGCTTGCCATAAGCGTGCTCGCAACGTGGCGGAAAACGTCCTCGCCCTCAAAAATTTTGCCCGAAAAGAGATTTTTCGCGCCGTTTATAAAGCCGCTCGTTTGGCCGAATTTGTTCGCCTCCACTCTGATTAGCGCCAAATTTGACAAAATTTGAGACGAATAAATCTGCACTTCATACGTTTTTGCCAGCGGTTCGAGTAGGATTTTTGCGCTCTCCTCGTCGATATCTACTAGATGAAAGTAGCCGAAATCTCGCTGCGTTTTGATATCTATGGCAGGCAGTTTTTGGTTCGCGTCGGCCTTTAGTAAATTTACGTAAGTTTGATTTAATTTGATTAAAAATCCATCGTCGCTAAATTTCTCGGCTCTGCTGGGAGCTAGCATTTGCGGGGATTTTAGCTCCAAAATATCACCGCTTAACGTAGCTAAAATTTTTGCCGCGACGGAGCAGTTTTGACTCGACGCGTAGATGCAAAGGCTGTCCGAACGCGCACAAAGGTGCTCGATGATAAACGGCAGCTCCTTGTCGCTTTTACTAACGAATCTAAACTCGCCAAGCTCGCCGAAATGCCGCTTGTAAGCGCAAAAAATATAATCTAAAAAAGGCGCGTTTACGCCGATATCTTCGCCGATGATCAGTAGTGCGTTTTTCACTGTTTTCTCCTTTAAAAGCCGAAAACATCTTACATAAATTTAGCTTAAAATAGCGTTTTTTCAGTAGCATTTAATCGCCGTTTGGATAAAATCTACCAATTTTTTACTTCAAGGCGAACCTATGGATTACAAAGATACATTATTGCTTCCAAACACCGAATTTCCCATGCGCGGCAACCTGCCGGAAAACGAACCCAAACGCTTAAAATCGTGGTTTGACGATAGAAAAATCTACGAAAAAATGAAAGCCAAAAGGCAAAAAGCCGCCAAAAGCTTCACTCTACACGACGGCCCTCCATACGCCAACGGCAACATCCACATCGGACACGCGCTAAACAAAACCCTAAAAGATATCATCTTAAAAACGCACTACTTTTTCGGCGAAAACGTGAGATTTACGCCGGGCTGGGACTGCCACGGACTACCGATCGAGCAGCAAGTCGAGGTAAAACTGGGCGATAAGAAAAAAAGCCTCGGCAAAACGCAAATTCGCGAGCTTTGCCGCGAACACGCCAGAGAATTTATCGGCGTGCAAAAAGAGAGCTTTAAACAGCTAGGCGTCGCTAGCGACTGGGACAACCCGTATCTGACGATGAAATTTAAATTTGAAGCCGAAATTTACAAAACGCTTTGCAAAGTCGCCAAACGCGGACTTTTGATCGAGCGAAGCAAGCCCGTGTATTGGAGCTGGGCGGCTAGAAGCGCTCTAGCCGAAGCCGAGGTCGAGTACGAGGATAAAGAGGACTACAGCATCTACGTAGCCTTTAAGCTAGGCGAAGAAGCTGCCGCAAAAATCGGCGCAAAAGACGCCAGCGCGGTCATCTGGACGACCACGCCTTGGACGCTGCCGGCAAACCAAGCCATCTCGCTAAATCCAAATGAAATTTACGTTTTAACGTCTGAAAATTTGATATTTGCCAAAGAGATGCTTGGCGAACTAGAAAAAGAAGGACTAACTAAGGGCGAAATTTTAAAAGAATTCGCCTCCGCCGAGCTTGAAAACCTTCACGCGATAAATCCTCTAAACGGCAGAAAATCGCTATTTATCCTAGGCGATCACGTCACGATGGACGGCGGTACGGGTCTAGTTCACACTGCTCCAGGCCACGGCGAGGACGACTACCACGTGAGCCTAAAATACGGCATCGAAGTCATCATGCCGGTTGATGAAGGCGGATTATACGACGAGACGCTAAAAGCCAAAAAGTTATTTCCAGACGGCGTAGCGGACGAACTAATCGGCATGCATATCTTTAAAGCAAACGAGAAAATTTTAGAGCTTCTAGGCTCAAATTTGCTAAAAGTTAGCAAATTCGTCCACTCATATCCATTTTGCTGGAGAACGCACAAGCCGGTCATCTACCGCGCTACGAAGCAGTGGTTTATCGCGATGGACGAGCCTAAAATCGAGGGCAAAACGCTACGAGAAGTCGCGCTAAAAGAGCTTGAAAACGTCAAATTTTACCCTGCAAGCGGCGTAAAAAGGATAGGCTCGATGATAGAAAATCGTCCCGACTGGTGCATCTCGCGCCAACGAGACTGGGGCGTGCCGATAGCGTTTTTTAGGCGCAAGGATACAAAAGAGCCGATATTTGACGATGAAATTTTAGATAACGTCGCGGCGATATTCGAGCAAAAAGGCGCGGATGCGTGGTGGGATAGCGAGATCAAGGATCTCTTGCCGGCAAACTGCAAATACGATCCGCAAAATTTAGAAAAAGTGATGGATATCCTAGACGTCTGGTTTGACAGCGGCTCGACGTGGGCTGCGGTACTAAAAAGCGGCGACTACGATGCGGGCAGCTATCCTGCTGATATGTACCTAGAGGGCAGCGATCAGCACAGAGGCTGGTTCCAAAGCTCGCTACTACTAAGCTGTGCCGCGCAAGGAAGAGCGCCGTATAGAAGCGTGCTCACGCATGGATTTACCGTCGATGAAAACGGCCAAAAGATGAGTAAAAGCAAGGGCAACGTCGTAG
The DNA here is from genome assembly GCA_963516105.1 of uncultured Campylobacter sp. Classification (GTDB taxonomy): domain Bacteria; phylum Campylobacterota; class Campylobacteria; order Campylobacterales; family Campylobacteraceae; genus Campylobacter_A. The sequence goes on from CAUPZP010000016.1 coordinate 35,097, forward strand.
CTCCGGCAGATGTCGCCAAAACATACGGCGTGGAAATTTTACGCCTTTGGGTTGCGCTTAGCGACTACTCCAGCGACCTAAAAATCAGCGAAAACATCCTAAAGCAAGTAAGCGAACAATACCGAAAAATACGCAATACGATAAGATTTCTGCTAGCCAACGTAAACGATCTAGAAGATATCGAAACCTCAAATTTCAACATCCTGGACCGCTGGGTACTAAGCCGCGCGAAAAAGGCATTCGACGAGGCCGAAGTGGCGTTTAGAAACTACGACTTTTCAAAGGGCTTTAGCCTGCTAATGAACTTCCTAAGCGCGGATTTAAGCGGCATATATCTTGATATCTGCAAAGACCGCCTATACTGCGACGCCAAAGACAGCAATACTCGCCGCTCGGCTCAAAGCGCGATGGCGCTAATCACTAGAGCGCTCCTACCGCTCATCGCTCCGACGCTCACGTACACCGTGGACGAGGCGATGGACTATGCGCCTAAGATCATCAAAAACGGCGCGGCGGACGCCTTTGATCTAGAATACGCGCCGCTAGAGTTTGAGTTCAACGTAGACGACGAGCTACTGGTAGCTAGCCGCGAGAAATTTTTCGAACTAATCGACGTACTCAAAAAAGACAAAAAGATAAAATCAACCCTCGAGCTCGTGCTGCAAACCAGCTCAAATTTGATCCTGAGCGAAGACATAAACGAGATAAGCGACTGGTATATGGTTAGCGACGTCCAGAGCCTAGACGGCAGCGACAGTCTAACCGAATTTGACGTCGGAAACGATAAATTTAAACTCGTTTTATCGACGCGCCACAAGTGCCCGAGATGTTGGAAATTTACCGCTAAGCACGACGGAGAAACCTGCCCGAGATGCGAAAAGGTACTAAAAAATGTCTGAGCCCATCTCCGCTTGGTTCGTCGCGGCGACCATCGCGGCCATCCTCGCGGTCACAGCCGCGGGTATCGTAGCGGTAATAAAATTTAAGGATAAAAAATGATAACTTTAAAAGAGGCTCTAAAGCTAAGCGCCGACGAAGTAGCCGAGCTTAGAAATGAGCTGGAAAAGAAAATTTTCGCAGATAGAGAGCTTGGCGCCTACGTCGAGCAGTTGGCAAATTTGCCGCTTGATAAACTGGGTGCGGGCGTACCGATCGCTATAAAAGACAACATCCAGGTAAAAGGCTGGAGCGTAACGAGCGCATCTAAAATTTTACAAGGCTACATCGCGCCATATAACGCGACGGTTATAGAAAAGCTGCTAGCAGCGGGCTTGGCGCCTTTTGGCCGTACGAATATGGACGAATTCGCCATGGGAAATACGACCGAAAACAGCTACTACGGCAAAACGCTAAATCCTCTGAACCGCGAAAGAGTGGCGGGCGGTAGCTCGGGCGGCTCGGCGGCTGCGGTAGCGGCAGGGCTAGCAGTTGCTGCCCTTGGCAGCGATACGGGCGGCTCGATACGCCAGCCTGCGGCATTTTGCGGATGCGTCGGACTAAAGCCCACCTATGGGCGCGTTAGCCGCTACGGTCTTGGCGCTTACTCCAGCTCGCTCGATCAAATCGGCCCTATAACGCAAAACGTCGAGGACGCCGCGATCTTGTACGACATCATCGCAGGACACGACGACAAAGACAGCACGAGCGCGGATATAAAATTTGACAGCGTAGCGGACAAGCTAAATGCGGATAAAAAACTAACGATCTGCGTCATCGAAAACTACATAAACGAAGCCTCGGAAGAGACCAAAAAAGCGCTTTTAAAAGCGGTCGATATTTTAAAAGCCGCAGGCCACAAAATAATCTATAAAAATTTAGAAAACTCAAAATGCGATATCGCGACCTACTACATCATCGCCACAGCCGAAGCCAGCGCAAATCTCAGCCGCTACGACGGGATACGATACGGACGCAGGGCAGAAGCTAAAAATCTAAAAGAACTTTACGTAAATTCGCGCTCGGAGGGGTTTGGCGAAGAGGTAAAAAGACGAATCCTGCTGGGTACTTTCGTGCTTAGTAGCGGCTATTACGACGCGTATTACATCAAAGCGCAAAAAGCTCGAGCCTACGCTAAAGCTAAATACGAGCGGATTTTGAGCGAATGCGACCTTATTTTTATGCCCGTCGCCCCTCGCACGGCGTATAAATTCGGCGATCTAAAAGACCCGCTAGAGGCATATTTATCGGATATTTACACGATCAGCGTAAATTTAGCCGGCTTACCCGCCATCTCGGTTCCTGTAGCCAAAGACGCGGACGGACTAAACGTCTCGGCTCAGCTTATCGCCAAAGCGTGGGACGAAAAAACGCTGCTAGAAGGCGCACTTAGTTTAGAAAACTCTATAATAAAAGGATAAACGCATGAAGATAGTTACGAAGGCTCTCACCTTTGACGACGTTTTGCTCGTCCCACAGTACTCCGAAATTTTGCCTAAACAAGTAGACATAAAAACGCGCTTTAGCAAAAACGTGGAGCTAAATATCCCGATCGTATCGGCTGCGATGGACACCGTCACCGAGCACCGCGCGGCGATCATGATGGCGCGTCTGGGCGGTATCGGCGTCATACATAAAAACATGGACATACAAAGTCAGGTCAAAGAGGTCCGCCGCGTAAAAAAAAGCGAAAGCGGCGTGATCATCGATCCTATCTCCATCTCGCCAAACGCTAGCGTGGGCTCGGCGCTTGATATGATGGCGGATCTACACATCTCGGGCGTTCCCGTTGTAGATGAGGAAAATAAACTAATAGGAATCCTAACCAACCGCGATTTGAGATTTGAAAACGACAGAAGCGTCCTCGTAAAAGATAGGATGACCAAAGCCCCGCTAATCACCGCTCCAAAGGGCTGCACGCTAGACGACGCGGAGAAGATTTTCTCTCAAAACCGCGTAGAAAAGCTACCTATCGTCGATAAAGACGGCCACCTAGAGGGTCTCATAACCATAAAAGATCTAAAAAAACGCAAAGAGTATCCAAACGCAAACAAAGACGCATATGGCAGACTCCGCGTAGCCGCAGCCATCGGCGTAGGTCAAATGGACAGAGCAAAAGCCCTAGCAGAAGCCGGCGTAGACGTCATCGTCATAGACTCCGCTCATGGCCACTCAAAAGGCGTACTAGATACGCTAAGACAGGTTAAAGCCGAGCTAAAAGTGGACGTAGTCGCGGGAAATATCGCAAACCCGGCCGCCGTCAAAGACCTGGCCGAAGCAGGCGCCGACGGTATCAAGGTAGGCATAGGACCGGGCTCTATCTGCACAACTCGCGTGGTAGCGGGCGTTGGCGTACCTCAAATTTTCGCCGTCGATAGCTGCTCGGCCGAAGCTGCAAAATACGGTATCCCGGTCATCGCAGACGGCGGACTAAAGTACTCTGGCGACGTGGCTAAAGCCCTAGCAGCAGGCGCTAGCTGCGTGATGGCTGGTAGCTTGCTAGCTGGCTGCGAGGAGACTCCGGGCGAGGTGATAACCTTCCAGGGACGACAATATAAAGTCTACCGCGGTATGGGCAGTATCGGCGCGATGACGAAAGGCAGCAGCGATAGGTATTTCCAAGAAGGCACCGCGCAAGATAAACTCGTACCCGAAGGCATCGAGGGCCGCGTGCCGTTTGCCGGCAGCATAAAAGAGGTCGTACATCAGCTAATTGGCGGCCTACGAAGCGCGATGGGCTATATGGGCTCAAAAGATATCAAAACCCTTCAGGAAAAAGCCCAGTTCGTTGAGATCACGAGTGCCGGACTCAAAGAGAGCCACGTCCACGACGTAGTCATCACACAAGAAGCCCCTAACTACAAAGTCAATTAGTGCTAAATTTAAAAACCGGTAAAGTAAAATTTAATGAGCCGCTCTATCTGGAAAGCGGCCGAATTTTACCCGAATTTGAGCTAGCTTACGAAACATACGGCGAGCTAAACGAGGATAAAAGCAATGTCATCGTCGTCTGCCACGCGCTAACCGGTAGCCACCACGCCGCGGGCAGATATGAAAACGAGCAGAAATTCGGCTGGTGGGACGCGCTAGTGGGCGATGGTAAGGGCATAGATACGAGCAAATTTTTCGTTATCTGCGTAAATATCCTTGGCTCAAATTTCGGCTCGACAAATCCGCTCAGTATCGAAAAAAGCACGGGCAAACAGTATCGTTTGCGCTTTCCGGTGCTAACCATCAGCGACGTCGTAAAGGCGCAGGTGAGGCTTTTTGAGCACTTAGGTATCGAGCGCGCGCATGCGGTCGTGGGCGGCAGCCTAGGCGGCATGCAGGCGCTTTGTTTTGCGATCGAGTTTCCAAATTTCGCCAAAAACGTCATCATCCTAGCTAGCACCTATCAGAGCAAGGCTTGGGCGATCGCGTTTAACAAAATAGCGATCGATGGCATACTACGCGATCCGGGCTTTAAAGACGGCCAATACGACGAAAACGACATCGCCGCACAGGGACTAACCGGCATGGCGCTAGGACGCATGGCGGGGCACATCAGCTTTCTCTCGCCTAGCTCCATGGACTCCAAATTTGGCCGCAACTACGTCGAAACCGACGGCCTTTACGAGCTTACGGGGCGGTTTCAGGTCGATCGATATATGGAGTACAACGGCCACGGCTTTCCAAAGCGCTTTGATCCGCTGAGCTACCTTTACATCGTAAAGATGATGAATATCTTTGACTGCACGCGCCACTACGACGACCTAGCGCACGCTCTTTTGCCTATTTGCGCCAAGGTTACGCTGGTTGCATTTAGCGGCGATATGCTATTTCCGCCAAGCTGCATGCGCGAGATGCACGAGACGCTGTGCAGCATCGGCAAGGCGTGCGACTACCACGAGATAGACAGCGACTACGGCCACGACGCGTTTTTGGTCGAAGTAGATAAATTTGAAAAAATCATAAAAAAGGTTTTAGATGAGTGAAAATTTAAGCGAGGATTTTGAAAGCAAACTCGCCAAAGCAAATGAAATTTTAAAACAACTAGGCGATGAAAATTTGAGCCTAGAACAAAGCGTCAAGCTGCATAAAGAAGGCAAAAAGTTGCTCGAGGAAGCAGACAAAATCCTGCAAAACGCAAAGCTAGTCGTAAAGGACGCAGACGATGAGTAGCGCAGCCGTTTGCGCCCTGCAGCTACCGACGCAGCCCATGAGCGAGTCGAGGCTGGATTATTATTTTAGGATTTGCGCCGATGAGGGCGCTAGGCTCGTTGTGCTCGGAGAGTACGTGCTAAACAGCTTTTTTAAAGAGCTAGAGCTCATGCCAAAAAGCCTCATCAAAGAACAAAGCGAGCGCAAAAAACACGCGCTTGCGGCGATGGCGCAAAAATACAATCTAGAAATCCTAGCTCCGCTAGTGCTGCCAAAAGGCAAAGGCCTCGTCAAGGTCGCGGCGAGATTTAGCCCCACATCGTCGCGCTTTTACGAGCAACAGATCCTTATGCCCTACCCGCACTGGAACGAGGCGAAATTTTTTGCAAACAAGACCGAGGGCGAGCTAAATTTGCCAGTTTTTAGCTACGAGAAATTTAAAATCGGCGTGATGTTTGGCTTTGAGGCGCATTTTGACGCAGCATGGGCGTATATGGCGCGCAAGAAGGTCGATGCCGTCGTAGTTCCCACTGCATGCACGTTTTTTAGCGAGTCGCGCTGGGAGGAGCTGCTAAAAACCCGCGCCTTTACAAACAACGTCTACGTCCTGCGCGTAAACCGCGTCGGCAATCACAAGGCCGCAAGCGGCGAGCAGTGGAGCTTTTACGGCGATTCGATGCTGATTAGCCCGTTTGGCGAGGTGGTTTCGCGCCTAGGAAAAAACGAAGAGATGATGGTGGCAAAGCTCGAAAAAACCGAGCTCGCACACGCTAGACACCTATGGGGATTTTCTCAAATTTTACATAAAAGACTAGGCTAAATTTAGCTTACAGGCGGCAAATATGGTCAAATTTGCCGCCATTTTATCTACAAATTTTGCCGATTCATTTAAATTTAACCCTCCTCAAATTTAAATTTACCATCCAACCGCCGCTCTCTATCTCCAAATTTAACGTCACAATTCAAATTTAATCCTGTAAATTTGAATTTTATTTTTCACCATCCTTAGCCCGATATAATCACACCCATAAGCCAAATATATCCTTTAATATTACTAATAAATTATAAATTACACCTTCATTTAAGCTTATTCTTTAAAGTTAAGTCCTATAATAACACTAGCTAAAATAA
>CAUPZP010000017.1:0-41038 GCA_963516105.1 uncultured Campylobacter sp.
CGTCCAGGCACACGCCCTTTGGCGAGCCCTCCATCAGGATGTTTAGGCTCTCTTTTAGCACGCCCCAGCCGCTTTTTACGATGAGCACGGCCACGAGCAGGCTAGCCGCCGCGTCCGCCCAGCCCCAGCCAAAGCACATCATCGCCAAAGCCGCCGCGATCGCGCCCACCGAGCCCGCAGCGTCACCAAGTACGTGCAGGTAGGCGCCGCGCATATTGACGTTTTCTCTCACGTCGCCGCCGCGCAGCATATATAGCGCCACGACGATGTTTACGGCAAGTCCCAGCGTGCTGATGGCGAGCATGCCAGCGGTGGCTACTTCGGGCGGGTTTTGCAGGCGCCGCGCTGCCTCGATGACGATAAAAACGGCGATGACGATGAGCGTGACGGCGTTTATCGTCGCGGCTAAAATTTCGATCCGCCTGTAGCCGAAGGTCTTTTGCAGATTACCCTTGCGTTCGCCAAATTTAAATGCAAACAGCGAAAGCCCGAGCGCTGCGGCGTCTGATAGCATGTGCCCGGCGTCTGAGAGCAGGGCGAGTGAGTTTGTCGCGAAGCCGCCCGCGACCTCGACCAGCATAAAAGCGGAGATTATAAGGAAAGAATTTCTCAAAACAACCTTGTTTGACGTGTGCGAATGCGCGCAGTGGGCGTGATTTTCGTGCATTTTGACCTCGCTTTTGGACAAATTTTAGTTAAATTATACCTCAAAAAAAGCGCTTAAATTTTATCTATACCGCCTTCTAGTCCAGCACCTACGCGCTTGCCGATGTCTTTTAGCTTGCTAAACTCCTCTATTAGCTTCGGTGCGTCGTCAAGACTGATCGCAAACGTCCAAAGATAGGTGAGCACCGAGTAGATGTGGCCCGCGTTTGCCTGCTTGTGTGATAGCAAAAATATCGCCAAGCTAAAAATCGCCGCCGCGCTCACGCCGATGATGAAAAAGCTCATCGCCTCTCTGTTTGATATGCGGATGCGAAGCTTTGAAAGCACGTCGTAGTGGCGCTTTAGCGTACGCTCGTCGCCTGTGCTTATGCGTCCTGCCTCGCGCTCTAGCTGGTTGTTTAGCTTGAGATACAAGCGGTCGTTTTTGGCGATGTATTTGGGTAGCAAAACTCCAAAGACCGCGAGCAGGGCAAAAACAGCCAAACCAACGTAGAACTCGATAAATAAAAGCATGATCGCCGAGCCGAAAATCGAGACGACCGAGGTAAAAAACACGGGAAAATGCTGCTCGAAAAAATCCACGAATTCGCGAGATAAATTTGCTCTTGCGATCACGGCGCTTTCGTCTTTTGCGGCTCTTTTTTCGTTCATTATCACGCTTACGGCAAGTCCTGCATATATCCTAGTAAATACCTGCGTATCCACGCGGCGTCTAATCGAGCCAAGTCCCCAGCCCACGAACACCATGACCGAGTAGCTAAGCGCCAAAAGCGTATCGCCCGCTACGATGGCGTTTATGGCGATACCGGCTAGTACGGGATAGACTAGAAATAGCCCGTTTTCCGCCAAAACCAGGCTAAACGTCAAGAACAGCTTTTTAAAATTTTTCTTTGCGATGAGCGTTAGCGTCTTAAATGCGCTATTTTGCATAAAATTCCTTTGTTTAAAATCGTGCGGATTTTAGCTGATTTTAAATTTTGCGTCAAATTTTGGAATTTTTGCTGTAACTCTTGACATTACAACAAAATTTGATTATACTTCGCTCATCGGTTGTAAGTTACAGCATTACAACAAAAAATTTCTAAGGAGAAAAAGATGTCAAACTACAAGATCGTTTCAACCAAAAATGAGCCGAGAGTCGAGCTGAAAGATGCTTTAAATTTAAGCGGCTGCGAGCTCTCTATCAACGAGCTTCCGGCAAACGCGAGCGTACCGTTTGTACATTCGCACAAGCAAAACGAGGAGCTTTATTTGGTGCTAAAAGGCGGCGGCACGCTTTTTATTGACGGCGAGGAGACGGCGGTCAGCGAGGGCGACGCGATCCGCATCGATCCAGACGGCAAAAGATGCTTCAAGGCGGGCGCGCAAGGGATGAAGTTTATCTGTATCCAGACCAAACACGGCAGCCTGGAGCAGTACACGATGAGTGACGGCGTGATAAACGAGGACGTAAAGCCAAGCTGGCTGTAAATTTACGCGGCAATAAAAACAAAGCAATAAAAAAAATCAAATTTAAAGGAAAAACAGTGAAAATAGCAATCATAGGTGCAAACGGCAAAACGGGCGTAAATTTAGTAAAAGAGGCCCTAAAACAAGGGCATGACGTAACGGCTATCGTGCGAAACAAAGGGTACAAAAATAGCGATGCAAAGGTCGTCCACAAAGATATTTTTGAGCTAACAAGGGCCGATCTAGCGGGCTTTGACGCCGTTATCAGCGCATTTGCGGCTTGGACGCCCGAAACATTTGGGCTTCATAAAAAGGTAGCAAAACACCTTGCAGACGCGCTTAGCGGTACTAAAACGAGGCTGATCATCGTAGGCGGCGCAGGTACGCTACTAGTGGACGATCAAGGCACTATGGCTATGGATACGCCGGGCTTCCCGCCTGAGTATATGGGCGTGGCAAGGGCGACTGCGGAGTCGTTTTTCGAGCTAAAAGGCATAATCGATGTGCTTTGGACTTACGTCTCGCCTGCGGGAGACTACGACGCAAACGGCACTCGCACGGGCAAATACGTGCTCGGCGACGACAATCTAATCCTAAACTCCAAAAACGAGAGCTACATCAGCTATGCAGACCTCGCGATCGCGATCATAGACGAGCTAAAAAACGGCGCTTTCGTGCAAAAGCGCTTTACCGCAGTCGGCGAGAGAGCGTGAGCTTAAAATTTTGCGTAATTTAGCTAAAATAACGCCGCACGAAACTAACGTGCGGTTTTAAATTTAAATCAAGGCCGGTTATGCAAATAGGACAAAAATTTTCCATCGCTATACATATATTACTTAGCTGCGAGTTTTTTAAGGACGAGAAAAATACGAGCGAGTTTTTGGCCGGCACGATCGGCACGAACCCCGTCATCGTGCGAAATATAATCAGGCTTTTAAAATCGGCGAATTTGATAAACGTAAGCGCGGGCACGGGCGGGGCGAGCCTAGCTAAGAAGCCTGAGCAGATCACGCTGTTTGATATATTTTCGGCGGTAAACGAGGGCGAAAATGACATCTTTAAAATCCACAAAAACTCGCCGCCGCCTTGTCCGCTAGGAGGCAGGATAGAGGCGCTTTTGACGCCTAAATTTGCCTCCGCGCAGCAAGCGATGTTTGATAGTTTAGCAGGCGTAAATTTGCAAAATTTGCTAGACGAACTGGCGGCTAAAAACTAAAATTTGCACCTTTTTAAATTTTCTCGCTTTAAATTTAATCCGTAATTCAAAAAACAGAAGTATTTGTAGTTTAAGAAAAATTTACTTATAATTCACGGATTAAATTTAAAGGAGATTTCGTGCAATCAAACGCTAAACGCGGAATAATTCAGAAATATTTCGAGGCGAATTTGCTTCTAAAAATTTTAGCCGGACTTATTTTGGGCGCCGTTTGTGGCATCATTTTTCAAGACGCAAAGGACGCGATAGTTATCCTAAAGCCTTTTGGCGACGTGTTTATAAGACTTCTTAAGATGATCATCGTACCTATCGTTATGGCCTCGCTTATCGTGGGCTGTAGCTCCATTTCGCCTTCCGATCTTGGCAGAGTGGGGGCAAAGGTGCTGATTTTTTACATATTGACGTCGTTTTTTGCCATCATAGTAGGGCTTGCGGTCGGGCTTATCTTGGAGCCGGGAGCAGGGCTACATATAACCGGCAGTGGCGACGTAGCAGGCAAGGCTGCAAATGCGCCTAGTATGTCGTCGATACTCGTAAATTTATTTCCAACCAACCCTTTTGAAGCTATTGCAAAGGGCGAAATTTTACAAATCATAACTTTTAGCCTATTTTTCGGCGTCGCGCTTTCGTTTTTAAAGGATAGCAAGGACGAGAGGCTTAGTAGGCTGGGAAATTTGATCTACGACGTATTTGACGGAATCAACCATATCATGTTTTACGTCATAAGATGGATCATGGAGTACGCGCCGTTTGGCGTTTTCGCTCTTATATTTATTGTATTTTCGCAGCAGGGCGTAAAGGCTTTCGGACCGCTTCTTGGCGTCACGGTTAGCGCTTATATCGGCTTTGCGGCTCAAATTTTCGTCGTTTATTTCTTGATCTGCTTGATTGTTAAAATCAATCCGTTTAAATTTCTAAAAAAAGTTCGATCGCCTATGCTAACGGCTTTTGTAACTAGAAGCTCGGGTGGGACGCTGCCTATCTCGATGAAAACGGCCGAAGAAGACATGGGTATCCCAAAGCAAATTTACGGATTTGCGCTTCCCGTGGGCGCCACCGTAAATATGAACGGCACGATCATATATCTAGGTATCTGCGCGATGTTTATCGCTAACGCCGTGGGCGTGGAGCTTGACTCTGGGGCTAAAATGACCATAATACTAACGGCCGTCCTGGCTGCCGTGGGAACTGCCGGGGTGCCTGGAGCGGGCGCGATAATGCTTTTGATGGTGCTTGAATCAGTCGGTCTAAAAGTCGAGGGCGGAAGCGCGGTAGCTGCGGCGTATGCGCTGATTTTGGGCATCGACGCGATCCTTGACATGGGGCGCACGTCGATGAACGTGACGGGAGATATGCTGGGCGCGCTAGTTGTGGCCAAAAATGAAAAAAAATTAGACGAAAGTAAGTGGGCGGATTAGAATTTAATAAATATTTAGATAAAATCGCTAAAAATTTAAAGGAAATATATGATTTTTATCGACGCTTGTTTGAAAAAACCGACGCCCTATACGCCCGTTTGGATGATGCGGCAGGCGGGTCGGTATCTGCCCGAGTATATGCGAGTTCGCTCTGCGGCGGGCGACTTTTTATCGCTTTGTAAAGATTATAAAAAAGCCAGCGAGGTCACGATCCAGCCGGTTGAAATTTTAGGCGTCGATGCGGCGATACTTTTTAGCGATATCCTCGTCGTGCCACTCGAGATGGGCATGGATCTTAAATTCGTCCAAGGCGAGGGTCCGGTATTTAGTGGTCCTATCAAGACGAAAGATGATCTGGATAGGCTGGACGTCCAAAAATCAATCAAAAATTTAAACTACGTATACGATACGATCAAGCTAACGCGCGAAAATTTGGCACATGATAAGGCTCTGATCGGCTTTTGCGGAGCGCCGTGGACGATAGCTACGTATATGATCGAGGGCGGCGGGACGAAAACCTATGCGGTCAGCAAGAAGCTTTTATATTCAAACCCTGAGTTTATGCATCAAATTTTAGCCAAGGTTACGGCCGCGCTCATAGGCTACATGAAAGAGCAGATAAAAGCCGGCGTAAACGCGGTTCAAATTTTTGATAGCTGGGCGGCCGCGCTGGAGGATGAGGCTTATTTTGAGTTCGGTTGGAAATATATCATGGATATAGTGGATGCGCTTAAGGCCGAATTTCCTCAAATTCCGGTTATCGTTTTTCCAAAAGGCATAAGCGGGTATCTGGATAAAATTTCGGGGAATTTCGAGGTTTTTGGCGTGGATTGGAGTACGCCGATCGAGCTTGCTAAAGAAAAACTAAGCCCAAAATACGTCCTTCAAGGAAATATGGAGCCTACGCGCCTTTATAGTAAAGAGGCGATCGACGCGGGTGTGGAACGAATTTTGCAGACGATGAAAAACGCGCCGCATATCTTTAATCTCGGGCACGGTATTTTGCCTGATATTCCGGTAGAAAACGCGAAATATTTTATAAAACGAGTGCAAGAAAAAAGCGCAAGATAAAGGAGGAAGGATGAACAATCTGAGCATAAAACTTAAAATTTTAGTCATAGCTCTAGTCGGACTAATAGGTCTTGGTATCATTAGCGCCTATATGTTAAACGGTATTATCAAAACTCGCGATAAAGCCGATTACAGCGAGCAAATCGTCGATACGATCATAAATCAAAACGACTTTGTCCACGAGATGCAAAAAGAGCGCGGCTTTAGTTCCGGAGTGCTAGCCGGGGGAGATAATGCTAAACTCGTGGCGCAACGTAAAAACGTGGATGCGGCGCTTGAGAAGCTTTCGGAAAAGAACGAAATAGCTCCAGAGATAGCTAGTATTCGCTCAGGCGTAGATCAAAGGAGCGGCGATAATCTAATCGGACGTATAACTAAAATACTAAGAAAAGAGGTGATCGCTATAAACGGATATAGCGACAAACTAGAACCTAGCCTCGTTGATGATTTAAAACGCATTATTATCGTTGGGGAGATAAAGGAATCGTTTGGCATCTTACGCGCTACGCTAAACGGAGTTTTTACTAAAAAAAGCATAAGCAAAGAAGACTACAACAAAGTAGTCGCGCTAAATAGCGTAATCAATAAATTTATGCAGGATTTCGACGAGTACAATCCAAAAGAATTCAGTGCTGAATTTGATACTATCGCTAGAAAAAAGGCGGACTTTAACGATGCGATGAATATCATCAAAAACGTAGTCGCTACCGAGGATATATCGTACGACCCCGCGACTTGGTTCTCAAAAATAACTCTATCTATAGATGCGATGAGGGAGTTAGAGCTAAAGCTATTAAGCGATATGAAAAATGCAGCCTCGCAGGTAAAAAGCGAAGCGACGGCGCAGCTTATATTTAGCGGTATCGTTATCGCCGTGTGTGTGCTTTTGATGTTGCTAGCTTCTATCATGATCGGTAAAAATTTAATCTCCGGTATCGATCAGACTAAAAACGGCCTTGTGAGATTTTTCGAATTTTTAAACAATAAAACCGACAAAGCCGAAACGTTAGAGCGCAGCGGAAGCGATGAGATCGGACAGATGAGTGCGCTAATAAACGAAAATATCAGGCAAATCGAGGCAAATCTCGCCGAGCAAAATAGCTTCATAAAAGAGGCCAACGCGTTTGTAGGGCAGATAGGCAGGGGCAACTATGTAGCCCAGCTAAACGCCGACACCTCAAATCCGGCTCTTAGCCAGCTAAAACAGACATTTAAAGATCTACAAGTCGCGCTAAAACAAGCCATAGCCACAAGCGGCGACGAGGTCTTAAATTTGCTCGAAAGCTTTAAAAATCAGGATTTTACAAAAAGGCTTGACGACGAAGGCAAAGTAGCTGCCGGTATCAATGCTTTAGGCGAAGAGATAGCCGGTATGCTAAGGGCAAATTTAGAGCAGGCGCATACGCTTGAAGAAAAGGCCGAGTTTTTAGCTCGCTCGATGCAGCAAGTCACGCAAGGCGCTAATTCGCAGGCTAATTCTCTCCAAGAAAGCGCTGCGGCAGTCGAGGAGATGAGTAGCTCTATGAACGCTATCAGCCAAAAGGCCGAAGACGTAACGCGCCAAAGCGAGGAGATCAAAAACATCATCGTCATCATCCGCGATATCGCCGATCAGACAAACTTGCTAGCGCTTAACGCAGCCATCGAAGCAGCGCGCGCAGGCGAACACGGCAGAGGCTTTGCGGTCGTGGCTGATGAGGTTCGCAAACTAGCCGAACGTACGCAAAAATCTCTCGGCGAAATCGAAGCCAACGCAAACGTGCTAGCTCAAAGCATCAATGAGATGAGTGAAAGTATCAGGGAGCAAAGCGAAGCTATCAATATGATAAATCAAGGCGTAGCCGAGGTTGATGAGCTCACCAAACAAAACGTCAGGGTCGCAAACGATACGAGCGTCGTAACCGCCGAGGTAGACAGTATGGCAAAGGCGATCGTAGAAGACGTAAGACGTAAGAAATTTTAAGTTATTTTGGCGGTTTCTTATTTTGCGCAGGAACCGTCAAATTTGACTTTATGTATGATTTTTGAAGTTAACATAAAGCAAAATTTGATAGAAACTAAATTTTCGAATTTTGCTTTATGTCTTTTAAAAAGCTTTTGTATGGTAGATGAATCTCGTTTTAAAATTTGCTACCAGGTCGTATTAAATTTGAATACTTTTCTTGTTATCTGCTTTAATAAAATTTATCCTCGCTTTTAGTATAATCGCACATCTTAAATTTAGGAAAATCAATGCAAATCGTATTTGGTCCCGTTAGCTCGCGCAGGTTTGGCGTTTCGCTGGGCGTCGATCTATCGCCAGCGCAAAAGTGCTGTAACTTTGACTGCGTTTACTGTGAACTCACGGCGGCAAAACCCGTCGCGGAGATAGAAAATTCGCCTAGCGTAGAGCAAGTAATCGCCGAGGTGAAGGCCGCACTTGCCGTGCATCCGCATATCGACGTCATCACGCTCACGGCAAACGGCGAACCGACACTCTACCCGGATCTGGCGCGGCTAGTAAGCGAGCTAAATTTGATAAAAGGTCCCGCCAAAACTCTCATCCTCTCAAACGGCTCAGGCGTGCTTAACCCTCAAATTTGCGAGGCGCTAAAGGGGCTTGATATCGTCAAATTTAGCCTTGATAGCGCGGTGCAAAAGACCTTTGCTAGGATCGATCGCTCGGGCGATAATATCGATGTTGGCGAGCTGGTGGCCACGATGGCTAAATTTAGGCGAGAATTTAAAGGCGAGCTAGTGCTTGAAATCCTGGTCGTAAAAGGATTAAACGACACGAAAGCTGAATTTGAAGCGCTAAATGCGGCGATAAATCAAATTTTGCCCGCTCGCGTGGATATAAGTACAATCGATCGACCGCCCGCATACCCGGTAAAAGGCGTGAGCCGTGAGCTCCTATATGAGCTTGCGCAGCAAATTTCCGGCGTGCCGTGCGTCATAGCATCGGCAAAATACGGCGATGAAAAACTTGAGTTTAGCAAAGAGGGGCTGCTAGAGCTGGTAAAACGCCGCCCGCAAAGCGAAAATGACGTAACAAATAGTTTTTCTGAAGGTTCGAAGCAAAATTTACTGGAGCTTTTGGCTGACAAAAAGATAAAAATAGTAGATGCGGCGGGGACTAAATTTTACCGTCTTGCGTGATTTTGCGGTAAAATTTACTCTTTTTTTCTACTAATTTTTTGATATCCGAAAATTTAAGCTAAAATTTATTGACAAACGGGATTTTTTTGCCTATAATACGATTTCTTTTAAAACGTTCCGGATTAGCTCAGCGGTAGAGTAGTCGGCTGTTAACCGATTGGTCGCTGGTTCGAATCCAGCATCCGGAGCCATCTATGCTAAAAAATCCTTTTTAAATCCCGATTTTATCGATATTTCAAGAGCTTTAATTTTTCTTAGTTTTTGTATTTTTCCCCTTTATTTCCCCTCAGGTTTATTTAATATTCTAAAATTTTATGTTTTACTCTAATGTGTTTTAAGATATATTATTCGCATTTTTCCAAAGAGTTTGAGTTGAAAAATATAAAAAAAATTTATCGTCATTTACTCTAAGCTACTCTAAAATATTATATTTCACAAAGAATTTTTAAAAATACCCCATTTTTTTACAAAAACCAATCCGCATAGATATAATTAGTAGTAAGAATACTAAAAAGGATCTTGCATGTTAAACAATGACGATTTTTTAAATACCGTACTACAAAGCTTGGAGCGACAATTTCCTTCCAAGCAAGTATTAGATAGAAAACAAACGGCCGAAGCTATCGGAATAGGGCTTTCAACGCTGGATCTACGTATCAAAGATGGTAGAAATCTGCCAAGATACATAAAGATAGGTGATGCTAAAAATTCAAGGATAGTTTTTCCTTTGCTTTCAATAGCTGAATTTTTGACAAATCAAAGACAAAAGGTTCTATGATGAAGCAAAATAAGGAAAATAGACTCACTATAAGACTTGATGATAATGAACTTAATCAAGTAAATCTAAATGCTTCTATATCTGGCCTTAAGGCATCTACCTATATTAGACATGTTATATCAAATGCCAAGCCTCTTGTCCATAAATTCGATAAAACAATGGTGATTCAAGTAGCAAAAATAGGCAACAACCTAAATCAAATCGCAAAGCATGCTAATACGCATAAAACCATAGACGGTATCGTTTTAAAACAGATAATTGACGTTAATAAAAAATTAGACGACCTAATATCGCAAAAGCTAATCCGAGAAGTTAAACATGTTAGTAAAATTCTTTAAAACTAAAAACGGCGGTAGTACTGCCGGAATTGGTTATCTTTTAAATTGTAGGGTAAAAGATAAAACGGCGTTTGTTTTAAAAGGTTGCGAAGCGGTTACCAGGCAGATAGTATCTAACATAACTAAAAAACAAAAGCTCTGTATGGGTTGTCTAAGCTTTGAAGAATCTGACATCGATTTGGATACCAAGCAAAAAATAATAGATGAATTTGAAACATTGCTACTCGGAAGATACAAAGAGAGATTTAATATCCTTTGGGTTCAACATATCGACAAAGGTCGGCTTGAGTTAAATTTTGCCATACCAAAAATAGACCTTGAAAGCGGCATGTCTTTTAACCCTTACTATGACAAAGCGGACAGAGCTTTAATAGACGCTTGGCAAAACTACATAAATTTAAAATTCGGATTTACCGATCCAAAAGATCCCATCAAAGCTCATATGCTTCAAGGATCAAGAAAAGAGATTGGTGTTATCAAAGACTACATCGAGTTAGAAAAAATACTGACTGATAAATTTATAAATCAAGAATTTACTTGCAGAGACGACATCTTGAATGCTTTAAAAAGTAGCGACATAGATATAACTAGGATCGGCAAAGACTATATATCGGTCAAATTACCTAACACCAAAAAAGCAAAAAGATTCAAAGGGGATATGTTTAATGAAGAATTTAGAGACTTTGAGAGCTTGGAGCAACTCCGAGGTAAAACTGAAACAAGAGCAACGGAATTTAGAAATAGAGCAGATAAGCAAACAAATATCGACGCTTCAGGACGAAGTTTTATATTTGCAGACTATCTTAAATCAAAAGAATCAAGAGATTTTAGAATTATTAAATTCAAACAAAATCTCTCAAAACGAGATCAAGAGCTTGCAAGACTCAAAAGAGAGCTTGACAAACAAATACAAAAACGCACTCAATGGCTTGAAATACAGGTTGGCAGAGTGCCGAAGCGAAGCAGATACATTCAAAATACTATCGGTGATCTTGACGATAGCAGCGATCTTGGTATCGATATACGCATGGAGGCTATATCTACAAAAGAACGATTTAATCCAAGAAAATCAGAATATGAAGATGTATATAAAGCAGAATATAGATGGCGAGCAGTAAACCATAAACATACTATTTTTAATAAAAGGATATTCGACAATGACTTTACTAGAGCAGCTATTGTTAACGCAATTAGAAGAAAAAGAGAAGCAAGAGCAAGATTGGATAATGCTATTAAAGCAACTATCGACGGAATACGACTCGTTAAACAACGAATTAGCCAAGTTGCAAATGCAATTAACAAACAATACAAACTCTTTATCTCAAGAATTAGAGAATGTGCAAATACAATTAACAAGCTTACAGAAGGAATCCGAAAACCGGACGTTTTTGCAAGAGAAATATCTGGCACAACTAGAGAATTTGAAGAAGTCGCTAGAAGATATGTATTAAGTCGTATACCCGAAGATACAAAGATGGACGTAAACAAGATAAAAAGAGAAAAGATTGAAGAGATCGGAATTTACGATGATATGGGGCTATAAATGGGTTAATTTTAGGCTGTGTGATGTGAATTGAGTATTTAGCTATATAAAAATATGCTTTAATAAATCATAGATATTTGATCGACATCAATACGTCTTGTATTAAGAAATATGTGTTTAGAATTAAAACATAGATCCCAATGTGGTATAATAACTGGCTAGTTATAATTATTGGAACTGTATTTGAAGCTTTGGTGGTTTGTTCTTATTAGTATATTTTAACATAAATTACTATACAATATTTAGAAAATGGAGAATTGTTTGTGATTTATAGAGTTGGAAGCTTGTTTGCTGGCGTTGGTGGTGTATGTCAAGCATTTAAAAATTCAAATTGCGATATTGTTTGGGCTAATGAAATTGATCGAAGCGCTTGTGAGACTTATAGACTAAACCACAAATACACCAATCTTATTGAAGGCGACATTAAAAAATTAAACAATAAAAATCTAGCTGATATAGATATATTAACTGCAGGCTTTCCCTGCCAACCATTTTCGCATGCTGGGCATGGTAAGGGCTTTGACGATGAGCGTGGAAAACTTTTTTTTGAAGTATCGAGGCTTTTAAATGAATTAAGACCGAAAGCCTTTTTTTTGGAAAATGTTAAAACGCTAGCTACTCATGATAATGGCAAAACTTTTAAATCTATTAGAGATGAAATAAAAAAAACAGGATATTCGTTTATACCATTTGTGCTAAATGCTGCAAAGTATACAGACATACCACAAGGAAGGGAAAGAATATATATAGTAGGTTTTAAAGATGAAAGCAACTATTCATTTGAAAAACCTATAAAAGAAAATATACTAGAAACAAAACAAGAGAATTTATTATCCGCTAGATTTAAAATACCAAAAGAAACAAGCAAGGCCCCCAGAAATATAAAATCCTTCCTAGATGATTCATGTGTTACTCAATCTGATATTTATAATGACAAAAGCAATAAAATTCATCGTAGAGTAGCAGAGAGTGTGATAGATGAAAACGTTGTTTATCAATATAGGCGTTATTATGTGCGCCCCAACAAATCAAATGTGTGCCCTACCTTGACTGCAAATATGGGTGCCGGCGGACATAATATCCCAATAATATTAAATAATGGTATAATAAGAAGATTGACCCCAAAAGAATGCTTTAATTTGCAAGGATTTCCGCGAGATTTTATACTCCCATCAAACATATCAAGAGCACAGTTGTATAAGCAGGCTGGAAATTCTGTTGTTATGCCAATGGTTGAAAAAATTGCAAAAGAGATTGTAGCGGTGTTGGATGGATCCGATAGAAATTAATCCGAATGTTGCAAATTTTGTCAAATCGCTTCGTGATATAGGGTATACTTTCGAAGTGGCAGTTGCAGATATTATTGATAACAGCATATCTGCCGGTGCAAATGATATAAAAATTTATGCCATACAACATCCTGAACCGTTTTTTTGTATTTTGGATAATGGTGCAGGAATGGATGAAGATGAACTAGTGGAAGCCATGAGGCTATCATCGAAAAATCCAGATGAGAGAAGAAATGATATCGCACTTGGTAAATTTGGTTTAGGCCTTAAAACGGCTTCATTTTCTCAATGCAAAAAACTTACCGTTATATCAAAGAAATATAATCAGGTGAACATTAAACAATGGGACCTGGACTATATCTCTAAAAGTGATAAATGGTTGCTTTTGACACCTGAGTTGGGCAAATACAAAAATCTTGAAGTATTTAAAGATTTTTATAGAAACGATAATTCTACTCTTGTTATATGGGAAGAGATAGACAAAACTGAGCAAATTTCAGAATGTTTAGAAGCACTAAGAGGGCATTTGTCTTTGGTTTTTCATCAATTTCTAGAGGAGGCTGACGGCGCAAGAAAAATAAAAATATCCATCAACAATAATCCGTTAATACCTTTTAATCCGTTTAATCCAACTCATGATGCAACCTTTATAAAATCTACAGAAATAATTAAATACAACGAAAAAGAAATAAAAATTACCCCATTTATCTTACCACATCATTCAAAAGTGACTTCATCGGAATGGGAAAAATATGGCGGAAGAGACGGCTATATAAAATCTCAAGGCTTCTATCTTTATAGAGCTCACAGATTACTTGTCTATGGTAAATGGTGGGGAACTCTAAAATCTAGCGATGCAACAAAGCTTGTTCGTATAAAGATTGAAATTTCAAATGATCAAGACGAGTTGTGGAATATTGATGTAAAAAAGTCTATCGCAAATCCAGTTGCTGGCTTGAAAGAAGAGCTCAAAAGAGTTGCTCTTTACTCCATAAAAGATGGAGTAAAGCCCTTTTCTACTCGCGGTCGTAAAATAAATGACAAAAATGTTACTAGATTTTGGGATTTAGTTTGCGAAGATAGCAAAATTTATTTCGCAATAAATAAAGAAAATCCAATACATCAAAAATTATTAGATTTATTGGATTTGCAAACGAGAGAGCTATTTCAGCTATATCTAAAGTCACTTGAGGCATGCATGCCATTAGAAGCTATACAGGTGCAAGTCCAGCAAAATCCACATAATTTTAGACAAGAGGATATTATTTCAAATACAGAAGCGGTTAAAATACTGGAACATCTAAAAAATATAGGACTTAGTGAAGATGAAATAAAAAAAATAGAGATTTTTAAAAAATATAAGGAGCTGTTGGATGGAATATAGTTTTTATGAAAAGGTTTTTAATTTTTCAAAAAGTAATTTGATTGTCAAGTATTCTAAACAAAATGGGGTTTTGCAAGAGGAAGATATTGACAATGAAGTATTTCGAGTAAGAAAAGTTATTGAGTCCGACATAAAAGTTGATATATTTAACGAAGACGGCAATTTTTCAATTAATGATTATAAAAAACTAAAAGATAACTTAGAAAAATATTTTAATGTCAAGATGAGTGTAGGTTTGGTAATAAAAGGTGATGAACAAAAACGACGCAATACGTCTTGGTATAGTATAAACACAAAAGCCAATAATAGTAATTTTTACTGGGATAGATTGGAAAAATTTTATAAAGGCTTCTTACCTCCGCAAGTCATTAAAACTGTAGATGATGATACTGATATGATAATGAATCAAATTGGAGATCCGAGAGAGAATAAATTTAGTGTATACGGTATGGTTGTGGGTCATGTTCAATCTGGCAAAACTTCAAATTACGCTTCATTGATATGTAAGGCTGCCGATATTGGTTATAAATTTATAGTTATTGTTGCTGGAGATAAAAACAATCTTAGAAACCAGACCCAAATTCGTATAAATGAGGCTTTTGTTGGTAAAAATGACTCAAAAATAGTCGGGGTTGGGCTTGATGATCTGCCTAATGCAAATAGAATGCAACCTATTAGCTTGACTACGGAAATAAGCGATTTTAATACAAGAGACGCACATAAAAATTCACAAGGTATAAATTTTGATAATATCAATACACCCGTACTTTTAGTTATTAAGAAAAATGCGAGCACTCTTTCTAATGTCATAACATGGATCAAATCTCATTATAGTAATAAAATTTCAAAACATGCCATGTTGCTGATAGACGACGAGTCTGACTATGCCTCCATAAATACAAAAGAACAAAGCGACCCAACTACCATAAATAAAGAGCTGAGAGCCCTTTTGGAACTTTTTGAAAAAAGCTCTTATATTGCATACACCGCTACCCCTTATGCAAACATTTTTATAGATCATACGATAGAGGATGAGCAAAGTGTAAAGATTAAAAATATGAATGAGCATATCTCTAAAGATCTTTTTCCAAGAGATTTTATATATGCCCTTGATGCACCGACTAATTATTTCGGCGCCGAAAAGATTTTTATAGATAATCCTGATAAATATTTAATAGATATTAATGATTATGATGAAAAAATTCCTTTAAAACATAAAAAAGATCACCTTATATCCGAATTGCCACAAAGTCTATACGAGGCTATAAATGTATTTATACTAAATGTGGCAACAAGGGATTTAAGGGGTCAAATTAAGCATAATAGTATGCTTGTTAATATTAGTCGTTTTTCTGATGTGCACGAAAAAATCGCTAGCCTGATAGATGAATATTTAAAAGTATTAAAAAATGATATTAATGCTTTTGTTTTACTGCCGAATTGTGTAGAGCAAAGTAGATTGATATTAAACTTAAAAGATGTTTTTGAAACAAAATTTGATATAGAATTTTCATGGTTGGAGATTTCAAAAAAATTATCCGAAATAGCAACCAGTATTCTAGTAATAGAGGTTCATCAAAAGAGCAAGAAACCACTCAATTACAATACCGGTGAAAGAGTAAATGTCATTGCAGTCGGAGGACTTAGCCTGTCACGTGGCTTTACTCTAGAAGGACTCAGTGTTAGTTATTTTATAAGAAGTACCATATTCTATGATACGCTTATGCAGATGGGTAGATGGTTCGGGTACAGACAAGGTTATGAGGATTTGTGTAAAATTTATATGCCAGAAGAGATTCAAAACTATTTTAGATTTATTATTGAGGCTACAAATGAGCTTATGTATAAATTTAAAGAGATGGCGGAAGATGGTCTAACTCCTTATAATTTTGGACTAGCTGTCAGGCAAGATCCAAACAGTCAATTACAAATTACAGCCAAAAATAAGATGAAAAACGCAGAAGAAAAATGTATTTCATTGGATTTAAGTGGAAAGCTAATAGAAACCGTAAGATTTGCTAAAAACCCACAACTACACGATAATAATTTAAATATTTTAAAAAAGTTTATAGAATCACTTAATAGAGGTAGCAAAAAAGGAAGTGCCACTATATATAAAAATATAGATAAAATGAAAATATTAAATTTTATAGATAGCTTTAATGTTATAAAAACACATATGCATTTAGATTTTATAAGGACGTATCTGGAAGATAAGAATACAGTGTGGGATGTTGTTCTTTATGGAGGAAAGGGTGTGTTTTTAGAAAAATTTGGGATAAATATGGAAGAGCGCTCAAAATTGCAAGATAGAGGTGATTATATAGAACTTGGGAATAGGAAACTATCGGCAGGAGATCCTGAGAAAGCATTACTAGATGATGAAATTTATGAACAAAGCAAGAAAGAAAAAAGGGGCGACAGGCCTTCATTTTTAAGAAAAAATTTGAAAAATCCAATTTTAATGTTACATATACTAGACACTAAAAACAATCAAATCGGCTTTTGTTGCGACATACTACCAGCCTATGGTGTTTGCTTTCCTAATGATGGGGTTTGTGGTAGCTCCCAAACCATTAAATATTTCACCAATAAAGTATACCAAGAAGAGATGCTTTTGGAATTTGATGAGCCAGAGGAGCAAGATGATTAATCCTTGGAATGATATGAAAAATAATACCAGAAGAAGGGTTGACGGCTACAATAGATATGATATTTTTTGGATGGTTGATTTAGATGGAAGATATACTTTTGGCATTGAACTAGATTTTTGTATAAAAGCCAGTAAAAGGAGCGTTAAATTTATTGGTTTAAATACATTAAGAAAAGATTCTAAAGATTCCACCAAATTTTATATAGCATTAAACGATAATTCCAACTGGCAACTATTCGTATTGGTTTGCAAAGATATCATTTCTTTTTTAAATACTTGCAATAATGGCGAAAGCGTTGTAGATAGTATAGAAACAAGACTCTTAAAATGGAAGAAATTTTTTATTTCAAGTGATGATGATTTTGGAATAGAAAAGCAAATGGGGCTATTTGGTGAACTGAGTTTTTTAAGCAATATTGCAGCTAAACAAGTTGGTTTTGAAGAGGCATTAAATTCTTGGGTTGGGGCAGACTTTGATAAACAAGACTTTTTATTCAATGACTGTGCTGTTGAGATTAAAACGCATAAAGCCTCAAAATCACCAAATGTTACAATTTCGTCCGCTTATCAACTTTATACAAGTAAAGAAAAATTATATCTCGTAGTATACTCTTTATCTATACATTCGCAAGGGCTTAGTGTTGAGGATATTGTAAAAAGCATAGAAGTACAGATAACTGACGTAGAATCATTTTATAAAAAGCTTTTTTCGTGTGGCTATAAAGCAAATTTTCAAGCAGAACCATTAAAATTTAAAATAGATAAAATTTTATTTTTTGATGTAGATGATAAATTTCCAAAAATTACTTCCATGGATATAGATTCTAGAATTCACAACCTGAAATATACGATAGATTTCTTAAAGTGCAATGAATTT
Source organism: uncultured Campylobacter sp. (assembly GCA_963516105.1). Lineage (GTDB taxonomy): Bacteria > Campylobacterota > Campylobacteria > Campylobacterales > Campylobacteraceae > Campylobacter_A. The sequence goes on from CAUPZP010000017.1 coordinate 17,821, forward strand.
TTATTGGACAAAATAAAACTTTAAAGGCAAAAAATGATTAGTTTAGATGATTTTCATCAAGATTTTATGCAGGATATCGTGAGTCAAGCTCAAAGCCGAGGCATAAGCAAACAAGAAGCTTTTTTTGAGTCGGTCTGTGACTCTCTTGTTGATGAAGGAGAGTTGTCGCAAGACTACATGATTGCTGAATACAATAAAAGAGATATGGAAGCAAGTGGATATGACTTTGATGCGGAGCGCGGTAAACTTAGTCTTCTAGCGCTTTGTTTTTTTCAAAGTGATGAGAAACAAACTCTCACAAAAGTACAAATAGAATCAAAATTTAAAAAGTTAGAAAATTTCTTCTTAAGGAGTTGTGAAAAACTTTATGATACTATGGAAGAGGGTTTCGAGCATCACTCAATGGCCTATAATATATATTCGTATTTAATAAAAAATGAGATTAAAAAAATTCGCTTTATTATTATAACGGATGGAAAAATCACTAAAAATTTAGCAAATATCCCAAATAAAATACTATCTGGCATTGATGCGGAGTATCGCATCATAGATATCGAGTTTTTATATAAAGTTTATACTATAAACAACTCAAAAAACAACTTTGACGTTGAGGTTGATTTGCCTGCACTTGTAGTGGATACGCCTGCGCAAGACTATAGATCTTATTTAAGCGTAATAGACGGCAATACAATAGTTGAAATTTATGATGCATTTGGCTCCAGACTTTTAGAGCAAAACGTTAGAACTTTTTTGCAATTTCGTGGCAACGTAAACAAGGGGTTGCGAAACACTATAGAATATAGACCGGAGATGTTTTTTGCATACAATAACGGCATAACTGCAACCGCTAATGATGTAATTTTGCAAGATGGCAAAATCGTAAAAATATCAAATTTTCAGATTGTCAATGGAGGCCAGACTGTATCAGCCATATACGCCTCAAGTAAAAATGCAAAGCTAGATGTATCAAAAATTTATGTTCAGATGAAACTATCCGTAGTTGCTGACACTGAAAAACAAGATGAATTTGTTTCAAAGGTTAGCGAATATGCAAACACTCAAAACAAGATAAATCAATCGGATTTCTTTTCAAATAGCCCTTTTCATAAAGATTTTAAAGAATGCTCAAGAAGAAATTTGGCACCAGCTGTTGATGGAGCACAAGTGAGAACTCATTGGTTTTATGAGAGGGTAAGGGGTGAATATTTAAACGAGCAAGCATATTTAAGCAACGCGGATAAAAAGAAATTTGAAATAGAAAACCCCAGGTCGCAACTTATAGATAAGACGTTTTTAGCTAAAAGCGAAATCGCTTGGTTGCAATCGCCTGATATTGTATCAAAAGGTGCACAATATAGCTTTATGGCTTTCGCAACATATATTACTCAAATGTTAGAAAAAGATGAGCTTTGTATAACGAGTAACTATTTTAAAGAAGCAGTATCTAGAATTATAATGTTTAAACAAGTTGAAAAGCTTGTTTCTTACGCTACTTGGTATAATGGTGGTTATAGGGCACAATGCGTAGCCTATACCCTATCGTACTTATCGTATTATTTAGAAAAAAATAGATTATTTTTAAATTTCTCTAGAATATGGGATGAGCAAAAAATATCCAATAATTTAGAGAATATAATCTCTATAGTTGCTAGCAAAATTTATACTAGTATAACTAACCCGCCGGAAGGTAATGCAAATATAGGCCAATGGTGCAAGAAGAAATTATGTTGGGATAATATAAAAGATATCGAATTGAGTCTAGAATTTGACGATGATATATTAAGTAGCGTAGAAGAAGAAAAGTATATAAAAAAAGAAGCCAGGAAAGATAAGAAACTTGACGATGAAATAGAGGTTCAATCATTTGTCGTCAAATTTAAAGATTGGGGCAAGATTTTAAAGTATTATGAAAAAGATGAAATAAAGCACCAAATACCTGTGAAACAAATGGATATCTTAACAAAAGTTGCAACTGGAATTATAGTTCTTCCATCCGTAAAGCAGGCTACTATTTTGTATGAACTTTATAAGAATGCCATAAAAGAAGGCTTTTTAATATAGTTGCTTTTTTCATCTCTAATATTTGACAAACTAAATTATATTAATTGTTTTGTTGTGAAATGTTAAGTATTTTTATGAAACATTAAAATAAACAAAGTAACATAAAAATGACCATTTTTGGTAAATAAATAAATAAAAACCAAAGAGGCTACGGATGGGGTTTTAGGGATAAATCCCTAACGAGATACTTTTTGTCGGACTTGTCAGACAAGAAGTATCCTCGCCCAAGCATTAGAATTTGATTTGAAAGATATAATCTATTCTTTACTATATCATGTAGATCGCGCATATATTTAAGATTATATTAATACTATCTGCACTATACTTCTCGTGCAACTTGCGCATATAGATAAGATTTAATTAAGGTTGTAATATGAACCAATTAACGTTAGAAATAGTCAAAATTTTAAAAAATAGCAAAACTTTGCTTGCAAGAACGCAGATAGAAAATGGTGTAGAACGAGCATCAAAAAGAACTATTCAAAACGAGCTAAAAAAGCTAAGCGAGCTAAAGCGAATAAGAGTAGTAGGGCAGGCCTCAAGCACGGCTTATGAAATTTCTAACGAGTATTCTCATTTTGAAAATCGCCTTTTTATTTATCAAAATCAAGTTTTGGTGGGCTATTTGGGCTATGACTACGATAGCTATTATTTTGCATATGATACTGATTTTTTACTTGATGGTAGGCATGGCGTAAAATTTGAAATGCCGATTGATTTTAAAATTTATACGAGCAAGAGCTGTTTTGTGGACTTTGAGGAGTCTTTGCCAGAGGGAATAGATAGAAAAATTTTAATAGATAAGGCTGGCAACGCTACGGAGTTTTTCTTGCTGCTACATAATGATTATAGCAAGAACGATCTTGTGTTTTCTGCTAGTGCTTTAGAATTTAATCGCGAGATAAAACCTCAAAGCTATCTTTCCCAAAAGGCCAAAATTTTAGGAGCTAATACTTTTCCCAATATTTTAAAATACAATGTTGATATAGACGATGTTTCGCTTTTTCCTGGCAAATTTATGAGCGATAGTGAGGAGATAAAGCACGTAAGGACTATGAGTTTGTCCGGCTATCAACATAAACTTCAAGTGGTTGTAGAAAACAACACGATAAAAATAGCTAGCGATAAGGATAATGCGACGTTTTTTATTAAGCCATACGATACGCTCAAAGCCGATGAAAACAGCGACTACTATTTTCCGCATATTGCTATAAACGAGCATTTGCATATGAGTTTTGCTAAGAACGAGTTAGGATTTGACGTGCCGATGAGCGGAGTGTTTAAAAGAGATCAAGATAAAGAGTATCACTACTTTATAAAGTATTTTGATAGGATTAGAGCTTATAAATTTCAGCGAAAAGAGTTTTCTACGTTTATGGGGCTAAATAGCGAGGATAAATATAAAGCCTCATCTGAAAAACTCTTTGATGTGGCGGCCAAGATACTGCCAAGCAGCGACGATAGACTTAGGATGATTGAGTACTATTTTTACTCGTTTCTTATTAGACATGAGGATATGCATACGAAAAATATATCGGTTATTTACGATAACGGTAAAATTTTAATAGCTCCTCTTTACGATATCGCTTGCACAGGCTTTTACGAAGGTATCAAAAACTACGAATCACATCTAAGTATAAACGGCAAGCAGACCAATATCAGATATAGCGACTTTATAGAAATAGTAAAAAGAGCTAATGTTGATAGGGCCAAGTTTAATGAGTCTGCTAAAAATATCGTAGAAATTTATATAAAAAAGATGCCAAAGTATATAAAAAAGCTTGAAAAGCTGGACAGGCTGGACTTTTACAAAAAGGACAGAGTTAATGCCGAAGACAAAAGAGTCAAAATAAAATCCAAAACTACGCTTGCGGAAGTAATGATGGAACATTTTGAGCAAAGGTGCGAGACCCTAAAAAGAAATGGATGGTTTGAGAAGTTGGGGATAAAGATATAAGGCTTGATACAAATATTATTAAATAGAAAGGTTGCAGCAAAAACATGGGCATTGCTAGTAAATTTGAAAATTTTATTTATGCTTTACGTATACCGGATGATAAGATAGCAAAAATAGCAGATAGATATAAGCAAATTACAAAAAGATTGAACAATGACTTTTGGAATAAAAACTCGGAGAAAGAGCATAGCTTGTATGTTGGTTCATATGGGAGAGATACTGAAACAAAAACCAGCGATATTGACATGTTATTTTGGCTTCCTTATGAGAAATACTCGCAGTATAACAACTATAGCGGGAATGGACAGTCGGCTCTACTCCAGGATGTTAAAGATTCTATTAAAAAGACATATTCACAAACTGACATAAGGGCGGATGGGCAGGTTATTATTATTGATTTTAATGACGGGATTTGTTTTGAAGTTGTGCCTTGTTTTGAAAATAATGATGGTAGTTTTGAATATCCTGATACTAATGATGGTGGTAGCTGGAGGACTACAAACCCAAGACCTGAAATACAAACAATAAAAGATAAAAACAAGGAGTGGAATAAAAATTTAAAAAGGTTATGCAGAATGGCTAGAGCTTGGAAAGATGAATTTGGAGTGTCTATTGGCGGATTGTTAATAGACACCTTGGCGCATAATTTTTTAGAGAACTGGGAATATAAAAACAAATCGTATTCGTGCTATCATTGGATGATTAGAGATTTTTTTGAATATTTAAAAAATCAAAATAAAGAGCAAAAATACTGGCATGCGGTAGGCAGTAATCAAAAAATTTATAGAATAGGTAAATTTGAAAATAAAGCTAAAAAAGCATATGAATTATCTCTAAAGGCAATAGAATTTGAGGAAGAGAAAAACGAAGAAAAAGCCAATGAAAAATGGAGTGAGATATTTGGAAATATTTTTATTAAAGAAGATAAATCAGTAAAATTTTCCAATAAAAACTATAGAAATACTGAAGAGTTTATTGAAGATCAATTTAATATAGATATAAGATATATTTTAGAAATTGATTGTAATGTTACACAGAATGGATTTAGACCATTTAAATTATTAAATATGTTAGCAGAAAGAAAAATTTTATTACCAAAAAAGAAATTAGAATTTGAAATAATTAAGAATACAGCGGTTGGCGACTATGATATATATTGGAAGGTTTTAAACCGCGGTGATGAAGCCAAGAGAAGAGATGAAATAAGAGGACAAATAATCAAAGGAGACAAAACCAAAATAGAGCATACTAAATTTAAAGGCAACCATTTAGTAGAGTGTTATATAGTCCAAAAGAATGTTGTTGTTGCGCGAGATAGAATAGATGTGCCTATTATAGAGGAGTAGGAAATGACTAAAGAAGTATTGCTAAAACGAATAGCAGAGAGTGCTTACAATGTGGGATTTGGTGCAAAGAAACATTTTGCAACCTATGATATTACTTCAAAAGTTCCTGGAATTATTGAGTTCTTATCGTTGGCCATAGGCGTTTTAGCTTTATGTTTTGATGTAGTTGGCACAAAAATAGTTTCAACGTGTTTGATAATTTTTGGAATCATAAGTATTTATATTTCAAAGTACAATGAAAATCAAGTTGAATACAGTAGAGCCGCTAGCGAATTAACCCAAATTTTTAATAGCATGAAAGACTTGTACTATGAAGTAAAGTCTAAAGAAAATACAGAAAATTTAGATACTGACATATCCAAACTAAAAGAACTCGAAGAGGGGTTTTATCGAATTTCAAAACCTAAACAAATAATTTTAAGCGACTGGTTTGCCCACTACAAATTCTTTTGGCAATGGAGAACACATATAAAATGGCTGACTGACGAACTAAGCTTAACGACAAAAGACAAGATTCCATTATCTTTTGTTGTAATTTGTATTTTCATGTTTGTTGGACTATTGATATTAGTATTTTTTGATTGCATCGTAGTATTTTGGGGTATGTTAATAAATTTTTGCTCATGACGCAGTAGAAGTATGGCTTTTATAAGGTCGATATTTAATGAGCATTATTTGTTTAACAAAAAATTATTATAATGTGCCTTATCCTGTGACCGTGATGGATTATAGCTCATATCGTATTGATTTAAGTAAAATATTTTTAAGTATTTAATAAGATTAATTTTTTGGTAATTCTTGTCTCAATGGGTTCTTTTTGAATTTCAAAATTAATGTCTCAATTATTTATCTAAAATCATATTGTAAATTATATAGAGTACCAAGTGTTGCGGCGGTATATGTTTTATCTCGCCCGTGGCGGGATTTTAAGCATAGTTCCGCTTTGAGTGCGAAATCCGGCGTTACTACGCTGTAAGCGTTTTTGAATCTCTAGTATATGACGAGTTAAGAATAGATTATCTTTTTTTATAAGTGAGTAGCCCTTTTTTAAGGCGATTTCGTAGTTTATAACCTCTGTGCGATCTTGGTTTCGTCTATCTGGGCTAAAAATAGCTCATCGTGCGTCGTGATAATGTTTTCGATCGCTCTCAAATCTTTTGTCTCTTGCAAAACGAGAGAATTTATCAAAATATCATGGTTTGGAATTATTTTTATAAAGCCGTTTAGTTCGCCTAGTTTTCTTGAGGCTCTATTTAGTGCTTTATAAATTTGCTCGGTAGGCTTAAATCCAGCGGAAGCTCTTACGGTATAAATTCTCTTTTTTGAGTCATTGTGTTTGCCTATATATAATATATACGATTTAAATTTATGGTTTTATTTTTAAACATGGTAAGCGACAAAATCGAACATCTCAGCCCTCCTAATAGTTTTGTTGGATTATACAACTTTTTCTACAAAATTATACTTTATATAATTTCTTCACCATATCCTTACCGCTATCAGGCATCAGCTTTGCATATCTTAGGGTGTGATTGATATCCGAGTGGTTCATGAGCTTTTTTATCGTTAGTATCGGGGTGCCGGCTATGGCCAGATGAGAGGCGAACGTATGCCTTAGCGTGTGTATTACGACTCTATTTGCGCTGTCCTCTGGCGCAAGGCCACCATTAAAGAGCTTGTTTAATAGATGTTGCAAAACGTTTTGAAGTGTGGCGTAGGGTTTATCGACAAGAGCATCATTTGGCGAAATTTTCGTGTAAATTTTGTTTATCAACGCCAATGCCTCATCGCTTAAAAATCCCGTATACCTTTTGTTTTCTGGATTTTTGCTTTTAAAGTCGGTTATATTTACGCTCATATTTGAAAGCGATATATCTTTTTTCTTCATATTCAAAATACCTTCAAGCCTAGCTCCAGTACATAAAGCAAGTTCTACGAATAACTCTAGAGCAAAATCTCCTTTGCCAGCTAGCTCTTTGCGCAAAAGCTCGATTTCTATAAGTTCTAAAAATCTCTCTCGTTTATTATCTGGTTTTTTGATCTCTATATCAAATGGACTAAGATGAGATATAAGTTTTTGTTTTATAGCGTAGTTAAAAATCGTTCTTATTATGCCCATGATGGCGTTTGTACGCGACTGTGATAGCTTGCGGCCGGTTCTACTAGACACTGTTTCCTTTATGTTTTTAAAATGCTCTTGTATCATCTCGGAGCTTATCAAGCTAGTAGCGATACTTCCGAATTTACTTTTATGATACTGCTCGTACATGCAGATTTGCTCTTTAATGTTTTCCATTTTATCTGGCGTTTGTTCGAGCTTATAATCAAAAAATGCTTTTGCTATGTCATCAAACTTTAAACCACTTTTAGCAAGCTGTTTTTTGGCTATGCTATCTGGCAGTTCGCCGTTTCTCTTTTTGGTATCATATTCCTTCTTTTTGTTGTAGGCGTAGGTTACGTTTACGCCTTCTGATTTTGAGCCTACTTTTATATCTTTGCCGTCTAGCCTTACGTAAAAAATCATATCGTTATTTTCGGAAATATAAATTCTGACTCCCGGATATTTATTTGTATTTGCAAATTTATTATAAGACATTAAAGCCATTTAAGGTTTCTCCTTTTGCTTAAAAAGTGACGGAGCATTTTTCCCCTTTATTTCCCCTTTGTTTTTGTAAAAATGCATGATATTCTAGGATAGCTTAGAGTAAGCTTAATCAATTAAAGTGCCTATTATAGGGTATTATGTGGTATTTTAGGGGTATATAAAATACTTTAAGAAATGATATTATACGAATTCAGCATCCGGAGCCATTTACTTATAAAAATCCCTTTTAAACCCCGATTTTACCGATATTTCAAGAACTTTAAGTTTTCTTAGTTTTATAAAATTTGTTCCCTATTTGTTCCTAAATTTTTTTAATATTCCAATTTCTTACCAAGCTTTCTAAGTTAATCTAAGATACCTTATTTTTATTTTTAAAAATACGAAAATAATTTTTTACTCTCAATTACTCTAAAATACCCTAAAGAACCATAGAGTATAAAAAATTTTTCTAAAACTATCCAAAAACCATTCAAAATACTAAAAGTAAATGAAAAGTTGCTGTAATTAGTTATGTAAGAACTAAGCAGAAGGAGAAAAATAATATGCTTAATGAACTATATAACGACGTAGGGTACAAAACGCTTCTTGAGCACATATCTAGCTAATATAAAGGAAAGGTAGTTTTAGGCAGAAAGCAAACCGCAGGGGTTCTTGGCATCGGTGTATCTACTCTTGATCTTCGTATATCGCAGGGTAGGGATATTCCGCGTTATATAAAAATGGGCGATGCGAAGAATTTTCTCGCATAGCGTTTGCTATTACTGACATTGCGGCTTATATTTTTCAAAAAAGGGTTAAAACATGCTCTTAATTTCTATGGTAGATAATAAAGAAAAGGATCAAAAATGAGTAATGCCCTTCAAATAGGCGGACACAGCCTAGTTCTTTGTGTAAGAAGCGAGTTTTTAACCTTAAAGAAGGCTATCGTACGATACGAGCACAATATTAGAGAGGTCAAACACGCCTCTAAGATTGGATATCTTAGAGGTAACAGCCGAAATAATAGATACATAGTGCTTAGCGAATATAACAACAACGGCCACATGCAAGAGATCACAGCAGGAGATAAAGAATTTAATGATAAGAAATATATAAAAGCGCTTTTGAGAGAATACCACGAAAAAATGAAAGCCGACTACGAAGCCCAATCAAAAACATATAAAAACGGTAGAGTAGTAAAGAATCGTTGGCGAGAAAACATGGTAGGATTTTCAGAGATAGTTATTAGCTTTGGTACTCAAAGGCCAAAAGAACCCAAAGAAGGTTTAAGCCAAACCGAGACAAATTTTATCAATGCTCAGGTTTCGCTTGACAGGGTCCTTAGATTTGCGAGATCATACTGTGCAAAATACGGCGTAAAGTGTTTATTGATTAGCGAGCACAACGACGAAAAGACTAAACATTATCAGCTTATTTTTACGAATTATCTCTTTGAAGAACATAGAAATTTAAGATTCGACGGAAAAGGAAATACGAGTCAATTCGGCAGAAATATGCAAGAAATGGGAGGGGCGGCATTTGAGGGTATAGCATTGCGCGGCGAGCCTGGTAGCAAGATGAGGCACAAAAATATAAAACAAATGCACAAAACCGAAAAAGAGTATAGTACTGAGCAAGAGTTTAAAAATAAAATTAGACAATCGATAGTCTATGAAGCAAGGAAGTATATAAAAAAGAAAGAGTCTATGTTTGGCAAAGATTATTTGAGATTAGAAATCGAGGACGATAAGGCTTTTATAACGAGTCTTGCGAATTTGGTTTTAGATCAAATGAAAGACAATATAAACATAGTCACTGATAGCGAATTAAAGCAAAAAGTAGAGGAACTAACCAGGCAACTTTTAAACAAAGGCGAAATAATAGCAAAAAATAATAAACTAGAGCAATCTAATGAAGAACTAATACAAGAGAACAAAAATCTAAAAGAGATTAACGCAAATCTAAATAATCAAGATGAAATTATAAAAGATAGAAATTTGCAAATAAGCAATCTCTCGGCCGAGCTAATTCAAAAAGAAGATGAAAACAATAAACTAAAAAGCCGATTAAAAAATATTGAAGCTGACATAGCGCAAATAGATAAACTAAAACAAAAAGCCGATCAAACCGATGCCCTACAAAGCAAGCTCGAAGAAGCTAATGCAGATCTAGAAAGCAAAGAAAAAACAAATCAGTCTTTGAAACAAAAAACGAAGAGCTAGAGGCGTCACTAAGTAACAAGAATGCCTTAAAGGAAGACAATGATAGCAAACGACTACAAATCGTTAAACTACAAACTTCTATAAATGGCAAAGATCAAAGAATATCCAAGCTGGAAGAAGAAGTAGAAGTTAAAGATGAAACGATAGAAAATTTACAGGATAAGTTATCTCTATTAGAAAACTTTAAAATGAAGGTTATTAGTTTTATCTCAAAAATAAGCAATCTAATACCGAATTTTAGCAGGTTGTTGGATGACGAACCAAATGAAATAAAGGATGAGATAAAAAGTAAAATAGCCGGCAAAGACGGTATGGGGATAGGCTTTTAGTTGGATTGGTTTTTGATTTCGAATATAAAGTTACCAAAATTTTTAGTCAGCATATTTAATAAGCTTCTTTTTTGCCAACATATACCAAGTTATATAATGTGAGAGATGGTTACACCAAATCTGAGCGTATGCCTAGATCTTTTTTGTACTTTGGTGATGCGGCCGAATTTTGTCAAAAGTTCTTAAAATATAAAAATTTATCCCCCAAACGTCAAAATATTCTTGATAACGTCTATCCATTTAAATATAATCTAACTAAAAAATTAAAGGATAAATTTGCTTTATAGGTCGCTAACTGTGCTTAGCCTTTGCATCGCGCAGTTTATTTGCATCGGATTTTTCGGCGAGGGGCTCGTTAGCATCCTGCGTCAAGACGGTTTTAGTTTAGAGCGCGTCGGCGCGCTTAGAGGGCTTGGACTTTTCGCGGTTTTGGCTTTTTTGTGGTCGCCGTTTATCGACGCTATCGCGCTAAAAATAGGCGGTTACAAAAAGATTATCCTAGCCTTTCAGTGCCTTACTTTGGCGATTTTATATGCGGTTTCGCTTCTAAATCCGCGCGACGATTTATGTGCCGTAATCGCTTTAGCGGTGCTTTTGGCCTTTATCTCGGCCACCTGGACGATGACGTCGAACGCATTTTTTATCAAAATTTCAAACAGCTCGAATTTAAGCTTCACAAACGCCCTCAAGCTTAGCGGAGGATTGATAGGACACGTATCTGGTAACGGCCTAACGCTCGTAATCTACGCAAAATTCGGCTGGAGTGAGGCGAATTTATTCTTGACGTCTTTGATAGCGGTTTCCTTGCTTAGCCTTGCTTTCTTTAAAGAGCCTGAGTGCGTAAACGCCGGCGAGGGGCTGGATTTTAGGGCGATGTTTGGCTTTTTTAAGGGCAAAAAGGCTTGGCTTAGCGTGCTTTTCGTACAATCTATCGGTATCTGCGCGGCGTTTGGACTGCTTAGCCCGATGCTCGTAGATATCGGCTGGAAGCTGGAAGATATCGGCGAGGTCTTGCACATATACGGCACGATATTTGGCTTCGCGGGTGCGCTCGCAGCGGGCTTTGCGGTAAAAAAGCTAGGCGCCAAAAGAGCCTTTTTATACGCCGTAGCGATGCAGACGCTAGGCATCCTGGCCATCTGGTTACCTATCGGCGGTTGGACGGGCCGCGCGTCGGTACTTTTTGCTTCGAGCGCGGCGTATGCGGTATATATGGCGCAAGCGACGATAATCTCCACGATGATGATGCAACGTGCCTCGGGACGGCGACCCGCTAGCGAATACGCCGTGCAAAGCAGCTTAAGTATGACATTTCAGATATTTTCGTTTTATCTCGGAACGCTTTTGGCGGGGACGTTGGGTTACGGAGCGGTCGTGCTGGGCGCGGCGGCGTTTTGCGTTTTGAGCCTAGTTTATTTTATAAAGATTTATAAATTTATCTAGCGGATTACGATTTTGCGGGATTTAAGTCGCCGTCTAGTACAAAAAACTGCGTAAAATTTATTTCGCAGAGTTTTGCAAATCGCTTTGCAGATTTAGCCCGCGTCGGCAATGCGGATTAAATGCACCCGAACGCAAGACCGAATTTAAGTCTCGGGCGCAAAAAAGGCGGTAAATTTAATCCCGCATCAAGCAAACCCGCTCGCAACGAGAGGAAAACCGCAAAACGAGCTTATTTGGCTCGTAAAATTTACGCAAAAGCTAAATTTGCAACCTCTCTTTGATGATCTTTAAAAAATCCAAAAGCGCCTTTGCGCTATGATGAGGCGTATCCTGGGCGGCGATTAGTTCGCAGTTCGGTAGCATCCTCGACACTTGCGAAGCGACGGCAAAAGGTACTTCCTCGTCGGCTCTGGAGTGATACATAAGCACGCTTTGCGAGACGTCTTTTAGCTCAAATCCCCACGGCCTAGCTTGGAGCCAGAGGTCAAAGCCGATGCCGTTAAGCTGCGCTTTTATCGCTTCTTTTAGCGCACCCTTAGCCTGCGAGCCGTATTTTTCCCACGCCGTTTGCGCCGTATTTTCAGGCGTATTGTGCGATGCAAAATCATAAATTTCCTTTATGTGCGCATAGTCGGCATAGTCGGCCAAAAGCTCGGGTGGGGCGTTAAATCCGCTTAGTATAAACACCTTTTTCGCCTCTTTGCAAGCTACAGCCGTAGCGTAGGCGTAAGCCGCGCCCACCGACTCGCCCAGCACGCTAAATTCGCCCAAATTTAACGCCGAGAAAAACTCTTTTAGGCGTAGGGCGAATTTTAAAAAACTATCGTCCGCGCCAAAAAGCGAGCTGTTAAAATGCCCGCTTCTATATATCAAAATAAGCCTTATTTGATTTTTATCGCAGAAATTTATCAAGGTATTTTGCGGAAAAATCATCAGCGGATGATGATAAACCAAAACATCTTTAAAATCGCTACCAAAGTCGTCGTAGCTTAGATTTTCGCCGCTTTTAAATTTAAAATTTTTCATCTTTTTCCTTAAAATTTATATTCAAATTTTACGCCGATCTCGCGAGGGTCGGACAGGTAGTGCATCGTGGCGTATTTTACGTCGTGATCTTTGTCGAAAAGATTATTAGCGTAAATATAAACGTTGATATTTTTGTGATTAAAGCCTATTTTTGCATCGACGGTCGCGTAGCCCGCGTTTTCTAGGACATTGGCCTTATCGGTATAAAATTTGCTCTGTCCTCGCAAAAATGCCGCCGCGTAAAATCCGCTTGGAGCCTCATACGAAAGCCCTGCGCCATAAGTTAGCCTTGGCGCGTAATAGACGTATTTGCCGCTATAATCGCCCTGTGCGTCTTTGTAGTCTTTAAAGACGCTTTTTGCGTAGCCCAAATTTGCGCTAAGCTTTAATCCATCCGTTAAAAGCGTTGCGGCGTCAAACTCAAAGCCTTGAGAGCGCGCCTTGCTGGCGTTCTCTGCCACCGTGATATTGGGCGCTACGATGACGCTTACTACTTGCTTGTTTTTGATATCGGCGCGAAAAACGGCGGCGCCTAGCTCAAACCGCTCCCAAGCCCCTTTTACGCCAACTTCATAGCTAGTCATCGTTTCTTTATCGTACCATTTTTTAGACGTAGGCGACGCAGCCCAAAAGCCGCCCGGTTTATAGCCCTTCGATACGCTCGCATACGCCGTAACCTCGTCGTTTATAGCGTATTTTAGTCCGATCTTGGGTGATAGCGCACTATACGAATCGCTTAAATTTTCGCCGTTCATACGGTTTTGAAATTTGACCCTATCTTTATCGAATCTAGCTCCCAAAATAACCGAAAAATCAAGCGGCAGATAAATTTCATTATGCGTAAAAACGCCGTAGTTTTTACTTCTGGTTTTGTTATTTTGCAGCGAGCGAATACCGCCGAACATCACGCTGTTTACGCTACTTCGCACGTCTCTTTGCGTAGAGCCCGCCGCAGCGCCTAGGACAAATTTGCCATACGCGTTATCGGCGCTAAATCTAAACTCCTGCGTAAAATCCTTTCTGTCCTCTTTGTAATACACGTCCAACAAGGACGCGGGGCGATGATCGCCGTCGTAGCTGCTGTCGTTTCTATAATCCCTGAAAGTCGTAAGCGAATTGAGCGCATAGTCGCCCGATTTATATTCTACCTTTAGCGACGCTTCGTAGTTTTTGGCGTTTTCTTCGCCCTCCATGCCGTTGGCGTAGCGCGTTCTATTGGCTGCGCTAGGCAAATTCGATCTTTGCGCGCCGTTAGCTATCTTGTAATGGTTTTGAATAAGATCCACCGTAAGCTCGTCCGTAGGTAAAAATCTAAAGTAAATTTTGCCGTAAAGGGTATCTTTGTAGTCGTCGCTTTTGTTTAAATTTTCGTTATACATAAAGCCGTTTTTCTTTTCGCTAAAACCGGTAAAACTAGCCAGAAATTTATCCTTTACTATCGCTCCGCCAGCGCTAAAACTAATACCACGCAGGCTATCCTCGCCAAGCTTTAGTCCGATCTTTGCTTGCGGTTCGTTGGTAGGAGCTTTGGAGACTGCATTTATCACGCCTGCGTAGGCATTTTTGCCGTAAAGCGCGCTTTGAGGCCCTTTTAGGATCTCGATACGCTCGATATCCTCCAAAAATACGTAGTTACCGTAAGTGCCAAGATAACTAATGCCGTCCAGATAAAGCCCGGCGTTTGGGCTATCAAATGCGTAATCGCTCGTCACGCCGCGCATGATAAAAAGCGAAATGCCTCCGCCTTGCAAAAACGATAAATTTGACGATGCGCTCCTAAGCCCGTTTAGATCCTTCGCTTCTCTAAGCCGCAACTCTTTTTCGTCCAGCACGCTCACCGCAGCCGCCACCTCGCTAGCGTTTTCATCGATCTTTTGAGCCGATACGCTGACCTCATCCAACCTCACAGCGGGAGCCGCTATCGCTAGCGCCGCAACCGCACTTAAAAGCAAAATTTTTCTCACTTTAGACTCCTTTTATAATTTCTTTACTTTAAGGATAGTATAATATTTTTGAAATTTATTATCAACCAGAAATTTACAAATGACGGATTTATTTTTATATTTAAAGGAAAAATTTGCGCACGGTATCCGCAGACGTTTTTATGGATAAATTTAATAGCAGCGAAGACGGAGTTTTGGCTGGTCTTGGCGTCAAAATCCGCGCCAAAAATATAGCGCTAAGCGATGAAATAGCCTTCGGCGCGATAAAAATGGACGCCAAAGATGACACCAAAATAGTCGGCGATTTTCACGCTTTGCGGGGCTGCTTTATAAATTTCACCCTACAAGGAGGCATCAGCCTAAGCTCGGCGAATGGCAAAATCGAATACAAAAGCGGACTATCCACGATCAGCTCGGTCGATCTACCAAGCTCGGATCAAGAGATTTACGGCGGCGCGCACGCGGGAATAAATTTATTCCTAGAAAACTCGTTTATGAGCGCAAATTTCGGCGATCTTATCGAGCTTGGCGCAAATAAACTCGTCTCGCAAAACGACACCTGCGCCGTAAATAAAATTTTATTAAACCAAATTTTATCGCTAAACGCCGACGAGCCGCTTGAAAGACTGCTTTTAGAAAGTAAAATTTTAGAGCTTATTTATAACGAATTCAGCCGCCTAAAATGCCCAAATAAGAATGTTATACTAGACGAAGTGGACAAAAACGCGCTACAAAAAGCTAGGCAAATTTTAAGCAAAGATATCAAAAATCCGCCGTCTATAAAAGAGCTCTCAAAACAGGTGCGGCTGAACGAATTTAAGCTTAAAGTCGGCTTTAAAAGTTTGTTTGGGCAAACTCCTTACGAATTTTTACGCGAAGAGCGAATGAAGCGAGCGCTGGCGATGTTGCAAGGTTCAGAGCTAAATATCGCCGAAATTTCGGCTGCGACGGGCTTTAAAAATCAAAGCCACTTCAGCAAGCTTTTTTGCGATTATTACGGCACGGCACCCAAAAATTTGATGAAAAATAGAAAATATTATTATTGATTTTACGAGATTTGCCCGTAAATTTGCCGCAAACGGCGCTCAAAAGCCTGTTAAGATAATATTTCTAGTGATGACCACATATAAAAATATGCTCAAATTAGCAGTGCTTACCAAGGCGTATATTGTACGCCGCCTATGCTTGCAAATCGGAAGCTTTTATAAGCTTTTAACGAATGATCGTTAAAAGCTTCCTATTAAAAAACTTAGACGTTTTATTGACAAAAATCATTTTTTGGTCGATAAAGTTTCGTCTAAGTTTTTATATTTTTCTTTTGCTCGGCCAAAGAAAAATATCGGCCGTCTGCCAAGACCTTACAGCAAACTCATTTGAGTTTGCTAAGTAAGTATTAACATATTATCTTATGTAGGGGTTGTTTATTCTTGATGTTTTGATAAATGATATCAAGTTCTAAGACTGCATGATGGAATTTGAAGCGATTGTTTTTTATTAAGTTAAAGTAAATTTTAGTTTATAGGGAAATTTACTTTTATTTTTTTATTTGATATTTTAGCGCAAATTTTAAAAATTGAGATGTTGTTGATTTTCATATAGCATAAATAAAGATTAAAGTAGAGATTGTTTTTGAGCAAGAAATAAGAATCAAAAAGAAGAGCATTTTTGTGTGGGGTTAAGATTGTTTAATAAAACAAGCATCGCTATAATATAGCCGTATTCGTTTTTGTAGACGTATTAAAAATCTCGATTTTATCGTGTTAAAATATCTTTATGCCCTAGCGGTCTTATTCCTTCTCAAATTACTAACGGTCGTATCCGCAAGAACCCCGTCTTGAGAACCGACAAAGCTTAATATTTTTTCTTCTGCATTGGTTTGAACATTTATTAGATAATTAATCTTCCTTAAACTATCGCCACTCTTTTGCCGCAAGCTTTTATGTAGTTAAAGAATGTTTTATACTTGATATTATACGCCCCGCTTTCTATCCTAGCTACGGCTGATTGGGTTATGCCCATCCTTTTAGCTACCTCGCTTTGAGTTAGCCCTGCCTCGTTTCTAGCGTCTATTAAAGCTTCTATGGCTTTATATTCGTCCTCCAGCGCATCGTATTGCGCTTTAAATTCCGGATTTTTTAGCTCCTCTTTTAAAATTTCTCTAAAATTAACGGTTCCCATCTTTAAACTCCTTTAATCTTTGTTCTGCCAAATTTAGTATACTTTTAGGTATTTTTTGTGTCTTCTTAACAAAAGTTAGTAGGATTATTATTCTTTTGCCGATTTCATAACAATATATGCTTCTAGCTATTCCTTCATCCGACTTTATGCGTATCTCGAACAACCCGTCTTTTATGCTTTTAGTGTACGGCTCTCCCAAGGTATTACCCCTAGCCTCTAAGAGCTCGAACATTTTATAGCCTCTTTGTCTAAGTCCGGTCGGCAGCTCCAAGAACTCGTCTTTTATGGCTTCGCTTGCAAACTCTACGCTCCACATTGCAATCCTTCTATGTAACTAAGCCCGTATTATACCATATATGATATAAAATGCAGTTTGTTTTATATGCTTATTGCTGAATAAACAACTTGATATAAACCTACTCATACAACGTCTCCACCATCTCCCTTCCGCTGTCGGGCATCAGCTTAGCGTATCTTAGAGTATGATTGATATCAGAGTGATTCATTAGCTTTTTTATCGTTAGTATCGGAGTACCCTTTATAGCAAGATGCGAAGCGAATGTATGTCTAAGCGTATGGATTACTACTCTATTGGTTGCGTCGCTTATATCTAAATTTTGATTCAAAAGCTTATTAAGTAGCGGCTGTAAGACGTTTTGGATAGTGGCTTTTGGTTTATTTACCAAGGAGTCGTTCGGAGACAGGGTGGTATAAATTTGATTTATCATTCCTAACGCTTTTTTGCTTAAAAATCCAGCATAAGTGCTCTTTGTCTTAAAATCGCTTATAGTAACTGATTTAGTGGATAGTGCTAAATCCTTTTTCTTGATGTTTAAAATTCCCTCCAACCTAGCTCCTGTGCATAAAGCCAGCTCCACGAATAGCTCTAACGCAAAGTCTTCTTTACTTGCTACTTCTTTGCGCAAAAGCTCTATCTCTATAAGCTCTAAAAATCTCTCTCGTTTGTTATTCGGTTTTTTTAGTTCTATCTTGTATGGGCTAATGTGATTAATTAGGCCTACTTTTATGGCGTGATTAAAAATCGTCCTAACTATGCCCATTATGGCATTGATGCGAGATTGCGATAATTTACGTTTGGTTTTAGGGGAGATGATTTGAGAGATATCTTTATGATGCTCGTTTATCGTCTCGGGTGTTATCTGCGTCGTAGTTAGACCCCCCCTAACTTATCCTTATGGTAAATTTCGTAATCTCGTCTTTGCTCTTTTATATTGACGGCGTTATCAGGTTCTTTTTCTAGTTTAAAACTAAAAAAGGCGTCTGCGATCTCGCCAAATTTAAGCGAGTTTTTGTTGTTCTTGACTACTGCTAAATTTAAGCGGACTAAAACCGACCCAAAATGAATCTTCACAAGCTAAACTAAATAAATTTAGCTTGTAAGCGGTTAAATTTAAAACGGATATTTATGATTTCCCATGCCTTCGACGGTGATCCATTTTAATTCCGTCATCTCCTCGATAGAAAAATGCCCGCCCTCGCGACCAAGCCCGCTCATTTTCACTCCGCCGAAAGGAATATGCGCCTCGTCTTGCAACGAAGGGCCGTTTACGTGCAGCATCCCTGTCTCTATTTCCTCGGCGCAGCGCAGATAGTCCGCGACATTTTGTGTGATGACGGTCGCGCTTAGTCCATAATCCGTGCTATTGGCTAGTTCTATGGCCTCATCTAAATCCCGCGTTTTGATAATAGCCGCAACCGGCCCAAAGGCCTCGGTTGAAAAGATTTTCATACTCGGCGTAACGTCTACCACGGTGGTCGGCATATAAAAGTTGTTTTCGCTCGTGCCGCCGGTTAGTATCCGCGCACCTTTTTTCTTTGCGTCGGTAACCAAGTCATCGATAAATTCGCATTGTTTACGCTCGATAAGCGGCCCGATAACAGTGCGCGCATCGGTCGGATCGCCGACTTGTAAAATTTTAACTTTTTCTGTAAATTTGGAGACGAAATCGTCATAAATTTTTTCATGCACTATGATTCGTGAGCCCGCCATGCAAATTTGACCCTGATGCATAAAGATACCGAAAAACGCGGTATCTACGGCGTAGTCAACATCCGCATCCTCAAGAACGAGAACGGGACTTTTCCCGCCTAGTTCAAGGGTGCATTTTTTCATATTTTTTGCCGCGCTTTGAGCTATATGCCTACCGACCTGGGTCGATCTCGTAAACGTTATCATGGATATACGCTTATCTTCTTGAAATGTTTCGCCAAGCACGCTACTTGAGCATGGTATGATATTTAGCACGCCGGCTGGCAAACCGGCCTCTTGCAGGATTTCGCCGAATATTAGACCGCAAACTGGCGTATTTGACGATGGTTTTAATACAAAACTATTTCCAGCCGCTATCGCAAAGGCAAATTTTTTACTGCTTAGAATCATTGGCGCATTAAACGGCGAAATGCCGGCGATCACTCCCCGCGGACGACGAACGGCATACGAAAAAACTCCATCGTCGTTTGAAACGAAAGTTTGACCGGTTACGCGTCTGGCTTCGCCCGCTGCAACGCGGAAAATATCGCTAACGACGCTAATCTCAAAGTTGCATTTTGCGATCGTCGAGCCGCTTTCGCGCATCAATATATCCCTAATATCATCCGCCCTTTTTTCAAAAATTTCAGCCGCCCTTAAAAGCACGGCTTCCTTTTCGCGAGGAGTCGTTTTTGCCCAAATCTTTTGCGCTCTATAAGCGCTTGCGATAGCTAGTTCGATGTCCTCTTTGCTAGCCATGTGCACTTTGGCGAACACCGAACCGTCGGCGGGATTTATGCTATCTATGGTAGTGCCGGCGCTTGAGCTTACATACTTGCCGTCTATATATAGTTTGTACTCTTTCACGATATCTTCCTTGCCGGATTTTAAAGCCTGATTATATACTAGAAAATTTTACCGTATATTAAATTTGCCCAGTTTTCAGAAAGACCCTGCAGGTAAAGCTCTCCACCTAGCTCATCCGTGTCGTCAATGCAAAGTAGAAATTTAAATTTCATTTTAAAAACCTCGATTTTTAAGTCAAATTTAACTATGCGTGAAATAAAATTAAGTTTTTATATTTTAATAATATTAATCTCGTTAAAAACTTATTTTACAAAATATATAATTAAAATTTCATTTTCAAGGAGTTGCTAATGAAAAGGATTGGCCTGATCGCCTGCTGTGCTGCGATGGCGCTACACGGCGAAGTGTTTACGCTGGGACAAGTCGAAGTCGTAGAAAGAGTCGGCGGCGTGCAAAAAAGCGACACGAACGTAGTCGTTTTGGACGAGCAAAAGTTGCAACGAGACGAGATAAAGCGTCTCTCGGAAGTCGCTTACAGCACGCCTGGCGTATACGTAGATAAAAAAGGTCCGCGCGCAGAGCAAAATTTCTATGTTCGCGGCTTTGACGCGCGCAGAGTGCCGCTATTTATCGATGGTATTCCTGTTTACGTGCCTTATGATGGTAGCTCGGACTTTGGGCGATTTACGACGTTTGATCTTAGCAGGATCGATATCTCAAAGGGCTCTAGCTCCGTGCTTTATGGCCCAAATACGATGGGCGGCGCGATAAATTTAATCACCAAAAAACCTACAAAAGAGCTTGAAGGCAGCGTCGGCTACGGCTTTGAGACGGGTAGAAACGCCAAGACTTACGGCAACAACGTTGATTTCAGTATCGGCACCAAGCAAGAGCTATTTTACGTGCAAGCCGGCGGCAGCTATATGGAGGATGCGGGACAGCAGCTCTCTCACAACTTTAAACCGGGCGTTACTCGCAACGAAGACGGCGGCAGACGCGATAACTCCGTACAGCGCGATAAGAAATTTAATATAAAATTCGGCTTTACGCCAAATGAGACCGACGAGTACGCGATCGCCTATATCAATCAAAAAGGCGAAAAAGAGTAGCCGTACTATACGGGTCGTTACGCTAAATATAACATGGCAAAACGCTTTTGGGAGTGGCCGAAATGGGATAAAGAAAGCATATATTGGCTATCTCATACGCAGTTTGAAAACAGTCTATATATAAACACCAAAGCCTTTTATGACAAATTTGTAAACGACTTAAACGGCATCAAGCCTGCGATGTTTAACAGCCACTACCGCGATAAAGGCTATGGACTGGGTACTGAGATAGGCGGCGATATCGGCGATAGAGATACGCTAAAATTTGCGTTTAACTATAAATTTGACGAGCACAAAGAGCATGACGACGGCGAGCCTGTGCAGACGTATCAGGATAAAACATACAGCTTTGCGCTGGAAAATACTTACAAATTTACCAATTTTACGCGGCTGATTTTGGGCGTGAGCTACGATACTAGAGATGCGATCAAGGCTCAAGAATACGGCAAGATAACGTCGGCTACAAATACGCTTTATAACTTTGAGGTCGCCAAACGCCACGCCTTTAACTACCAAGCCGCGATCAAACACAGCTTTGACGGCAACGACGAGTTTAGCGTTAGCTTTGCTAAAAAGACATATTTTCCTAGCATGAAAGAGCGCTACTCAAAACGCTTCGGCCGCAATGAGCCAAATCCATACCTAAAGCCTGAGGTCGCCAATCACTACGAGGTTGGTTATCAAAGAAGCTTCGGCGAGGCTTTGAGACTGGAGACGGCGCTATTTTACTCTAAGGTTAAAGACGCTATCGGCGAGCACAACATCATCGTAGGCGGCAAAAAGCTAGCTCAAGCCATAAACGTCGATAAAGCCGAATACAAGGGCTTTGAGCTCGGCGCGACATATTTTGCGGGGCAAAATTTGGAGCTAGGCGGCAACTACACCTATATTAGCGCGAAATATAAAAGCGGAGCCGATAGTAGAGTTTACGACATACCTAAACACAAGGCTTTTGCTTACGTAGACTACAAGATCGTGCCTAAATTTAGCATTTACGCTTCGCAGTATATGATCTCGAGCCGATACTCAAACTCTTACGAAGTGACAAAACTTGCGGGCTTTGGCGCGACAAACGTCAAATTTATCTACAAACCAACCGAAAGCCTAAGCGTCGAGGCTGGCATATCAAATTTGTTTGATAAAAACTACGAGTATAGAGAAGGCTATCCGGAAGAGGGAAGGGTATTTTTCACGAATTTAAGATATAAATTCTAATTAGAATTTGCAAGGCGGATCGCTCCAAAAAGGAGTCGGTCCGCTAAAATTTTTAACTCTATTTATATAATAAAATCTATTTTAAAATTTCTTTAGCTATACTTTACAAAATCATTTTAAAGGCGAAAAATGTTTAAAAAAATTATCTTGTTTTTCTTTGCGTTTTTGGGCTTTTGCTTTGCGATGACGCCTGAGCAGATCAAAGACTACATCGCGCAAAACAGCGAAAATATAGAGCAGCTGCAAGGCACTCCGTCTAAAATTTACGCCAGCTCGCCGCCGCTTTTATATATGCTCTACGCGCTTGATCCCGCTAAAATCAGTGGATCAAATTTCGAGTGGAACGACTACGAGCGGCCCTACGTCAAAAAAGAGGTGCAAGAGCAGCCCGTCGTGGGCGGCTTTTTCGGTCAGGGTAAAATTCCAAACGTCGAGATGCTGCTGCGCCTAAATCCCGAGCTCATCCTCGTAAATGCAAGCTCGCGCAACACCAAAAAGATGAGCGAGGTTTTCGGCCCCTTTAAAAAACCGATGCTCTATCTAAGCGCGACGAAGCTCGAGGATTATCTGGACGGGTTTGAAATTTTAGGCGAAGTGACGGGCAAAAAGGAGCGCGCGGCGAAACTCATAAGTTACGCGAAAGAGTCGCTAAATTTGACCGCGCAGATCGAGGGATACATTAAGAAAAATAACCTGCAAAAGGTAAAAATTTACTACGCGCAGGGCGGCGACGGGCTAGCCACCGAGTGCGAGGGCTCGTGGCACGCGACGCTCATCGAGCGAGCCGGGGCGCAGAACGTGCATAAGTGCAGCGAGAATCCAAACGCCAAATCCTTCGGGCGCGTAAAGATCAGCTTCGAGCAGCTCGTAAAGTACGATCCCGACGTCATCCTCGTCTACGAAAAAGAGCTGTTTGATAAAATTTACGACGATCCGAAGTGGCAGCTGCTGGACGCGGTGAAAAACAAAAAGGCCTACTACATCCCGCGCGAGCCCTTTTCGTGGTTT
>CAUPZP010000018.1:0-39983 GCA_963516105.1 uncultured Campylobacter sp.
TGGATCTGAAATTGAACGAGAACTAAAAAAACCCGAACGACAAAAACTAGTAGAGCTTAAAAGACAAAAAGAGCTTAGCATGACGATAATACGTTAGTGCACCCCCCCCAAGATATGAAGATACATAAATTTAAGGATATGTTTATCATAAAAAGCCCGGCGTATGGTAAATGCCTGTTAATACCAAAAAGTCAGACTAGGTCTTAGCTAAAACATATCGTCAAAGTTTTTATCTTTTACGACGATTACGACATAGGATAAATTTAGGTAGCAATTCAAATTTTTTCATTTGCTTTCCTTTAAAATACGCCTTTGACGTAGCAAATTTTCATAGGTTTTTGCTTGAGCAGGGTTAGCGTCGGCGTATATCATTACAGTATTTATCTTTTTTTATGTCTTAAAGATTTTTGAATAATTACTGCTTAAATCGTGGGTAAAGGACAACCTTGTCGTTTAATGGACGTCGATATCCGTTTAAGCCCTATCTTTTAGCAGCTCATACGCTTCATCGTTTTCTCTTCTGCTGATGGCTAAAACGAGCACCACGATCTGGGCGTCTTTTACTTGATAGGCTAGTCGGTAGCCAGCATCCTTTAACTTGATTTTGTAGATATTTTCGTAGCCGCGTAGTTTATCCTTAGCTACTTTGGGATTTTCTAGGCGCTCGGCGAGCTTCTTTTTAAACTGCATCTTTACGCTATTGTCCAGCTTTTGCCACTCTTTTAAAGCGCTAGGCAAAAACTCTAGCTCATAGCTCATCTAAGCTTACTTTTATAGGCTTTTCATCGCTTGCTAGGGCGATATCCACGGCTTTACTTAGATGATAGTCGTCTATTATTTCAATCATCTTTTCATACACGGCGCTTGGCACCAGATAGGCGCTAGGCACGTTGTGATTTAATATCGCCACGACGTTATCTCCCGCTTGTTTTAAAATTTGAGCCGGAGATTTTTTCAGCTCGCTTATGCTGGCGGTAAAATTTGCTTGTATGGTTTGCATTTTTGTCCTTTATTTTATACCTAAAATAATACTAGATAGAATATAAAAGTAACCTTATAAAGATATCCCATAAATTTGTCTTTTATAGACCAAGACGAGTTTTAGTTAGTTTTCATGCGCTTCTTTAGTATACTCCACCATCTCTACTTTGGATTTTAACGTACCGACGTTAATCGGTTTAGCATAAGTGTTCAGCAAAATTTTATACTGTTTTTCGTGACCTACTATTTGGGCGATAGTATCGTTTGCTACCTCTTTTTGTACCAAATAATTTATAAAATAGTGCCTAAACGAATAAAACGTCTTTTTAGGGTCTTTGGTTATTAGTTTTCTTTGAATCTGGTTTCTAAAAATTTCAGAGAAATCCTTGTTCGTAACTTTAAAGATATTTCCGCTCCTTTTGTCATTAACATAATCAAGTAGTCCTAATTCTATTAATTTACTATGAATAGGCACAAACCTAATACTATTTTTAGTTTTAGTAGTTTTTCCGTCATCGGTGTTGATGCTAAAACAATAAATCCCGTCTTTTAAAACCATATCTTTTTTATGAAGCTGAGTGATCTCTTTTATCCTCATACCGCTATAAGCAGCTATCATAGTAATATAGTAAAGCTCATCGGCTTTTATCCTAGAGCTAGGCGATTTACCGCTTTGCTTTATATTAGACACTATGTCAAATATCTTTTTAGCTTCGGTTGCGTCGTACGGAAGCACGGCTCTGTCGCTAGGGTCAATATCTAGCTTGACGTTTGTTTTTGCGGTTATGCTTCTATTTATATATCCGCTATCAAAGCAGTAGTTAAAAAACTGAATAACCCTTATCATGTATTTTTGGATAGTAACTTCAGAGAGCTTATCGTCCTTTTCTCCTATTTTAAGTATCTGAGATAAATTTTTATCTTTGTACTTACTCTTTTGGGCTAGCTTGGCGGGAACTTTATATAGTAAATCCTTAAATTCCAGTAAATTATCCCTAGTAATATTAGCTACCGGGGTTTGTTCGTTAAAGTATAAAAACAGGAGTTTTCTTACGCTGGCCACCAGCCTCCCTGTATCTTGCGACCATTTATCCAGCTTTGAGGTATTGGCCTCAAAGATTTCAAACGCCTCTTTTAAAGTTTTTTGATTTTCTAAATTTATGGCTAAGTTCTGGTTAAAGCCGCTTAAAGAAGGGGCTTGGGGTGCTTGCCTAATCTCATACTCTTCGGTAATTTCAGCTCCTGGATCAATCATACCAAAACTATTTTTATCGTCTATTTTTACCTTTATGTTTTTACGAGGATAAGGATTTTTTATTATATCTTCTGCGCTTCTGTCGTCGCCGTTTATTTTAACTAGATTTAAATTCGAGATAGAGCCGTATTTTTTATCTAGTATAGCGCAGACGGTATCGCTTAATCTTTGCGCCATAGCTTCAAACTGCCCGTCCGTCATCGGCAAGCATCCCGCATCTTCCAGCTCTTTTATATTATCCTGAAACGAATCGATACTCTTTGCGTCAAATGCGGAGGCTATAGCTTGCTTGTTTACAAAGGCTGTATCGGGTTTATTTAGATTACTGTTAAGATCGCCTCGGTCTTCATCATCGAGGAACTTTTGCTCCTGTTTATCGTCAAACAGCAGACTACTTTTTTCAAGCTTGGAAATAAGGTAATTAAGAGTTAGTATATTTTTCTCTAAAAGGGTTTGTCCGGCGGCTTGTTTATCTTTATCACCCAATACGCCGGCTACTCGGGCTATATTATTTACGTCTTTAACGAGTACCTTAGGAAACTCGCCGTCGATCAAATTTTGTTTAAAATAAGCGTTTAGAGCGTTTAAGAAATCTACGTCCAGCTTTTTATTAAGGAGCGAATGCTCTTTAATGCTCTTGCTAAGCTTTATTCTCATAAACGAATTTACGAAAGACTGGACTATACCGTCGCTAAGATTCATACAAACCGCCTTTTTTATCAAGTAAAGATTGCTATCTAGAATCTTAGCTGTTTTTTTAGCTTTTTCCAATAGATTCGTGGAGGTAGAAAAGCAAATTTCTCGTTTTTCGTTAAAAAACTTTCTAATGCTAGGAGTAAGTACGGCTCTGTAGTAATATATGCCATTTCGCTCTCTTAAGTGATGCGCCATATCTGTCACCGGTGGACAAAAGTGGAACGGTTTTATATACGCGTGAAATAAAAATCATTTAAAGTGCCGTAGTTTCGGGCTTTTAAGAGGTAAATTTAAAATTCCTCATAAGCCGGAGGTCGGGAGTTCAAGTCTCCCCCGTGACACCAAAAACCTTAAAATACGGGTTTTCTACGATTTAGTATCGCATTTTCCTTTCATAAAATATAGCTTAAAGTTTGTAGCAAATTTAGAATTTATGTAGCAAAAATTTAAGCCGTTTGTAATTTTACCATCTTTTTTATAAAAATTTACGAACATAGGGATTATTTGCATTATAGACCGGATTTAATTACAAACGGCGCTTGTATAACGGTCAAAGAAAGCTTTGGGGATATTAATAAATTTTTCCGCTTGGATGCTATTAGTTTGGATTTATAGCATTTTAGCCCAAGCAAGCCTTAGGTTTTGCTTGGGCTTTTAGTTTATACGCTTACGTATCGGACGAGTTATTATCGTTTAGGCCTGCTTCGCTCGTATTGTTTGGGATTCCAAGTAAAGCCAAAGGAGCGTTTTTCGTATCGGTACTCGTTGGATAAGTTTTCCCAAACGCCTGATATATAGACTCGGCCGTTACCGTCCAATAGTCGCTTATTTGAAATTTCTCTATTATAGCGTTTTTATCCGAGAAGAAGTTTTTAACCTCTAATACGTCTTTATTGGAGATATCTATCTTAGAGGTGCTTATCTTTAGATTAATTCCGTCCGAGCTATAAAATACTCTTGAACCCTGATTTGCGAATATTACCTTATCTTTTCCTCCGGTATCGGTTATACTCTTTTTGCCTCCGGTATAGGTAAATACGTTATCCTCTTTTCCTCCTATTAGGTTATCGCTATTTGGAGAAGTAGGGTTATTGTTGGGAGGAGTAGCTTGGGTAGGGTATGTTTTACCAAAGGCTTTGTATATAGACTGAGCCGTTACGCTCCAGTAATCGTTTATCTGGAAAGTTTTCTATGATACTATCTTTGCTGGCGAAGAAATTCTTAACCTGCAATATATTATTGTTTGAGCTATCGATCTTAGCCGTACTTATCATCAGATCTATTCCATCTGAACTATAAAATACTCTTGAACCTGGATTTTTAAATACTACCTTATCGTTTCCTCCGGTATCGGTTATGCTTACCATGCCTCCTTTATAGTTAAAGACGTTATCTTCGCTTCCTCCGGTCAAAGAGCTATCGTCGCTGCCGCCTGGATCAGAGGGGGTAGAATTATCTGGAGTCTCTGGAGGAAAGGTTTTACCGTACTGCTCGTATATAGACTGGGCCGTTACGCTCCACTAACTCATCGGTTAAACTCAAAGAATATAGCAATCTTTCTTCTGCTTTGTCCAACTCACTTGTTGCCTTGTTAATTCTAGTTAAATTACTCATTTTTGGGCTCCTTATTAGAAAATTTTTATTTTAAGTTATTGTCAATATCTCTATTAAATATAGTTAAAATATACTGCCTCAATTCGTCGTGGTCTTTTTGATTGAAATAAAACATATTGATAGTCGGAGTAACTTTCCACCTTTCAATCGAAGCCCACTCAATATTTATTTGAAATTTTCTAGCATATTTCCAAAAATTTTTAAGAGTTTTGTTTGATTTTTTATAAATTCCCATAAAAACTAAAATTTCTAAAAATTCGGCTAAAAATAATGTAAATATTGTAATAAATACACTCAACAAAAATAGTCCAAAACTATGCCTAGAAACAAAATTTATTATCGTAAATGCACTCAAAAATGCCCAACCAAAACCCGTTGTTGTAATTATTCGCATAAAAGAACAAAAAACTATTTTACTTTCTCCTTTTTTAACATGTGAAATATCGTAACTAATTGGATTATCAAATGGATTATGAAGCACGATTCTGGTTCCCATAAGTTGGAAATGTATTGTTTCATCAATTTTATTATTATGATTATAAAACACAACTTTTGAGTTGTAAAAATGAGTAAAATGCGGCTTTATTGATAAAATATTTTTAAAATCTAATATCAAAATAAGAGTTGTTATAAAACCAAAGGAAACAGCTGTTTGTATGGCTATACCGATTTCTAAATTTCCATGTTCAAATTCATCAAATTTATTCAGAACAAATACTAAAACAATCACCCAAAATGCAAAAATTAATAAAAAATGGATACATAAAGCCCAACTAGTATAATTCCGTAAAATTAATGGTTCTTTATCATAATCTCGTTGGCTTTTATTTTTATCAAAAGTATCGTTTTTTAAATTTGAAGTTTCCAAATTTTATCCTTTCGTTATTTTTTGCTATTGCGAGGAAGTGCGAAGCACTGACGAAGCAATCCTGCAACGCCGATAGGCGTTTTTATTTTGCAATCACTGGAATTGACTTCACTATGCTCGCCCAAACCCGTCTCACGTTATGCGTGAGCAACACTACGCTTGTCTTGCTTCGCCGACTTCATCGTTTCACAATGACAAATTCTAGCAAATTTAAATTCAGGTCGTATCGTTTAAATACGATACAAAATTCTTAAATTTACAAATTTAAACTCATTTTTGCAAATTCAAAGAATTTACGCAACAAGTAAATTTAAATTTACAAATTCCTTTAACGCTTCAAACCCGTTCTTTGCCGTTTTACCTGTATATCAGTAAGCTCCCGCTGGTACCGTCTTATCTCCAAACAGTTCGTTACCGTTATCTATAATGCCGTTACCGTTTTTATCGTAAGCTAAGAATGCATCATCTTTACTTATCCATCCGGTAGCTTCTTTAAAACCGTTGTTATCCATATCGAAATTTACGGCTCCGTTTAGTTTGGATGTGATAGTTCCGTCTTTGTTTAGGTCTATTATGATAGGATCGTAAGTTTCCGGGGCATCTGCATTAGGGTCTCGGTCGTCGTCTATTATCTTGCCTACGCCTTGTTTGATGTCTCTTATCTTTAGCTCTTTAGAGCTTTTAGATGCTCCTTTAAAAATTTAATCTAATAGTTTTTTATCTCTAAACCAAGATATAGACAAAAATAATTTCTTATCTGCCTTATCTAAACTCTTACCCGTCTTTGCCAATAAATATCCCTTAATGTCATTGTATTGCTTATCCGAACTAATCATAAAATTAAAGAATTTTCCATCTTTATCTTGCAACCAAAGAACATCATAGACATTATTTTTTAAACCGTTATGTTTGCTATGAATTATTAATTGCGGCAGATATAAAACCATAAAAGTAAAAACAAACACAGATGCAATTATAATAAATTTGCCCCTATATATGAGCAAAGCTAGAAGTAACAGAAAAAACAAGCTAGCAATAAATAAAATCGCTTTTTCAGCCTTTTTACCAACAAAACTATTTGGCAACATTGATTAGATGCTTTTTGTTATATCTTTTATCTCGGATATTAAAATTCTTTTTTCAACGCCGTTTTCTAATCTTTTAACAATATAGCTATCATAAAAATAAATTTGTGCATTTTTTTCAAAATTTCTAATAGTATTTTTCAAAGTCATATAAGTTAGAAATGGAATAGCAAAAAGCGAACCGCTATTGCTATAAGCCATATCATACTGCGAAAAAAATTGTTTTCTTACTACCAGTGCTACGATACATAAAACAAGAAAAATAATGCTTAAAAATTTAGCATTTGATAGTTCATCCTTGATAATCAGCGGCTCTTTATCGTAATCTCTCGCAAATTTCTTTGAGCCGGGATTTGTCAAATTTGGATTGTGGGGATTGTAGTTTAAATTTTGGGTTTGATTATCTGCTGTGTTCAAATTTACTCCTTTTTGTAGCCTTGGCTTTTCTGGCCTAAATTTTTAATAATCTCTCATAAGCTTTATCTAGCTCAACCTTTGCTATTTCTTCTTTTGTCATTTTATTCTCCTATTTAGATAAATAAATAAATAATCTTTTTTGATATAGTCAATATTGACACCGTTTTGCAAAAACCACCGCCATATCTCCTCATAAACTTTTTTGTTGTAAAAATAGATAAAAAAGTACCTCGGGTATACGGGCTTATATTGGAACCACTCACCAAAAGAAGGATTTGCAACTCTTAAAAAAGGAAAAAATTTGAAACCCTTTAAATTTTTATTTAAAAACAGATAAATTATTAATTTAAGAATTATGTTGCTTAAATATATAAAAAAGACCATCGCTACAGCCATACCTTGCCAAGCGATGAGCATCATCAAAGCGATAATAAAGAAAAATATTTTATTACTTTTTGGCTTTTTTACAGCACCGTCAACGAACATACTAAGAGCAAAACTTAAACTTAACTCTTCCTCGTCTATCTTGCATCGCCTTTTAAGGGTACCATTATCTACAAATTCGATATATCTATTCGTAAGTCTTATCTCGTGTTTGGTGCGAGCCGCCGTGAATATATATACTATAATTGTTAACACGAATATAACCGCCGCAATCTCAAAATAATTCGCTTTTTCATCATAAAAAACGAGACTCACAAATAAACCTGAAAAGGCTAGCGGTACAAAATAAATAACGCATACAAAAAACCTCTCATAGCTTTTGATGATTATCGGCTCTTTATCATAATCCCTCGCAAATTTCTTTGAACCGGGATTTGTTAAATTTGAGTTTTGAAAGTCGCTATTTAAATTTGAGGTTTGTTTGTTTGCCGTATTCAAATTTTACTCCTTTTTTGCATCCTTAGCTTTCCCAATTCGCTTGGTTAAACCCGCATTTTTCAAAAGCCTCTCATAAGCTTTATCAAGCTCATGCTTTGCTTTGGCTTCTCTACTGCTTACATCGTTACTCATTGTTAATCCTTTCTATTAAAAATAAACTTTATCTATCTCATTGATATTTACGCCGTGTTTGGATAAAAAGTATCCTTTTACTTCTCTATACGTATCTTTATCGACTATCGTGATCGTAAAGTAATTACCGTGCGGCACGCCCCAAAAACTGCCGGGTTTATTGTGCGGCTCGTCTATGCAAATAACCAAAAAAGGTGAAAATTTAGCATTCCTTCCGCCTAAGATAAGGCAGAATAAAAACTTGGTCAAGAAATTTCCGATAAGACCAAACACCGCAATACAAAGAGCAATATGTGTAACATACGAAGATAGCGTCATAATGTAAATAAAGTAAAAAGCTGGGGGAGTTATGGCAAGCAAATATATCCAACTCCTAGGCCTATTACTGCCGGAAAAAAATGGTTTATAAATAAACTTCCTTAAGTCGTCGCGTTTTGATACGAATACTCTTTTGCCTTTTTCGTAAAATTCTACACTGCTATTTTTTATCTTTAAAACGGGTTGCTCTTTTTTATAGCCGATAAATTCCAGTAGCACAAAAAATAGTATTAATAAAAGCACATATATACATCCCGTAACAATCTCTATGCCGCTAGTGTAATTATTATTGCCGCATATATATATCGCAGTAGTCATTCCGATCATAAACGGCGAAATCACTAATAAAACCTGATATGCTTCCTCGTAGTTTTTGAGAACTATTGGCTCTTTATCATAATCTCTCGAAAATTTGCCCGAGCTGGAATTTGTCAAATTTGAATTTTGAAAGTCGTTGTTTGAATTTTTAGTTTGTTCGTTTGCCGTATTCAAATTTTGCTCCTTTGAATATCTTTTGGCTATATTAAGTTTTTTAAAACATAAACTTGAAGAACATTTGATAATGAAATTCTATTGCCAATAACCTTAAATGGCTATTAAATTTAAATTATCGTTTCGTATAATTATTTCAAAAGGAAACATCTTAAAAAATTTATACCCATTCACAACCTTATCGTCCGTATAACCGTAAGTAGTATTTGATACCATATGATTTCCAAACAGTTCATTACCGTTATCTATAATGCCGTTACCGTTTTTATCGTAAGCTAAGAATGCATCATCTTTACTTATCCATCCGGTAGCTTCTTTAAAACCGTTGTTATCCATATCGAAATTTACGGCTCCGTTTAGTTTGGATGTGATAGTTCCGTCTTTGTTTAGGTCTATTATGATAGGATCACGCACGGGAGTGTTTTCGGGGTCATTGGGATCTGTCGGGATATCCGGGTTATTTGGATTATTTGGATTTCTATCATCATCTTTTATCATACCTCTTGCACTACTTATTACTTCCGCTGTTAGATCAGAAGACTCATCTACAACGCTGGCATTTACCGCGAAGTATCTATTGCCTTGAGGATAGTTATCATCTTCCCAGGTAAAGTTAAAGTCTTTACCGATATCTCCTTCTCCTTCTTTAAATTCTATAATACTCTTATCCCCTTTCATACTGGTTACTACTTCTACTTTAAGATATTCTCCTTTATCCAGCTTTCTGTTAAGAGACAGGGTAAAAGGAAGTCCCCTGTCTCCAAGAGATTCTTGTAACCAGTTAGCGCTGCCCTCTTTATTTGTTACGGATACTTCTATCTTACTGTTTGCCAGTTTTATACCCAGGGATTTGTCTTCTTTGCTAAATTCGTTTATAGTTATACTCTTACCGCCCTTTTGCACGGTTAGGGTAGATTTACCTTTGCTTTCGTTTAGTCTATACTCTATCAAGCCGTCTTTACTTACGTATGCTCCTTTATCCTTATCGTATGTTCCGCCTTTTAGCTCAACTCCTTCAAATACTACTCTGCCCTTACCGTCGCTATCAAAGATGATGTCTTTGTCTCCTACGTAGTAGGTGTCAAAGCCATCTCCGCCGTAGAGCTCATCGCGTATATCATCATCTATCATAGAGCCAGTATGACCTATAAGGGTATCATTGCCCCTACCTCCGTATAGCTTATCGCTTCCCTTGCCGCCTATCAAGGTATCGGCAGCCTCGTCATCATCCTTTCCTTCTTTATCGTGTCCATATAGTATATCGTCGTAATCGGTTCCAGTTATACTATCGCTTCCTTTCCCGCCGACATAGGTTATGCCGTTACTTAATTTGTCCTTATGAGGGTTTAGATTGACATCGTAAATGTTCTTTAGCATTCTTTCGGCAAGCCCCATGAGACTTAAAGTTTCTCCAGTAGTTAGATTATAGGCTGAGTTAATAATAGTTGCTATAGGCATTAGTGCTAAACTAAAATCGTCATCTGATAATTTTTTTGACAAGTCTATGCCTTTAATAGTCGTTGTTCCGCTCATATTATCATCTTTTTGAGTTCCATATATTACATATTTGCCATCTTCGCCGTAGTTAAAAATCTCCGAATCCAAGAGTTCTTTAAAATAAAGAGCATAGTTGTTTATAATGTTCTTGTAATCACTATATTTAAGCTCTTGAGATAAATTTTGTTTTTTAAGAGTATTAAATTCCTCTTTTGTCAAAACATAATCCAAAATACTTAAACCGCCATCATCCTCTTTAAATTCAATATTTACCGTTCTGCCTATAGCGTTCGGATCCATCACTTTTTCTAATATCGGATTTATAAGATTGGCCTTCCAGCCATCACCCTTAAAATCAAAATCATCATTGCTAGGGCTTAAATCTATATTCTCCACTCTCTTTGGCGTATATATTTTAGTACCATCTGGATTAATGTCAACTCTTACTATATACTTAAATCCTTCCTTGCCGTTAAATTCAAGAGAAGTACTACTGAATACAAATGCGGCTTTTGCGTATTCTATACCCATATCGGTACCTCTATCATAAAAAGAGACACTTAGTTTAGCTTTCTCAGCATCTTCTTTGATTTTAGCTTTTCTTTTATAGTCTAAAATAACATTTATTGATTCCCAAATCTCGGGTTCATTGCCAATATTATAAAATATATCAACAAAATTTTTGTGCGTTAGTTCCAGCTCGTATGTATGATCATCTATATATGTAGATTTAGCTATTTCTTCCATTTTAGAATAATCTATATCGTATCCAAATCTTGTTTTTCCATTTGAGTTAAAAAATGTTTTTAGAACGCCGAAATTTGCAGCCAAATTTATAACATCGTCTCTTGTTTTAAGCCCATAAAATTTATCAAAATACTCTTGTTTTGAAACATATAGAGTTATTTCCTTGTCGGCTCTATCTATATACTTGCTATCCGCTATTTCGGAAGGCTTTGTGGCCTGTCCCCATAAGTAATAGCTTAAGACTGTTTTAGCATAATCGTAACCCCACCCACCCAAAACCAAACCCAATTTTTTTGACATTTGTTGCTCCTTAAAATTTGGTATATCACTTTATATTTTTATATTGATCAAAGATGTTTCTATAATTTTTACCCATTTCGTAGGTATTTTTATTATAGTAAATTGTTTTATAGTCTAAATTTGTATTATATTGAAACGGTATAGTCGTAAATATATACTTTGAACTCTCGTCAAAGTTGTAGTAGTTTGGGTACATAGCCTTATTTTTCTTATTCTTATTTTTCATTATGTAGTCGTGTTTAATGCAAAAATTATACGGTCTGTCTTCAAATACCTCTAAAAAAAGATACTCAAAAAGATAATGCGTTACCAACAGTATATCCTTCTCGTCCTCGCTTAAAAAAACGTCGCTGAAAACTTTAATGTCTTTTTTAAAGTCTGAATAATAAACTATTAAATATTTTAAATTCCCGTTCTCATCTAGCAAAGTATCCTCATCCCAAGGATAATAAAGCTCCTTTTTTAGCAACGCCTCTTTGGCTATTATCTTACTCGCGCTACTTAAAGAAGCGCTTTCATTGCATATCCTAGCTCCTAAATTTAAAAGATATTCGTAGTTTAGCTTTTTATCGTATTTCCAAAATTCACACCTGTTGTCGGGTTTTGTTGCACCGCTGCAAGCCTTAAAATTACTAATGGCCCAATGCTCGAAATCTCCTTTAAAATTTTTAATGTCTTTTACCCAATCTAGTTCCTTTTTTTCAAAGTTATCAAGGTGGTGCAAATCTTTAAAAAATCTTTTTAGCTGTATGTTTATTATATCGTTCTTACTTAGGGTTCTTATGTATTCTTCCTCTAAGCGTTTGTTTTCCACTTCGTAGTGCTTATAAATCAAAAACGCTACCGTAGAAGCTATAAAAAACACTATCATAAATATATCTATGCCGTCTGGTTTTTTCAAATTTATCCTTTTAAAATTCCATTAAATTATAATAAAATATATCTTACTTTATGTTCAATAACTATTATGAACATACGCTAAAAATTTAATTCTTATAAAAAGTATTAAACTTTATGTGATTAGAGCTTCAGATACCCAAGACTAAAACAAAATTAAAAATTTATACAAGAGTTTTTGATAATAATACTTCTGCTCTTGCGTATTTTAAATTTAGAAAAATATCACGCCTAAAATTCTCCTCTTTATCTAGTATTTTATCTTCAGATAAACAGTATCCTTGCTCGTATTTCTTCTTTCCAAAAATAGTAGTAAATTCTATATTTGATTCATTTGAGTAGTTTGGCACGGTTCTTATAAAGATAGCACAGAGTAAAAATACGACCGACCAAACTATCTTTTTAAGTTTGCTACCGAAGAGTTTTTGTTTTAAATTTAAGTTCAAAATTCGCCTTTCATTTTATTTTACCGTGGTGATATATTTATTGCACGCCACTTTACCGACCGGCGGCTGGGTATCTTGACCCCATATATAAAAGCTTGTCTTTTTTTAGGGGGGCGATTAAAGCGACAAAGAAGCTTACGATTAGAAAAATGAGTGCGATTAGAAGTGCTGCGGCGTCGTGCATATTTAATCCTTTTTAAAAAATACATATGCAAATTTATATAGCCTAAAGAACTTTTCCGAATAGTAGCATTCTACTCTTACGTATTTTAAATTATTATTAAATTTAATACAAAGTCATTACTTAAATTTATACAAAATTTAAGAAGCCGACATTAACATTCCAAATCCGATTTTTGATATTTATCGATGCAGTATTTTTATATTGGTTGTATTGCCAGGTATTTAAATTGCAGATTAAAGATAAAATACTCTAAAAACAACGGCTTTTAGTAGTAAAACCCAAAATTTCTAAATCGGTTTTTCAAAAATCCGGACCGTAGCGGCTTGGAGTGCTCGGCTCGTGATCGAGCAAATCATCAGTCTCGTTCATTTTTACTATCTTGTGCAAAAAGAATACCATTTAGTTTTTCTATTTTTTCGTCGTCGAATTTTAAATCCCTGTCGTATTCGAAACTCTCGCCGTCAACGGATATGGCGCCATAATTCATATGTACTTTAGGAGTGAAATTGCCTGTAGTAAAATATGATTTTACACCTTAGATTCTAACGCCTCCTGCTTTACGATACCTTGATCTAGCGCCTCATTTATTGCGTTAGCTGCCCTAGAGATGTTCTTTTTGATGAAAAAGTCGGCCGCTTGTCCTATCTTTCTTGCAAAGCTCTTGAATTTATCAAAAAAATTAGGGGCGGGATCGTTTTCTTCGACGAACCGAGCGACGTCGATTGCTTGACCGCTCATCTCTTTATAGTCGTATATTAACTCTCGTCCGTTATTTGCGGGTATGATTAAACAAAGATTATCGCGGTTTGTTAAGCAAATTTGCTTTGAGGCGTTAAACTCGGGATTAAGTCCATAAGCTTCTAGTGCGGTTTTAATCTACGCTATTAACCGCCGTAAAATCGACGACTTTTGCGTATGGCGCTTTAGTTTCTTGTGCCAGCGGAGCAAATTCGACTTCATCGATATTAAATTTAGCGCATAAAGCGGCAATCTCACGAGACGAGGAAGTATCTATTTTAATCTTTTGCGTTTGTGGGTTTTGGGTTTGCCTTTTGGCTAGCTTTTGGGCTTGCAGTGAGATATCCCCATCTATTTGAGATTTGATCGTCGGCTCTATTTCTTTAAAGATTTTCGTCTATATTTATATCAATTGTCAGCAATTGCTTTTTCATAACTTCCACTCAAAATTTTTATCAAGTCATTGGTTATATAGCTTTTGTTTTTAAATCACTCCAACGCATCCTAAGTTTACGCCGTCATATAACAGCTGCGCCTTTACTATTTAGCATTTTGATATTTGCTAAATACCATGACGGCATTAAAATAGATATTTTAATTACTCTTTTGATTTTTAGATGTCTGGTCTATTACCTATCGAGTTGTTCTGCCGTCGGCTTCTTATCGACAAACGGAATATTAAATACAACCTCCTTGGCAGTCGGATTACCTTTAACTAAAACACCTTTGTTCGACGTTCGCTCTATTGCTTCGTGTTGGTATGCTTGCGCTATCTCCTTGAGCTCTTTGTTTTTCTCTCTAAGTTTTAAAATTTGATCTTGAGCCGCTTTAAGATCTCTGGCGATCCTAGCCGGACGCCCTTAGTTCAAGTCTCCCCAGTGACACCAAAACACTCTATTTGTCAGTATTTCAACCGCCTTTTTTGCAGTTTCCCTTTCTTTTAAAATTTTATTAAACCATGGTACGCCTTTGATAAAAAGCGGTACATTTTTTTCAGAATTGTTTTATTTTACGCAATGCTTTCTATAAATTTGATTTTATTTTACTGTTTGATGAAAATTTTAGATTGCAAGACGAGCGTATGTAGATTTATCTTACTTTTTCACTATAATAACCTAACATTTGAAGGGAACTATAACATTTCAAATATTAGAATTTAGCTGTTCTATTTCATAAAAACGGTTATCGCCATATAAAAACTGAAAAGATAAGCATATAAAAAAATTCTTAATTGGCTTTCAAATTTAGTTTTAAATATATTTTAAAGAGTATTAATGGAAAATATTTTAGAAAAAGAAGGTAGTCTTTTGGTCCACGATAGAAATTCAAATGATATCATAGATGAAAGAAGCGAACTGTTTGAAAATTTTACTCCTTTAAATCCTAGTAATATAAATTTAGCCGCAAACGGATTGTGGCTTGAAAATCCGTAAAACCAAACAATTATAGTATTAAATCAAAAATCATCGCAATCAGTATTGAGCGCCAAGTGCGAAATAAGCTATGAAGTAGTATAATCATTTTATTTTTATTTATACCGGATTAGTTTGATAATGCCAAATAACCCCAATAAGACATTAGAAGAAGAATATATCGAATTTAGAAAAAATAACTATTTTGGTAAATGCTTCATTTCTTTGCTGTATACGCACGTAGCTTTGTTGCTTATTATTTTTATTTTACCAAACCACATAATGAGCTTACTGCCTTTGCTAAAATTTTTTACACAAGTCATGAAAAATATTTTTCCAAATATAGAATACTATTCTAGCGCAAGCAATTTACCTGAATTATGTGAATTTTATTTTAGCTACTTATGGCTGGTATCTATTATGATATCAATATGGTGCATTATACAATCGCTACAATTAAATAATGAGGCCAAGCAGTTTTTTGGAACATACGAATATCTTAATAAAGGAATATTTCCTAAAAAGTTTATTAAAATTGAAAGCAGTAAAAAAGAGCGTATGATAACTATTTTTTGTGTTATATTTATTGGATATACTCTGTATATAAATTACAATGGCTACTTAATAAATAGCAGTATATTTTCAGAATGGCTAGCGGATAGACTCGGGATACTTGCTATGGGCGTTTTTCAAAATTTAACTATTCATATAGCAATAGTATATATTATGATTAGCATATATACCATCATACATATTAAATGGTTGCGTAAAAATACAAATATAAATTTTAGGCCCAATTAAACTTAAACAGACTCTCTCTTATGAATTTCAACAGTTTATGATATAGTTTTCCTGTGCATTTTTAGTGTTATATCTAAATTCTATTCGCTACGCTCATTACTTTTCAAGAATACAGTTCTAAACGCAACATACCGCTCCCTTGCGTGAGCCTAATTTAAAAATATATCCTTTCAGTCAATCTCAGCAAGCACTCAAAATAATTCAGTATAAAATATTTATATTTGTCAAATTTCGCAAAAATAATACAGATAAAGAAATCATTAAATTTATCCTAAAAATAACCTCGTTATTAGTAAAATATAGTATAACCAATAATAAACAAATTCCACACAAAGAGATCGCTATGAAGAAACTAGTTTTTATCCTTTCTGTTGCGTTGTTTACAATATCCGCTCATGCGGAAAGCAGTACTGTAATCGCAGAGCAACTAAGATCAGCCGGCAAAGCCGTAGAGTCTCTCGCCTACGATAAAGAAGGTTGCCTGAAAGAGAAAAGTTGGATATCTTGTGAGCGACTCGCGAAGCATTACGACACTACGAAACCGGATATGCCTTGCGATTCGGAAATGGTCACGGAGTACTACAAAAAGTGTTGCGACTATTCAAAAAATAAGGTCCAGCTATGCTGCGACAAGGGCTATCCAAAAGAGCTTGAGGAAAAACGCGATACGGCTTGCAAAGCAAAAGATGCTAAAAGTTGCGGCACGCTAGCATCCATCGCACACAGACAAAAAAACTATGAGAAGTCGTTTAATTACGCAAAAAAGGCTGCGATGCTGGGAAAGACGATACTTCTTGTAAACTTCTTGCCTATATGTATTATTACGGTCAGGGCGTAGAAAAGGATTATAAAAAATCGTTTAATCTATATGAAGGATTGTGTGATAGAGATATATACAATATGTGCACTATCCTGAGCCACTTCTATACGGACGGCGTAGGCATGAAACAAGACATCAAAAAGGGTAAGAAAATTTTAGAAAAACTTTGCTACGATAAATATACAGAAGGCTGCGGCAATCTAGCCGCGCTCTATGAAAGCGATAAATACGGCATGAAAGACGATAAAAAAGCTACGGAACTTTATACCATGGCTTGCAAACACAATCCAAAAGGCCCATCATGCGACAAGATAGGCGGCACGAGCAAGAGGCTTGAGTTTTTTTGTACCGAAAAAAAGCGCGGTTATAGTTGCGTTGAGCTGGCAGATACTTACTACAGAAACGATCTGGAAAAAAGCTGTATTTTTATAACAAAGCTTGCGAATTCGGATTTGAACGTGCCTGCGGCCAGATTGCTAATATCGCCGAGTAAAAAGAAGCTTCAGAAAAACAAAAATCTGCTTGCGACGAAAAAAAGGACGGCGAAGCTTGCTTCCAGATAGCAAGCTCCTACAACTACAATCCGAAAAATCAGCTGTATTTTTATGAAAAAGCTTGCGAATACGGATATGGGCAAGGATGCTATGAGGCCGTACAATATACTAAAGATCCGGAAAAAAAGTTGTATTTTTTTGACAAAGGTTGCGAGTACGGGCTTGCATATACGTGCCTCTATGCTTTAGACCTCGTAAGAGGAGATAATAACAAAGCGATGGAATATGGATACAAAGCGTGCAAGCTAGATGATACTGCAACTTGCAAAAGAATTGAGGGAATCGCTAAGAAGGCTTGCGATGAAGGCGATCAAGACGGTTGCAAGTGGCTAGAGATAATAAATAATCGTAAATAAATTTAAATTTGAGCCGAGTTTAAATTTGCGCTCGGCTCAAATAAACTAAAAGATTGCGAAATTTTTAGTTCAATATGCGACTTTAAATTTTCTACTAAAAACGGTTTTAGTTTAAGCAAGACGCATGAAAGAAAGCAATCTAATAAAAAAGAATCAGGAACCGATAAAATTTTCTACAAGGAGAGTGTTTTATGGTTTGCAAACATTTTATTTTACCGTTTAAAATTCTTTTCGTTTTTACCGCTTTTTCCTCTAAGGAGGTGATCATATGAATCCCACGCCAAATTTAAAAAACTAACCCTGCTTCACTCCAATGATTTGCACGGAGACTTTTTGGCTGAGCAAGTGGACGACAAACTAGTAGGCGGCGTCTCTATGCTGTCCGGCTATATAAATCAAGTCCGCCAAACCGAGAAAAACGTCATCTACGCTATAGCAGGCGATATGTTTCGAGGCTCCATTATCGATTCGGGGCATAAAGGGATTTCTACGATCGAGATCATGAACGCCCTGGCGCCAGATATCGCTACGGTAGGTAATCATGAGCTAGATTACGGTATTCCGCATTTGCTTTTTATTGAAAAATGTGCCCAGTTTCCCATCATAAACGCAAATTTGTTTATCAAAACCAATCACGCCCGTCTATTTCCGCCTTGCTATATCATGGAGCTTGACGGCATGAAAATCCTTTTTATCGGTATCATTACCGATGCGGTTTTAGCACAGGCCAAGCAAGACCACCTGATCGGTTCTTTCATCGGAATCGAAGAGGCGGCGCAAGAGGTCGGACGAATCTGCAACACATATAACCGCATCGATATCGATTTTACGGTTTTGCTGACTCATATCGGTTTTGAATTTGATAAAGAGCTAGCCGCCATGCTGCGACCCAAATGAGGCGCCGATCTGATTATCGGAGGGCATTCTCATACCTTGATGGAGCAACCATATGTCGTCAATGATATTTTGATTGCGCAAGCTGGCGTCGGTACCGACCAGATCGGACGATTTGATATCGTGGTCAATACAAACACCAACAGCATCGAAAGCTATAAATGGCAGTGTATCCCCATAAACGACAAGTACTGCCCGGTCGATGAACAAATAGAGAATTTGAT
The DNA here is from genome assembly GCA_963516105.1 of uncultured Campylobacter sp. Taxonomy (GTDB): domain Bacteria; phylum Campylobacterota; class Campylobacteria; order Campylobacterales; family Campylobacteraceae; genus Campylobacter_A. The sequence goes on from CAUPZP010000018.1 coordinate 18,611, forward strand.
TCGAAAATATAAGAGCGTAACCGATCAAAAATATACTCGCGTCATCACCCGTTTTAGCTGTCCGTTAACGCACCCGCAGCGCAACACCGAAACAGCTCTAGGAAATCTATTTACCGATGTTTTTAAAAATAGCTTGGGCATAGATATTATGCTGCTAGGTTCCGGTAGTATTCGCGGAGAAAAGTTTGGGCCGATCGTGGATTACGGCGGTTTGGTTGAGATTTTTCCATACGACGACGGCGTTTATATGCTCAGAGCAGACGGCCGAACCTTTCGCCAAATGATGCGCTATCTACTGCGAGACGACGCCTTTTTGGGAACAACGGAATTTTATCAGTTATCGCAGGGGCTAAAACTCGCCTATTCGCGCTCCAACCGAGAAATCATTAGCCTAACTTATCGTGGAATAGAAATAGCAGATGACGATATTTTCACGATCGGTCTACAAAACTACCATTACTGCAATTTTGAAAGCTTTTTTGGCGTTAGCTTTGAACATGTAAAAACTTTCGGTACTCCCAAGATGATTGCTACTTCTTGCTTAGATATTTTGGAAGAGTACTTAAGCACGCACAAAGCCATTCGACAAGACGTAGAGGGGCGATTAACGATTTTAGATTAAAGCGTTTTTTGACCAGCTGGAGCTGCTTTTTAGGACTCTATTTTTGGTATAAAAAGAGAGCCTGCTTTTTGACAAAGGTTGAAGTATGGGCATTTTAAAAATGTCGTAGTTTGCAGCTAGTTTACTCAAAATTTCATAAACACACTACCCAAAACGCATTCGCAAAGAAACAAGCCAAAAGCGTATTTTCTTAGAAAACTAGGCAAAATATTGACGAATTTTGATAAAAAGTAGAATATTCGGGCAAATTTACCCGCGCCCTATCTACACTCCAGCTTCGTTATCGTTTGGGTATTAGCAAAGTACGACGGGTACGGCATCGAAACGCTAAAATTTCGTATTTGTTTAGGCGCGATATTTTTAGCGACGCTAGCGGTGATCTCCGCGACGTTTGAGCGCTCGTCGCCGCGCGAAAAGAGCGATAATCCGCTAGGCTTAAAGATAGAGCCCGCGATCGTGTCCTTGCTCACGGGGTTGTTGATGAGTTTGACGGTCAGATCGCAGTTTGCGATGCTAAACTCGCCCGTATTTCGCAGTGAGCCCTTAAACACGATTGTTTCGTTTCTTAGTACGCGGTGGCCGGAAAACTCCGTCAGCACGGCCTTTTTGGTGTATTTATCCACGATCATCATGAAAAAATATCCAAGCGTCAACGTCGCTATTACGTTTATCGCTATGTAAATTTTAAAAAAATTCGGATTTTTTTCGCTGCGGGCGATCAGCGCGAAAAGCATTGAAAGTAGCGCCAAAACCGCAAGTGCGATGAGGTGAAATACGTTAAAATACCCCTCCATCAAAAGCACTCCGAACTTGTCGTGATATTATAGTCCTGCGCGCGAAAGTTATTTACCGCGTGCGTGATCTCGCGCGTCGCGTTTACGTCCAGCGCCTCTTTTAGCACGATATTTTCTCTCAAAAACGGCTTTAGCTCGTTTGCGTAACGGCGCAGCGTATTGCCCGAGTTTTTGTAAAAGCTAAGCCCGATTTTGCAGTAGTTAAACGGTTTTTTGGAGAGATTTGTGAGGCGCAGATCCACAAGCAGCGTGTTTGAGTACTCAAGCTGCTTGGTTGAGACTAGCTCGAGCGAGCGAGTTCGCAAATTTTCATCTAAAAGCTTAGGCATAAAATACGCCCCGCATCCAAGTCCCGCGATAGTAACGATCATCAGTGCAAAGCCCGCGAAAAAGGACTTTGACGCAACGTAAATACAAAGCGAAACGAGCGCTAAAAAGGTCAAAAACATCCAGATATAGGCGGCAAAATCCACCCAGCCAAGGTGCGTCAGATAGAAATTTAAGCCTTGTTTTAGTTCGTTTATCATCTTGCCTCTTTGCTTCGTTTGCCTTGCGGCGAGCCAAATTTAAAATCCTCCTGCACAAAGCGTGCCAAATTTGACTGCCCTAGCCTTTTCGCGAGTTTTTTTCCTCTATGCCGCTCATCCCGAAACGGCGTGCAAGCTCGGCCTTGACGCGGTCAGGATGCACTCCGTGTAGCGCTAGCGCCACGAGCGAGTGAAAGCACAGGTCAGCCGCCTCGTAGATGATCTCCTCGGTCGGCGTTTTTGGCTTTTGGCTTTGATGCGCCGCGGTTTGGCTATTTTGGTTTGCGGTGTTTTCGTTTGAAATTTTATTTGAAATTTTAGCAAAATTTTCGTTTTGGGTTAAATTTGACGAAATTTGACCGCCGTTTGCGGCAGAGTTAAACTGTGCAGTTTCGTTTTTGCGCGCTGAGGCGTCCTTGCATGCCATTACTAGCTCCGTAGCCTCCTCGCCGACCTTTTTTAGGATAGCGTTTTCGCCCTTTTTAAATAGGCTCGCGACGTACGAGGTCTGCGGATCGGCGTTTAGCTTGCGGTCTATTATCGCGTGATAAACCTCGTCGATTATGCCGTAGATCGGCTTTTTGGCTTGGTTTAAATTTTGCTCTCGCGTCAAATTTTGCCCGTCGGTGCTAGCTAAATTTGACTCGCCGCCGTCTCCAGAAATCTTTCTAAAAAAGCATGATTTTTCACCGGTATGGCACGCTACGCCGCCGTTTTGAACGACTTTGAGCAGTATAGTGTCGTTATCGCAGTCGAGGAAAATCTCGTCTATGTCCTGCGTATTTCCGCTCTCCTCGCCCTTTTTCCAGATGCGATTTTTCGTGCGTGAAAAATAGTGCGCAAAGCCCGTTTTTAGGCTCAAATTTAGCGCCTCTTTATTCATATAAGCAAGCATCAAAACCTCGCCGCTCGAGCTTTCTTGAACGACGGCGGGCAAAAGACCGCCCACTTTTTCCCAGTCTATTTTCATTTTTATTTCCTTTCGGCTACGGGTTTGGCTCGGCACGCGGGCAAATTTTAAATCCCAAATTTGACTTCAAATTTAAGTATAAAAAGGCGAGTTTTTTTGCAAAAACATTTCGCTTCGCAAAAAACTACACCTGTTTCGAGATGATTTTGGAGTTACTTAGGTAAATTTAGCGACAGGCCGGACTTTGCTTGCAACAACGAAGCAAAGCCATCCAAGCTAAATTTAGCCGACCCCGCAAAAAAGCGCTCGCCCGCAAAGCGCAAAAGGCGAGCCGCTCCAAACAAAAATTATTGCGTTATCGCGCTTTGCTTCTCTTTATCCTTCGTGTCCACCCAGATATTCGGCACCGCTCCGCCAGGCGTTAAAAATATCTTCGCGTCTTTATTTTCGCGTAACGCCTCGTTAAATTTAGCCTGCGTTTCGATCTGCTTTAAATTTAGCAAATTTTGATCTAGGCTTTTTGCGACCTCTTTGTTTGCGTATGCCTGTGCGTCGGCTTCGATTTTAGCCGCATCCGCACGACCCTGAGCCTCGATGATAGCGGCTTTTGCCGTACCTTCTGCGAGGGCTGCTTTTTTGAGCGCCTCTTGATTTGCGCGCTCTACTTCATACTTGGTTCGCTCGGCCTCTTGCTTAGCGATTTGTACGCGCTCGATCTGCTCTTTTACTTTTTCAGGCAGGATGATCTCGCGAAGCTGCACGGTTAGCAGTTCGACGGGTTTATTTGGCTGCGCGTCGATGTCCTTGCGGATGCCCTCGTCGATAGCCGTAGCTAGATCGTTTCGCTTCGTCGGAAGCTCCTCTGCGGTGTATTTACCAGCGATACTGCGCACGACGTCGCGTACGACGGGATCTACGATCTTGTTTTCCCAGCTAAGCCCCCAAGCCGCGATCGTTTGAGGCGCGTTTTCCGGATTTAGGCGGTACTGCACGGTTATGTCGATGCTAACAGGCAAGTTTCTCGCGTCCAAAACGGAGATCGAGTTTTTGCGGATGATGCCAGCTTGAGCCTGTGCGCCGTACTTTTGCGCCGCCTCGCCCATATCTTCGCCCGATGTGTAGTTGATGAGGCGCACACGCGTATCGACTACGATGACCTTTTGTAAGAACGGGATAAAGAAGTGCAGTCCCGGCTGCATCGGAGACGGGTCGTATTTACCCAAATTTGACTTGATACCCACTTCGCCCGAGTTTATCGTGACAAAAGGCTGCGTGAGCGCGATCACGGCCACGAGCGCGATGATGACGTAGGCAAAGGCCGAAATTTTACCAAATCCTTTAAAATCAGGCGTTTTAAAATTTACTTTTGGGCCTTTACTCTCGCCGCCGTTATCGTCTCCGCCGCTAGAGCCGCGTTTTTTATTAAAATAATCATTCAAATCTGCTGGCATTTCGTTCCTTAAATGTAAGTTAGCATTGAAGCGTATTTTGGATTGCGTCCGTAAACTACGTCAAAATACGCGTCTTGTAGGCGTTTAGTTACCGCGCCGCGCTCGCCCGTGCCGATAACGCGGTTGTCGATGTTGCTTATCGGAGTGACCTCAGCCGCCGTACCCGTGAAAAACGCCTCGTCCGCAGTGTATGCGCGGTCGCGGGTGATGCGCTCTCTGCGCACTTCGATACCTAGATCGCGGGCGATTTTGATGACGGTGTCTTGCGTGATGCTAGCTAGGCTGCTATCGTTTGGAGGAGTGATGAGCGCGCCGTCTTCCACAATGAAAAAGCACTCGCCCGGTCCCTCGGATATGTAGCCCTCGCTATCAAGCAACAACGCCTCATCGTAGCCCGCCTCTTTGGCTTCGTAGTTTGCCATTTGCGAGCAGAGGTAGTTCGAGCTTGATTTCGCGCGGCTCATTTGACCGCCGACGTTTAGTTTAGCAAAGCTTGAAATTTTCACGCGGATGCCTTTTTTTAGCCCCTCCTCGCCTAGATACGCACCCCACTCCCATGCCGCGATTGCTGTATTTACGGGAGCTTTTGTGTGGGCTAGACCCATGATGCCGTAGCCTAGATAAACGATCGGGCGCAGATATACGTTTGATTTAAATTTATTTGCGCGAAGCAGCTCGACCTGTGCGTCTTCGAGCTCTTTTTGCGTGTATTTGACGTTTAGGATCGTCATTTTGGCTGATTTTAGCAGGCGCGCGGTGTGGTCGCTTAGGCGAAATATCGCTAAGCCCTTATCCGTCATATAGGCTCTAGTGCCCTCAAATACAGCGTTTGCATAGTGAAGCGAGTGGGTTAAAACGTGGACTTTAGCGTCCTCCCATTTGACTAATTTTCCATCCATCCAGATAAATTCGGAAGGGTTCATTTGACATCCTTTTTTTATAAAATTTGCTGAGTGTAGCTAAAATTTCTTTAAAATTTTGTAATGTTTAAGATTTCGGTCTAAAATTTTGAGCTTGCGAGGTAAAATTTACTCCGATTTTACAGCTCGTCCGCTACGGTGTCTTCGATATTTTCGGCAAACGGTAGCACGAGCGTCTTACGAGAGCCAAACGCGTTATGCCACAGAGCTTTTTTGATCGCTTCGTAAGGCGTATCATAAATTTTAGCCAGCTCTTGCAGTAGCTCCTCGGCCTTATCGTCGCTTAAATTTTTACGGCGATAAAATAGCATTAACGTCGCGCCGATACCGATAAACTCAAATCCAAATCGCTCGTTCATCATCAAAATAAACGCGTACGTCTGCTCAGGTTCAAAATCATCGGCAAAATACCCCTGTATCATCCGCGCAAAGGCGTCCGTACTGCGCTCGCAAGGGCACAGATACACGTCGATATCCTCGTCAAGAGCGTTATAATCGCGGGTATTTAGGCATTCTAAAGCCTTTAATTTATCGGGATAGTTTAGGCTAAATTTACCGTAAAATTCGCTCACTTCAGCCTTATACTCGGGATCGTTTAGTATGTCCAGCATCAAACAAAACTCCGCAGCCGGAAAGTCTCGAGCGTCCGGATTTTGCGCGCTATACTCTTCCTCGTCAAGCATCTCGAAACTAGAGCTTGCGTGCATATTCGTGTATTCGCACTGCGGAGCGTTTTCGATGATAAAAAGCGGCTTAAATCCCGTATGCTGCTCGCACAAGCGATTATATGCGATCGTGACGGCGTTCATATTTTGATGAGCGTTAAGGACGCCGTATTTTAGGGTAAAATTCGCCTCTTTCGTGTAGCGCGGATCAGGCTTTGCAAACCTAAAAGAAATAAGCTTTTCCGGACGACAAACGGTGTAAAAAGCTAGTTTTAATTTCTCAAAAAACGACATATTTTTTCCTTTTTAAATAATTTAATTATTTAGTTTAAAGGGACAATTTAAATCAAAAACGGCTTAAATCTCAAATTTGACCGCAGACTTTTAATCCAAATTTGACTTCAAATTTTAAATAAAAAACAATATAGCGAAGCATTTTACTTTTTACTTTACGCTTATGCTCGCAACAAGTATACGAAGCGAAAACTAGCCCAGCAGGATACATATAGTAGCAACCGAGTTTGGACGATATTTCCTTCCGTTTGCAGTTGCGACCGCAAGCATAAGTATAAGTGAAAATACGAGTCGGCAAAACCGCTATTTTTCTAAAATTATTTTTGTCGCGGCCGGATCCACGCACTCTTTTTGCATTATTATTTCGCCTATCTCTTTTGCTCTTATCACGCCTGAGAGCGGATTTTTCACGCTAGCTATGCCGCCTAAAATTTCCGCGTCTACGCTTGAGTACTCAAAAGCTAGCGTGGTATCTAGCGTCTGGCAGTCACGCAGCACGAGATTTTGCACGTAGCAAAGCCCCTGCAAACTCTCTATCACGCAGTTTTCAAAGGTCACGTTTTTGCTGTTCCACGCGAGGTATTCGCCGCTTACAAAGCTATTTCGCACGGTCACGTTCTCGCAGTTCCAAAAGGCGTCTTTGCTAAGCAGTTTGCTATCCTCGACGAGCAGGTTTTTACAGCCGTCAAAGCCGTAGTTCCCGTCCAAATTTAGCCCGCAAACGCGCACGTTTTCGCAGTTCATCGCAAAATAATCCCCGCGCGCGCAGACGTTTTTTATCTCCACGTCCGCACAGCTCCACAGCGTCTCCTCGGCCTGGGTCAAATTTACGTTTTCTAGCCTCAAATTTTGGCATCTGCGAAAGGATTTTGGCGCCTGGATGAGCGTATCTTTAAAGCTAACCTCCTGCGCGTACCAGATGCCCGCGCGCGCCATCTGCATCAAAAATCCGCCCTCCACGGCGACGTTTTTGGTATACCACAGCGGATACTTCCACTCGAAAGTGCAGTTTTTTAGGCGCAAATTTTGCCCGTGCTTTAGAGGCGACTCGCCCGCTGCGAACCCGCACCGCTCAAACTCAGCGTCCTTTACGCCAAACATCGCGCGCTCGCCGATAAATTTTTGCTCGACAAATTTTTGCATATTTCGCCTCCGTCGTTTTTGTTGATTATATCGGTTTTACGGCAACAAGGGTGTAAATTTTAAAAATCTGAGCGAAATTTATGAAGCAAACGGGTAAATTTAAGCAGCAGCGAAAATCCAAGCGTTTAGGCGTTGCTATTGTCTTTCGGAGTCCTATTTTCCCAAACGCTTGGCAGGAAAAGGTAAGATTTAGACTAGCGCAAAGGATGGAAACGCGAGCCTAAATTTTACCTTTTGCGGTCAAATTTGCCGTATCCGAGCGAGTGCCGGAGGGCGTCAAATTTGATCTAAATTTAAAGCCTGCGACCCGTCAATTTGAGCGGGCAAATTTAACCGAGCCGCAAGCGCAAAAATCCAAATTTACCAAAAAGCGGCCCCGAAGCGTACCGGCCGGGAGCCGCTAAATTTTAAAATTTTAAATTTTACTTCTCAAACGCCTTTTCTACGCTAAACGGAAACGCCTGATAGCCCATCGCGTTGGTCATTTTTATCTCGATTGACGGCTCTTTTGCGCCCCATTCAAACTCGTTGATGTGCGGGCTAGGCACGCCGACCGGACGGCCCTTGGCGATGTCAAACTGCATGCCCGCGACCGCAGAGTAAACCATCACGCTATCAAGGTCGTCTTGATACTGCGCTAGCGAAGTAACCGAGCTGTACCACTCGCTGCCGCGCTGTTTGCCGTACTCCCAGACCTGCTCGACGGTTTTGGCTTTTTCATCGATTTTATAAACGACCGCGCGGGAGTATTTCATACCCGCCATCGCAGGCTGCTCCATACCGCGGGTGTCGCCGTTGTCAAAGACGGTGAGATACACTACGCCCTTTTTGGACTTGCTATCGATGCGAAATGCCGTATGCTGCGTCCACTGCCAGTCAAATCCGCCCTTCTCGCTCTCATATCCCGGGCATTTTGAGTACTCGTCCTCGCAGACGATCTTTTTGCCGTTTTTATCGACGGGCTGGAGCAAGAAGCCTTTAAATTCGTCCTTCCAACCCTTGTGCGCGCCCATTATCCATTTGACTTTTTTGTCGCGTCCGATCTTGATGACGGCGTCTTGGTGGCGGCTGGAGATGATGATGCTATCGTCGCTTGGATCATAATCCACGCTATTTACGTGCGCCCAGTTGCGTCCAGGGCCCGAGCCCACGATGTCGCCCCATTTTTCGTTCGTATCCATCGCGGCTAGCTCGTCCGCGCTCGCGGTGTGCCCCGCCTTGCTAGCATCGATGTTTAGGCACACCGCGCCCTGATCGAGAGTTTTTAGCACGATGTCGCGGTACGGATCTAAAATTTCATATAGCCTAAAATCATCCACGACGTTGCCGTCGCGATCGACCTCGACGATGACGTCGCGCACGGTGCGGACGTTTTTACCGTCGGCGCGTTTATAGTTGGCGTTTGCCGCGCGAAGGAAGTAGTGCCCGTTTTGCGCTACGTCCATAGAGTGCGAGAAGTCGTTGTAGCCCGCAGGCAGCTCGCGGTTAAAGATTTCGCGCCCCATTATGTCGTATTTGGCGTATCTTTGGCCATATCCCCACGTCATCGCGCCGTCGTCGTTTTGTTTAAAGCCCATCATGACGCCCGCGCTAAAGGGCTGTTTGAGATCGTAAATTTTACTCGGCTCCAGATACCAGCGCACTTCGCCTTTGGTGTCCAGCACGAAGTTGTTCGGGCTGTAGTTCCACTCGATCGCGCCGCCTGCGGGGTTGTTCCACACGACTTTGGTGCCCTTGCCGGTTTTGTTTACGAAGTTATTTACGTAGTAGAGACGGTTGGCAAATTTCGCGCTCGGAGCCTTTACGACCTCGATTTTATCAAACAGCGCGCCCTTTTGAGACGGCATGCCAGAGCTTTCTAGATAAATCGCAGGCGCGTAAATTTTATAGGTTTCTTTTATGCGCTCGGTTTGGCCCTTGTAAATTTTATCGTACTCTACCTCGACAGTGTTTTGATAGTCCGGATATAGTCCGAAAACCGGGATTCCGCCGTGCGTGCGAAGGTGCTTGTCGGCGACCTTATAGCTGATAACTTGACCGTCCTGCTTTGGCACGATAGTGACTTTCGCGTTTGCTAGCGTGTAGCCGCCGTTTTTGATCACCGCCGTTAGAGGCGCGATGTCGTATGGGTTTACGACTACTTCGCCGATCTTACCCGGGATGCCGTAGTCTATGTGCGCGCCGCTAGGTCCGCCGATAGCCAGCGCAGCCGTGCTTAGACCGCCGAGTAACGCCGCAGCTAGCGCAAATGAAAAAAGAGTTCGCTTCATCTTATTCTCCTTTATAATGATAAATTATTTCATTACCGTAATTTTAGTGAATATTTCTAACATAAAAATCACGCCATTATTATAAATAGCTTAAATCTAAAAAATAATTCAAATTTTTATATTTTCCGCTAAAATTTAGCCCAAATTTTACGAATTTAATCTAAAATTTATCTTAGCGTGAGTTTTGCGGCGGCGAGAGGATATACAATTAACGCAAACAAAATCATTTTAAGGAGCACTCCATGAACCTACTTTCTAAATTTAGCAAAGGCTTTCTAGCAGTCGCGATGTTCGGCGCCCTTAGCGCGTCTGCGTTTACCGAGGGCGAGGACTACGTAAAGCTCGAAAAGCCGCTATCCGTGGAGCAAAACACGTTAGTTAAGGTCTTTAGCTACGCATGCCCGTTTTGCTATAAATACGACAAAACCGTCACTCCGAAGGTCGTCGAAAAGGTCGCGGGGCTAAAATACGTACCGTTTCATCTAAAAACCAAGGGCGAATACGGCGAGGCGGCGAGTAAAATTTTTGCCGTTTTAGCCGTGATGGACGAGGAAAAGGGCGTGAGCCTGCTAGATGAAAACTCGCTGTTTAAAAAGGCGAAATTTGCCTACTACAAGGCCTATCACGATCAAAAGCAGCGCTGGAGCGACGGCAAGGACGAGGCTGCATTTTTAAAGACGGGGCTTGATGCGGCAGGCATTAGCGAGGCAGACTATCAAAAAAAGCTAGAAGATCCCAAGGTCGCCGAACTGCTTAAAAAATGGGACGAGAGCTACGACGTAGCCAAGATCCAAGGCGTGCCGGCGTTCGTCGTAAACGGCAAATACCTCATCATGACGAAGTCGATCAACTCCTTAGACGGTATGACGCAGCTGGTCGAAGAGCTGCTCAAAAAATAGGGCGCGGGCATGAAATTTGCGGAAAAAGTAGCGAAATTCTCAGACAGCCGCCTGCCGTGGGCGATCCTCGTAGTAGTGAGCGCAGGGCTTGTTATCCTAGCGCACTCGCTGTTTCAAAACTACGTCTATATGCCGCCTTGCGAGCAGTGCGTCTATATCCGCTTTGCATTTTTGTGCATGGCGCTAGGAGGCCTGGTTGCGATCATAAATCCTAAAAATTTGCTCCTCGCGCTCGCGGGCTACCTATTAGCCTTTTGGGGCGCGATCCAGGGCATAATGTATAGCGTCAAGCTCGCCAAGATCCACGACGCCGTGCACGGAGACGATCCGTTCGGCGTGCAGGGCTGCTCGACCGAGCCGCACTATCCGTTCGGCCTGCCGCTTGAGCGGTGGGCGCCCGATTGGTTCTTGCCTACGGGCGACTGCGGCTACGATAATCCGCTAGTGCCCGAGGGCGTCACGCTAAGCGGCTTTCAAAAGTATCTGGTGGATCTTTATGGAGACGGCTGGTATCTGATCCCATCAAGCAAATTTATGTCGATGGCAGACTGCACGCTCATCGGCTTTGGTGTCTGCTTCGTCGTGCTCGCCGCGATGTTCGTTTGCAAAATTTTAACCCTCAAAAAAGCTTAAATCGGTCTAAATTTAGACCGATTTTGCTATACTCGCCGTATGAAAGCCTTACGCGAGCATAATTTTAAAATCTACTTCATCATCATTTTCGCAAGCCTTTTCGTGGTGCTTTTGGGCGTGAAAAACTACGAGGACGCCAAGGCGCAGATCACGGCGCTCGCGGATAAAAACAAGATTGCCGCCAGCGAAAATATGGTCGGGAATTTCTCGTTTTGGCTAGACGAGCGACTGCACTCGCTGGTGCGCGCGGCTAAATTTATAGAAAATGCGGGCATCTCGCAAGATAGCGAAAAGCTGGGCGACTTCATACGGCTTTTTAAAGAAAACTCGGCAGAATTTGACGCTTTGCAGTTTTTGCGCGAGGACGGGGAAATCTTCGTAGACGGCAAGGAGCTAGGCGACGATGAAGCGATGCCAAAGAGCCTGCGCAAGGGACTTGTGTGGTTTGAGGAGACCAAAAGCACGCTAGCACCCACGGTAAATTTTATGCAGCGCCATAAAATTTTAGGCGAGCCGACGTTAAATTTATGCGTGCCCGTGCTGGACGGCGGCTCGTTTGCGGGAGTGTTTTGCGGCGTGGTGAAGCTGCAAAACATACTAAAAAATATGGAAAAATTTAAGCTCGCGCCCGACTCCTACGCCTTTATCGTCACGCACGGCGGCGAAATTTTAACGCCGATGAAGGACGCGGCGCTAAAAAAGCAGATCGAGGATAAATTTAAAGAGCTTTTCCTGCGTGACGAGGACATCACGAGCCTAAATATCGGCTCAAATTTTATCTCCGTTGCCGAGATCCCCACGCTAAACTGGTTCATCGGCGCGGGCACCGACAACGAAAAGGAGCTCGCCGCGCTGCTTAACTCCGTGCTAAAAAACGCCCTTATCCTGCTTTTTGCGTTCGCGGCGCTGGCGCTGGTGGCAAATTTCTTACATAACTTTATGTACTCAAAAATCAAAAACCTGCAAGACGACTACGAGGCCCTGCTCAAGCACAAAGCCCGTATGAGCGAGGCGGGCGAGCTAATCAGCGGCATAAATCATCAGTTTATCCAGCCGGTTAATTCGCTAAATTTGATGATCTCAAGCCTGCTCATGCTGCAAAAAGACGGCAAACTAGACGCTGCGACGCTAGAGAGTATGCTGCAAAAGGGGCAGGCGGCGACTGTGCTTTTGAGCGATACGATCGAGATTTTTAGAAATTTTTATAAAAGCAGCGACAGTCCGCAAAAATTTAGCGTGCAGCGCTGCATAAAAGACCTGCTAAAGCTAATGCACACCGAGCTTAGCAAAGCAAACGTCGCGGTAAGCTTGCGCGAGTTTCAAGACGAAGAGGCCACGCAGCGGATGGGCATCGTGCAGCAAATTTTACTCATCCTCATTCACAACGCCAAGGACGCGGTCGTGGAGCGATACAAAGATGAGATCGCCAAGCGGCAAGTTTTTATCGATGTCAAATTTGAAAACGGCATGTGTAAAATAGCCGTCACGGACTACGGCAGCGGCGTGAGCAAGGCGGCTCGGGATAAAATTTTAACCCAGCCAAAAACCACCAAAAAGCAAGGAAGCGGCATCGGGCTGTATTTCGGTAAAAAGCTCGCAAACGAAAAGCTTTCAGGCGACATTAGGCTGCTAAGCGCGGGCAATCCGACAACGTTTGAGCTGAGCTTTGAGATAAATTTAAAGGAGTGAGATGCAAGAGCATTTGAAGCTACTTAAAGACCTGAGCGTCCTCATCGTCGAGGACGACGAGATCGCAAAGGAGCTGCTAATAGGCGGGCTAAAGCCCTACTGCCTAAGCGTCTGGGGCGCTGGCGATGGGCTGGAGGGGCTGGAGCGATTTAAAAAGCTAGCCCCCACCGTCGTCATCACCGACATCCACATGCCCGCGATGAACGGCTTTGAGATGATGAAGGAGATGATGCGCATAAAGCCCGCGCAAAAATTTATCGTCTTTACCTCCTACGACACCGACGACAACCTCATCAAAAGCATCGAGCACGGTGCGGCGTCGTTTCTAAAAAAGCCCGTCGATATCGCCGCTCTGTGCCGCCTGCTCGTGGCTCTAACCTACGAAAAGGACGAAAAGCTCGTGCGCCTGGGCCCGCAAACCAGCATAAATCTCGCCAAAGAAAAGATCTACAAAAACGGCGAGGAGATTTATCTCTCGTTTTTGCAAAACAAGCTCTTTTGGCTCTTTGCGTACAATCTAAACAAGCTCGTGAGCTACGAGATGATCGAGGAGTTCGTCTACGAGGGCGAGCAAACGAGCAAGGGCGCGATACAAAACGTCGTGCTAAGGCTAAAGCGGGAGCTGGGGGTTAAATTTAAAAATATCAGCGAGAGTGGGTATATCCTGCTAAGCGGCGAGTAATCTAAATTTAGCGGCTTGTCTTTTTTCTTTATACTTCGTTGTAAATTTCGCCGAAGCTCGGTTACATACTACTTGTATGCGCCCTCGCTCGGCTCATTTCCGCCTCGTCTAAAGAAAAAATACCGCGCCTTAACTTTTTGCACTCAAATTTGAAGTCAAATTTGCAAATTTGAATCGCCGAGACCCACATCCTGAAAACGTTAAATTTATAAATTTAGTAAGCTATGGGATAAATATTCCAGACGGATTGTGTGTAGTTTAAATAGTTTTTGGCGGATACGACGGGAGCGGACTGGTCATCCGTGACCTGAGTATCCTAGCCGAAAACTACTTTTAAAATCCAGCCGAGCCGGGGAATCCAAAATTTAAATTTTATTGATTTCGCTACTGCGCGCATTATACACAAACCAGCTTAGTATCATCACCAAACAAAACGCCCCAAACACCGCAAAAAACGCAAAATTCGCCCACGAGTAAATTTTGATAAATCCAGCCTCGTTTGTCGCGCTAAAATCAGGCGCAAAAAGGCTCGGGCAAATTTCATTTAGCGGTAGCGCAAAAGGAAAACTAATCTCGCTAACGCCGCTAAAATCGCTCGTGGAGTAATCAAGTCCAAATATCACGCCTAAAAAAATCAAGAAAAATCCAGCGAGCTTGACGCCAAAAACTTTAGGAGCGCACATCGCCACGCACACGCCAAACGCCGCAAACAGCGTCGCAAAGCGCAGCTTCACCACAAGTGCGTCCGCAACCGCGCCGCCCAAAAACAGCTCGCACAATATAAATTTGACCGCCAAAACCGCGAGCAACGCCGCCCAAAACGCCCGCCTTCGCTGCAAGTTATACACAAAGCAGACAAAGCCCTTGTTTTCGATATTGTAGTCCATTATTTTGCTAGCAGCTCCTTGACCGCCGCCGCCATCGCGTCTACAGAGCCGATCGCCTTCACGTTTATCAGATACTTGCCGCCGACCACGTATGCAGGCACGCCCTGGATCTTCGCCACGTCGTAGCTATCGTCCCACGCTTTTAAAATTTCTTGCGCGCGCTCGCTAGCTAGAGCCTTGTCGTAGTCTGCATCGCTAACGCCTGCTGCGCTAAGGGCAGTCGCGATAAATCTCGCCTTATCTTTGCCGCCGTTAAAATCATCCTCCTTGTCGTGAGTGGCCTTGTAGATTGCAAATTTGGCTTTTTTAAATTTGGACTTGTCGCTAAGCAAACTAACGTCGCTAGCCTCGTCTAAAACGATCATTGCGGCAAAAATTTTGCTCGCCGTTTCACCCAGCTTGCCCTTGGTTTTTAGGTGATACGGGATAAATTTGACTCCGTCTAGCTCGCTAAATAGCTTTGGCGTGACGCTTCGGTCAAATTTGTAGCAGTGGACGCACTCGTAGCTAAAGACCTTTACGACGCTATCTTTGGGTACGTTTAGCGGCTTTTCTAGCGCTTGGTAGTCCGTGCCCTCCTCTAGCGCGTTTGCGCCTACGCCAAGCAAACAAACAGCGGCTAAAATTCGTATAAATTTAGAAAGCATTTTCATCAAATTCCTTTGCGGTAAATTTTAAAGATTGTATAAAAGAAAGGGTAAATTTGAGATTAAGCGGGCTAAGCTAGGCAAATTTGACGAGCTAAATTTAAACAAAGCGGCAAGCCAAATTTTCTTTCAAATTTAACTCGCCGCGAAATTACCGAATCTAGCCGCACACCGATTTTGGCGGCAGCTAGAAAAACTAAACTAGAAAGGTCAAATTTTAATACTCAAAGATATTCGGATCGATCACCATCGCGCGGTAAGCTACGTCGTCTCTAGACGCCGACTCCACGTCCATCTCAAATTTGACGTCGTTGCTCTTCGGATCGATCTCCACAAGTACCATTTTGATCGTCTTATCGGGCTTTAGCAGATAGACATTCGAGCTTGAGATAAAGTAGGTGCTTTTATCCTTTTGCCACTCCACGACGCTAGTAACCGCGCTATAAAAGTCAAATCCGCGCTCCTTGCCAAACTCCCACGTCTGCTCGACCGTGCCCTTTTTCTCGTCGATCTTGTACTCGACCGCGCGAGAGTATTTTTGCTCTTTTAGCGCAGGCTGCTCCATGCCGCGGCCGTCGCCGTTGTCAAATACGCTGATGTGCTTTACGCTGCCCTTGTTATCGTAGCGCGGAGTTAGCCACGCGGTGTGCTGCGTCCACGACCAGTCGAAGTCGCCCTCGCATTTTGAGTTTTCGCATTTGATTTTGTTGCCGTTTTTATCCACGGGCACTAGTACTTTTTCTTTAAAGTCCGCGCTCCAGCCCTCAGGAGACGCTAGGATCCATTTTACCTTTTTGTCGCGGCCGATCTTAACGATGCCTTGGTGGCGAAGCGAGAGGATGATGCCGTCGTCGCTAGGATCGTGCGAGATCGAGTTTACGTGCGCCCAGTTGCGTCCCGTGCCGGTCGAGGTCACGTCGCCGAATGGCAGATCGTCGCTGATTTTGATCTCTTTGGCGTCCATGTCGATATTTAGGCACACGGCGCGAGCGTCAAGAGCCTTGATGAGGTTGCTGCGGTAGACGTTTTTGCCGAAAATTTCATTCAGATCCCACTCGTCCACGACCTTGCCGCTGCCGTCCACTTCGATGATATGATCTCTGATCGTGTGCGAGAGCCTGCCGTCTGCGTGGTGGTAGTTGTATTTACCGACGCGAAGCAGCAAGTGATCGCCTTTAAGCGGCATTACTTCGTGGCTAAGGTCGATGTAGCCGCGCGGCAGCTCGCGATTATACACCTCCTTGCCCATCATATCGTAGCGCATATATCGCTGCGCCATGCCCCAGCTAAGATCTCCGTTTGGCAGCTGATGAAAGCCCATCATCATGCCGCCGTCCATCACTCTGCGCTCGCTGCGGTCGTAAAATTTCTGATAGTCCAGATACCATCTGACCTCGCCCTGCGTATCGACGACGAAATTTTCTGTAAAGTCGTTCCAGCTAGCAGCACCCCCGTTTTTCCAATCAAGCGGTTTATAGACGCTCGTGATGGTGTTGTTGATGAGATAGAGCCTGTTTTTAAACGCAGGATCGACTTTTTTAACCTTCATCTTTTGCATGTGGCTAAATCTATAATCGCGGCTATACGTCACGATCGGCTGAGCGTAAATTTTATACTTTTCGACCTTCTTTTCGCCGTTAAAAACGTAGCTCACCTCAATCTCGTTTAGATAGTCCGGATACAGCCCCCAGATCGGCACGCCGTCGTGCGTCAGTAGCGCATGCTCGGAGACGTTATAGGCGATGTCGATGCCGCCGTTTGGCTTACCCAGAACCCGCACATGGACGTCCTTGATATCCTTGCCGGCGCGATCAATGACGGCGGTCAGAGGCGCCACGTCGTATGGGTTGATAAACACCGAGCCAAGCTCGCCCTGCACCTTCACGTGATGCGCTAGCACCGCAGCGCTTGCCGTCTGCGGCACCGCTATAAACGCGCCGCCCGCTAAGGCCGCAGCCAAAACGATAGAACCGAAAAAATTCTTACGCATATTCGCTCCTTTTGGGTAAATTTAGCTAATTTTACTACTGCCAAATCACACAATAATCATACTAGCTTTAAACTTTACTTAAATATAAAATTTAAAGCTATATTTTAATAAAAAGGCTTAAATTTTAAAACGAGAGCGAGCCGGATAACGGGTCAAATTTTGATATAATTAGCCCGAATTTATCAAATTTAAGGAGAAAAAATGCCTTTCATAAACGTAAAAATGGCAGGCCCGGAGCCGACAAAAGAGCAAAAGCAAAAGCTGGTCGAGGAGATGACCGACACTATGGTGCGCGTGTTGGGCAAAAACCGCGAACGAGTGCAAATTTATATTGAGACATACGACGCAAGCTCGATAGGCTCGGGCGGCAAGACGCTTGAGGAGATTAGAAAGGAGCAAAAATGAGCGAATTTTCAAAAGAGGATTTGGAGCGAAAAATCACGCTAGCAGCGGGCGATACGGCGCCAAATTTTACCCTAGAAAACAGCGACGGCGTTAGCATCAGCCTAAAAGACTTCGTCGGCAAAAACGTCGTGCTGTACTTTTACCCAAAGGACAACACCCCTGGCTGCACGACCGAAGCATGTGAATTTAGCGCACTTTACGACGATTTTATAGCCAAGGATACCGTGATCGTGGGCATTAGTCCCGATAGCGTCAAGTCGCACGCGGGCTTTGCGCAAAAACAGAGCCTAAAACACATATTGCTAAGCGACCCCGCGCACGAAGCAGCCAAACTCTACGGCGTCTGGCAGGTGAAAAAAAACTACGGCAAAGAGTATCTAGGCATCGCACGCTCGACCTTTGTGATCGGCAAAGACGGCAAGATCGTAAAAGTATATAAGAGCGTGAAGGCAAAAGAGCATGCGGCGAAGGTTCTCGCCGATCTAGCGAAATAAATTTGCTTGGCGGCTTGCCTCGCGTGCGCTTTTAAATGATTTCGTAAATTTCGCCCTGCGACAGACTATATGTCTAGTCTTGGGACGAAATTTACTTCAAAACATTTAAAATCATCTCGCGATACTTCGCCTTATCTTTTGCGTTCAAATTTGAAGTCAAATTTACAAATTTGAGTCGCCGAGACCCGTACCCTGAAAATGCAAATTTAACTCCACTAAAATTTATAAAACTCAGCGACGCTTTGCGTCAGCAAAGCAGTGTCGCCACATTAAAAGCGTCGTAGGTGGAGGGGGATTAAAGGGGGTGGGGAGCGACTTCGCAATTTAAGCCCCCACCCCCTTTACAACAAAGTAAAAAACAACCTCAAACGGTTGTTTTTTACTAAAGGAAGCCAAACTCACAACGCTAAATTTAGCCAAACCAAATTTGGCACCTTAAAGGTGCTGGTCTCGGTGGGTAAAATTTAAAATATTCCCCGCAAAATTTAACCTAAAATACCGTCAAATTTTCGCTCAAATTTTTGATAACGATTATTTTCTAATTATCAAATTATTTATATTCGAGGAGTAATATTTCAGTTATTAAATAATTTTAAAGGAGAAAAAATGGTTAAGTTACAAGAAAAATACGGCCTTTTTATAAACGGCGAATTCGTCCCCGCAAGCAGCGGCAAGACGCTAGATACCTTTGATCCCGCCACCGGCAAAAAGCTAGCCGCGATCGCGGATGCGAGCAAAGAGGACGTGGATGCGGCAGTCAAGGCTGCGCGAGAGGCGTTTAAGACGTTTCGCCACAGCACGGTGAGTGAGCGAAGCAGAATTTTGCTCAAAATCGCCGATATAATCGACGCAAACAAGGACTTTTTGGCCGCGGTCGAGACGATAGACAACGGCAAGCCTATCCGCGAGACGCTAAACGTGGACGTGCCGTACGCGGCGGAGCATTTTAGGTATTTTGCAGGCGTGATACAGGGCGAAGAGGGTAGCGCAAACGTACTCGAGGAAAAGCACCTCTCGCTGATATTGCGCGAGCCTATCGGCGTCGTAGCACAGATCGTGCCGTGGAATTTCCCGTTTTTGATGGCAGCGTGGAAGCTAGCCCCGGTCATCGCAGCCGGCGACACGAGCGTGCTAAAACCGTCGTCTGAAACCAGCCTGAGCGTGCTAGAGCTAATGCGCCTCATCAAAGACGTGCTACCAAAAGGCGTCGTAAACGTGATCACGGGCAAAGGCAGCGGCGCCGGAGCGTTCTTGCAAAAGCATAGCGGTATCGACAAGATCGCATTTACCGGCTCGACCGAGATCGGACGCGAGATCGCTATCTCGGCGGCTGAAAAAATCATCCCCGCAACGCTCGAGCTAGGCGGCAAATCAGCCAACATCATCTACGCCGACGCAGACTTTGATCTAGCTCTAGACGGCGTTCAGATGGGCATTTTATTTAACCAAGGGCAAGTTTGCTGCGCGGGCAGCAGGATATTTGTCGAGGAGAAAATTTACGACAAATTTATCGCCGCGGCTGTGGAGAAATTTAAAAATCTAAAAGTCGGCGATCCACTCGATCCAAAAACGCAAATGGGCTCTCAAATCAATGCCAAACAAGCCGCCAAAATCGTCGAGTACATCAACATCGGCGTCAAAGAAGGCGCTAAAATCGCCGTCGGAGGCAAACTCGCGGCTGCGGGCGATAGCTTCGTCGAACCGACGCTGCTAGTGGACGTGAGCAACGATATGCGCGTGGCCAGAGAGGAGATTTTCGGCCCTGTGGGTGTCGTGATCAAATTTAAAAACGAGGACGAGCTCATCAAGATGGTAAACGACAGCGAATACGGCCTAGGCGGCGGCGTCTTCACGCAGGACATCACTCGTGCTATCCGCACCGCTCGCGCGATGGAGACGGGCCGAGTGTGGATAAACTGCTACAACCAGATCCCGGCGGGCAGCCCTTTTGGCGGCTACAAGAGCTCGGGTATCGGCCGCGAAACGCACAAAATCATCCTCGAGCACTACACTCAGATGAAAAATATCATGGTAAATTTGACGGGCAAGGTTAGTTCGTTTTATTAAAATTTGCTAGCACAAATTTGGGTCGGGCGATTTGCTCGGCCTTTTTTAGATTCGGTGAAATTCTTATAAATTCGCACAAATTTAAAACTGATTTTTATCTACTTTCGTTTTAAATTTAATATCAAGCCGGTGATTTTACATTAAACAAAATCACTCCCTGAACTGCAAATTTAGCCAAATTTGGTTTTATACATTTTGATCGTTAAATTTCCAAATTTTAGAAGTCGAACTCTCGCGACTCATTACGATTTTTTCCGCAAATTTGACGAAAAACGATACCCCAAACCAGCCTGCCCGATCACATCCAGAAGTTCGTCCGCAATGGACACCGCCCATATGGACTCACGCCTTTATCAAAAAGAGCCTTAGGCGACATCGAAACCGTCGGTCCGACGACGATGACTTCGGCTCCGCTCTTTTTTTAGGCTCAAGATCTCCTCCGGCGTGCCGTTTAGTAGCGTGACGACGGTTATGCTGAGATTGTCGGCCGCCCCGATCGAATCCGCGGCCCCTCTTGCGGGATAAAATACTTAAGCTCATCGCCTTTTAGCGCGCTCTTATCAAGCTCCAAAATGCAAAGTCAAGACCCTTTTTCATCATAAATTTGATGTAAGGCGCCAGTGCACCAACGATCACGCTAAACGAGCTGCGCTTGATAGCTAGCTCATCAAATGGATCAGCCTTAAATTTGGTCGTATATAGACCGCACAAGCACTCGTAACACGTCTGCAAAAGCACTATTTAGAACAGGCTACAGTCATGGGCTTTTAAAAGGGCTGCCGCTAATTAATCCTTTAAAAGCGTTTTTACGTTTTTGCCGCAGATGTTGCCGGAATTTGGCATTACCGCGGTTTGCGACAGACAGCAAACGGCCTACAGAAAGGGCTTTTAGCGGAGCGTAACTCACGCCACAAACGTCGTTACTTAGCTTTACGCCCGTAAAAAACAGCCCTACCAAAACGCGCTGCACGTTTAAATTTTTTATTTCGTCGCCCAAATTTTTATAAATTTAGCTTAGGTTGTCGCTTAAAATTTGACCCACGATAGACTCCCTTGCTGATATAGATAGCAAATTTACGGAAATTTTATAGCAAGCGGTTTGAAATTTTATTAATCCATATCGTAGCCGAAGCAGACGGCACTCTGCGGCGCAAATTTAGTCAAATTTTAATGCTAAAAAATTTAAAATGATTGTTCTGGTGGTATCATAAAATAAATCAGAAAACTCTTGAACAAACTGTATTTTTAAAATGGATTGATCTTGAAAATAAAATTTTAAAGAAGTTCTTGGATGGTGCGGATGAAAGGACTTGAACCTTCACGCCGTGGGGCACCAGATCCTAAGTCTGGCGTGTCTGCCAATTTCACCACATCCGCACAACAA
>CAUPZP010000019.1:0-35375 GCA_963516105.1 uncultured Campylobacter sp.
GTAGCTCTACCAACTGAGCTACACCAGCATCCTGATTTGTGAAAGTTGGATTATAGCCCAATTTCTTTTCAAAGTCAAGCTTTTTTAAAAATTTTTTGGAAATAAGGATAAAAAATTAGAATTTAGCCGCACATACAAGCTAAATTTTAGCCCATTGGTTCCGGAGCCTCTTTAAAAAATAGGTCCGGCTTCTTTCTTAATCCTCGTTTTTTCGGCATAGTTACGTCTTTTTCTTCTGCAGTGGTTTTAGAATCAAGGTCGCCTTTATCGTCGTTGTTTTCATTCTTTACTATCCCGGCGTACGCCTCTTTGTATCCTGCGGATTTTATTTTATTAATTAAAATTTTAATTTTTTCTCCACTTAGAGGCTGTGTTTTTATCGCGATAGCACGGTATCTACCAAATTTACCACTAACGACCTTTTCGACACCCTCAAGGTCGCCTACTTTTTTTTCGACGGCCACTCGGGTGCTTTCTATTGCCTTTTCGCTTACGTCGTCGCCAAAAGCGCTCACAAAAATATGATATTCGTCGTTTGCAAGCAAGGCGCCAAAAAGCATCAAAATAACGAATATCACCTTTTTCACGAAATTTCCTTAGGATATTTATCAAATTTTACAGTATCGACCGACCGTCTTATCATTATACAACAAAAAAATATAAACTTACCGTCAAACTCTATCCAAGTACCCTTGCGATTAACTCTATCGGGTTCTCGCATTTCACGTCTGAGCCGCCGATATGTAACGCATTTGAAATCTGCATTTTACAGGCGCTACACTCTGCGCTTACGATCTTTGCGCCCGAGTTTTTTATCATCTCGGATTTTCTTTGTCCGGCTGCGCGGCTTAGGTGATATTTTTCAGACTGCATCATCACGCCGCCAAATCCGCAACACTCGTTTGGATCGTCCATTTCGGTCATTTCGTAGTTTTGAGCAAGCAGTTTGCGAGGCTCTTTAAAGACGCCTTGCATTTTTCTGGCGTGACAAGGGTCGTGATAGGTCACGGAGGTCAAATTTTTGCCTTTTTTAGCCAAAATTTCAGCTAAATTTGTAAATTTTTCAAAGTACTCCGTCGCTAAAAATATCTTCTTGCTCACCGCTTTTGCGCGCTCTCGCCACTGCTCGTCATTATGGAAAAAGTGCTCGTAGTCGATCTTTATCATCGCCGAACAAGTAGCCTCCGGCACGATGATAGCGTCTAGCTCGCCCAGCATCTTTTCAAAATACTCGATATTTCGCTTTGCCAAAACCTCGACCGTCGCAAAATCTCCCGTAAAATACGCCGGCGCGCCGCAACAGGCCTGCTTTTTCATCAAATTTAAATTTAACCCAAGCTCGCGCGCTATCTTAACCAGAGCCTCGCCGATGCCCGTATACGCGTAGTTTCCCATACAGCCGATAAAAACTCCGATAGTTTTATCGCCGCCGTTATCGATAAACTCGGCATGCGAGTTTAAAAAGCTCTTTTTGCTAGCAGTGGGCAAAAGCCGCTCTTTTTTCACCATCGGCAGGCTAAATCTCGGGCTCATCGCGCCTTCACGGATCTTAAACGCGCAACTTTGAAACACATACCCCAGCCTCGCGCAAAAGTCCATCACCGCGCGGTGGCGAAGCAACCAAAAAAACGCCTTTTTATACCACGCGATACCAAATTTATCCGCGATATCGCGGCGGACGTTTTCTATCGCCGTATCCACGCGCAATGAGTTTGGACATACCTCGACGCAGCTCGTGCATAAAAAACAGCTCTCAAAGATATTTTTCGCGCTTTTATCGAGCTTTAGCTCGCCGCGCTCATAGGCTCCCACGAGATCCAAAAAACCGCGCGGAGAGGTCGTTTCGTCGGAGTTGATCTTGTGGATCGTGCAGACTTGGATACATTTGCCGCATTTTACGCATTTATCTGAAATTTCGCTAAATTTAAACATATACGCCCATCAAACCGTTTTTGAAAATCGGCGTAAATTTTCTGGTATTTTTTTCAAATACGCGTCAAAACACATCGCGATATTTCGGATGATCAGCGTGCCTGTCTCGTTTACGCTGATTTTTTCAGGAGTTACGGTTACGAATTCGCTCAAATTTTCAAGCTCCACCAAATCATCTTTAAAATACTCAAAAAATTTGATGTCAAATTTGGCCTCGACCGCCTTGATATCAAGCGCGAAGTTGCTCATCAAGCTCATTATTACGGCTTTTCTGATTAGATCGTCATCGTTTAGATATATGCCCTTGCAGTACGGCAAAATGCCGCTATCTAGGGCCTTTTCGTATTCGTCCATATCTTTGAAATTTTGCGCGTAGTATCTTTGCCCCTCGCCGATACTAGTTAGTCCGATGCCGATGAGATCGGCTCCGCCCTTGGTCGTGTAGCCCTGGAAGTTGCGATGAAGCGTGCCGTTAGCAAGCGCGCCGAAAAGCTCGTCGCCCGGCTTTGCAAAGTGATCCATGCCGATCATTTTGTAGCCGTTTTTGATAAAAAACTCGGCCGTGTATTTTAAAATTTCAAGCTTGGTTTTAGGGCTAGGCAGAGTCGCTTCGTCAAATTTACGCATAGATTTTTTTATCCACGGCACGTGCGCGTAGTTAAACACCGCCAGGCGGTCCGGAGATAGCGTCAGAGCCTTATCCAGCGTCGCTTTAAAGCTCTCTAGCGTCTGATACGGTAGGCCGTAGATCAGGTCCATATTTATCGAGTTTATGCCCTTAGCGCGCGCCATATCCACGGCGTTTTTGGTGATTTCGTAGGGCTGGATGCGGTGGATCTCTTTTTGCACGCGCTCGTCAAAGTCCTGCACGCCGTAGCTGATACGGTTAAAGCCGTGAGAGACGAGCACGTCAAGCTGCTCGCGGGTCAAAAATCTCGGGTCGATTTCACAGCTGATTTCAGCCTCGGGCGAGAAGTTTTTAAATTTAGCCTTTATCATTTTGATGATTTCATCTAGCTGATCCGCGCCGTAGAATGTCGGAGTGCCGCCGCCAAAGTGCATTTGCAGCACGGGCGCGCTCGTATCGAGGTTCGCCGCTAGCAGATCAAGCTCTTTTTGCAGATACTCCATGTACCGCGTTTTGCGGTCCTCTTTGCTCGTATAAATCACGTTGCAACCACAAAAATAACAGGCGCTGCGGCAAAACGGCAGGTGCAAATAAAGCGAAAGTGGGCGCGAGGCGTCGCGGTTTTTTAGCTCCCGCAGGTAGTCCTCGTAGGTAAATTTATCGCTAAACTCGGGCGCGGTCGGATAGCTCGTGTAGCGCGGTCCCGGGCGCGAATACTTCACGTAAGCGTCAAAATCTATCATAGCGTTTTATTCCTTGCGTTTTTCATCAAATTCTGCATATCGACGAACAAATTTGGATACTGCTTTTTGATACCTTTTACCAGTTTTTCCAAATTTACGTCGATGCTTTTTTTGTTTTTATTTTTTGCGGCGATCTTGCGTATCTCATCCATCGCCACAACCCAAACGTCGGCGAAGTCTATCGGCACGTTTTGCCAGATCGTCTTTTCGAGCCTTAGCTCGAAATTTTCCTTTTGGACGTTGCGATATGCTTCGATGAGCTGCGAGAGCGATTTTAACGAAACCATCGTGTGTAAATTTTGATTTTCGTCAATGCCAAACCAAGGCTCCACGCCGTCCCACGAGCCGCTTTTTAGGCTAAGGCTCATTTGATTAGGATTGCTCGTCGGCACGATCTCAAATATCGTTTTTTCGCCCTCTTTTATCCCAAGCTCACCCGAAATTTCGTCGATTTTTTCGTATGTTTTTTGTAGATTTTTTTCTTTCATTTACTTCCTTAACTTACCCGTTTCTGCGGCGATCAAGCCAAACCATCACGCCTTTTTGCGCGTGCAGTCTATTTTCCGCCTCGGCAAAAATCTCATCCGCATGCGTCTCAAACACCGCCTCGCTCACCTCGTATCCGCGGTAGGCCGGTAAGCAGTGTAAAAATATCGCTCGGGGCGCGGCTGATTTCATCAAATTTTCATCCACGCAAAAGCCCGCGAAGTCTTTTAAGCGCTTTTCTTTTTCCGCCTCTTGCCCCATCGAGACCCAAGTATCGGTCGTAACGACGTTAGCGCCCAAGACGGCTTCTTTTACGTCCTGAGTTAGATAAATTTTAGCTCCCGAAATTTGAGCGTTTTTCATAGCTAAATTTACGACGTCAGCGTCCGGCTCGTAGCCCTTTGGCGTAGCGATCCTTAGCTCAAAACCGAGCTTGCTAGCTAGCATCAGCCACGAGTGAGCCATGTTGTTGCCGTCGCCAACGAACGCCGCTTTTATCTCGTCTATTTTTAGTCCGCATTCGACAGCCGTCATGAGATCGGCCATCAGCTGTGCGGGGTGAAATTTATCGCTAAGGCCGTTTATCACGGGTACGCGGCTAAATTTAGCAAGCTCCTCTAACGTCTCGTGGCGATTAACGCGAGCCATGATGAGATCGCACATTCGCGAGATCACGCGCGCGGTGTCTTTTATCGGCTCTCCGCGCCCAATCTGGATGTCGCTCGAGCTAAGAAACAGCGCGTGCCCGCCTAGCTCATTCATCCCTACGTCAAAGCTCACGCGCGTTCTAGTCGAGCTTTTTTCAAATATCATCGCCAGTTTTTGATCTTTTAGATACGGCTTAAAATCTCGCGCCTTAGCCTCTTTTTTTATCTGCAAACCCAAATTTAAAATTTCTATGATTTCGTCTTTGCTAAAATCGTTTAACGTCAAAAAGTGCCGCATTTTGCTCCCTTTATTCCCAAATTTGCCCATAAAATTTACAAGGCAAAGTATCGCGAGATGGATTTGCTTGTTTTCTACTTCGCTACGCTTGTAGCTAAATAGAAGAAGTAAATTTCGTCCCAAGATAAGGCACGTAGCCTATCGCAGGGCGAAATTTGCGAAATCAAGCAAAGATACTCACGAGACGAGCCACTATTTTCTTAGTAAAGCAGCCGCTTCTTTGGCATGGTAACTGATTATCAAATCCGCCCCTGCCCTCTTAAACCCGACTAGCGTCTCCATCATCACGCGCTCGTAATCGATGACGCCCGCTTTTGCCGCGGCTTTTAGTAGGGCGTATTCGCCGCTCACGTTGTACGCGCAGATCGGCAGTCTCGTAGCCTCGCGCAGATCGCGGATGATATCTAGATACGCCAGAGCTGGCTTTACCATCAAGATATCGGCCCCCTGCGCCTCGTCTTCTAGGCTCTCGCTCACGGCCTCTAAGCGGTTAGCAGGATCCATCTGGTAGCTCTTTCTATCGCCAAAACTTGGCGCGCTTTCGGCTACGTCGCGAAACGGCCCATAGTACGCCGAAGCAAATTTGGTCGAATACGCCATAATCGGCAAATTTTCATATCCGCTCAAATCCAGCGCCCCGCGCAAGGTAGCGATGATGCCGTCCATCATGCCGCTTGGAGCGATCATATCGGCGCCGTTTTTGGCGTGGATCAGCGCTTGTTTAGCGGAGATCTCCAGAGTCGCGTCGTTATCGACAGTCTGGTGGACGTGATCTAGGATGCCGCAGTGACCGTGATCGGTGTACTCGCAAAAGCAAAGATCGGTGATCACGACTAGACCTGGGAATCTATCCTTTATCGCTCGTAGCGCGGTCGCTATGATACCATCATCGCTTAGAGCATCGCTGCCTACGCTATCTTTTAGGCTAGGGATTCCAAATAAAATAACCGCTTTTATGCCTAAATTTCGTACGATTTCGCACTCTTTTAAAATTTCGTCCAAACTCATCTGAAATACGCCCGGCATCGAGCTTATCTCTTTTTTTACACCTTTGCCTTCGACGATAAAAAGCGGATAGATAAAATCGCTCGCGCAAACGCTAGTTTCGCGCACCATCTCCCTGATCGCTGGATTTATCCTAAGCCTTCTAAAACGTTTAAACATAATTTTCCTTTTACTTCGCTACAATTTACGCTTAGTGTAACATAATAGGAGTTAAAAATTTATGAATATCGAGCTTTCAAATACGGCAAATTTACCCTCTCGTTTCGGGATATTCGAGATAAAGGCATTTAAGGAGGGCGAGAAAGAACATTTGGCGATTTATAAAAAACCTTTCGGCGAGGTCGTAAACGTCCGCATCCACTCCGAGTGCCTAACGGGCGATGCGATCGGTAGCCTAAAGTGCGACTGCCGCGACCAGCTAGAAGCCAGCCTAAAATACATAGAAGAGCACGGCGGCATGGTGATCTATCTGCGCCAAGAGGGGCGAAATATCGGCCTGTTTAACAAAGTAAACGCCTATCACCTGCAAGACGAGGGCCTTGACACCATCGAGGCAAACCACCAGCTAGGCTTTAAGGCCGACGAGCGCACATACGAGATCGTGGATTTTATCTTAAAGCACTTCGGCATCGAAAAGATAAATTTGCTAACCAATAATCCAAAAAAATTATCCGGGCTAAAATGCGTGCAGATCGTCTCTCGCGTGCCGATCGTGATACACGCGAACAAATTTAACGAAAACTACCTGCGCGTAAAAAAAGAGCAGATGGGGCATATGCTAGATGAAAATTGACCTGCCGCGGGATTTTGACGCACAAACGGCGAAATTTAGCGAGATTTTGGCCAAATTTAACCGCGTGCACAGCCTAACTAGCTACAAAAATTTAAACGAACAGATCGCTGATAGCATAGCTCCGCTTGAAATTTTCCCGCAAATTTGGGGCGCTAAAACGGCGATTGATGTGGGTAGCGGAGCGGGCTTTCCCGCGATATTTCTCGCGATGATTTTAAGGGAGTGCGAGTGGCATCTCTTTGAACCAAGTCCGAAAAAATCGGCGTTTCTAAGCTACGTCAAGGCTGAGCTAAATTTAGCAAACGTCCGCGTAAAATCTTACAAGATCCAGGACGGCGAGCCCTTTGCAGCGCAGCTAATCACGAGCCGTGCGCTGATGAAAACGAAAGATTTGCTTGGGATTTGCAACGGTTTTTTTGACGCGCAAACTCAAATTTTACTTTACAAAGGAAGCAGCGTGCAAAGCGAGCTAGACGGGCTCAAAGCTCAAATTTGCGGGCGCGGCAACCGAAATTACGTATTTATAAAGGGCGGCGATGTTATTTAAAATTTTGGCTTTTTTAGCGGTTTTAATCGCGATTTATATGATATTTTTTAAAACCCTCGTAAAAAGAGGCATAAAAGGCGGCGCAAAAAAAGAGGACAAAGAGGCCGAAAATTTCGTCGAATGTAAAAAATGCGGCACCTTTATAGAAGCCAAAAACGCCGTAATAAGCGGCGGCGGTTATATCTGCGAGGACTGTATAAAGGATAAAAAATGAAACTAATCGGCCACGAGCTAGTGGCGTATGAGCCGCTGTTTTGGCGCGAAAACGTAGAGCAGATCGAAGCGGGCAAACAAAATTTATTTAAATTTGACGCAGCCGCGATAAAACGCGCGCAGGAGCTTGGCGCCCAGTTTTGCGTCGAGGCTGAAAATCTAAACGAAATCATCGTCGCAAACGCGGCCGGAGCGAAATTTATCATCGTATCCCGCGAGTTTGCCGGCAAAGCGGCAAAATTGGCGCAGGACTATCTATTTGACGCTCAAATTTGCGTTATCATAGAGAGCCAAAACGAGCTAGCCGCGCTTAGCGAGACGGGTGCGGACGCTGCGATATTTAAAAACGCCGTAGTAGGCAAGGATAAACGATGATCAAATTTCCGCCGCTATATCTAAAATTTTTAGATGATCTCGGCGAAGAAGAGTGCATAGACGTTTTTAACGAATCTGGCGCTGGCGCCTATCTATACGGGCGCGCAGCTCTAGCTGAGCGAAACGAAACCTACGAAGTAGCGCTTTACGAGCCAAATTTTTATATGATAGGTCAAGACGGCGACCTGGGATTTTTCATAAAATTAAACTCGGACGACGCTATTTATTTTAACGATCTAGGCGCGCTAGGATCGGCTCCGATGCGCCTAGCGGAGCGAGATATTTTCGCCCTCATAAAAAAGATAAAAGAGGGCGGCGAGATATTTTCGTAAAATTTTACAAGCAAAGGAAACAAATGGAACTTTTTAAAACCGCATTTTTGATGACCGTGCTGATGCTGCTTTTTGTAGCCGTCGGCGGCGCGATAGGCGGCACTAGCGGTATGATGGTCGCATTTATAATAGCGCTTGGGATGAATTTCTTTTCATATTTTTTCTCGGACACGCTCGTGCTCAAGCACTACCGAGCCGTGCCCGTGGACGAGGCGCACGCGACGGGGCTTTACCAGATCGTGCGCGAGCTTTGCGCGAAGGCAAATTTGCCGATGCCAAAGATCTACATCATCCCCGAAGCTGTACCAAACGCCTTTGCCACGGGTCGCAACCCTAGTCACGCCGCAGTCGCCGTGACCGAGGGCCTGCTAAATATACTAAACAAAGACGAGATCGAGGGCGTGCTAGCTCACGAGCTAAGCCACGTGCGCCACTACGACATCCTAACGGGCTCTATCGCGGCGGTTTTTGCTGGCGCGATCGCGATACTGGCAAATTTCGCGCAGTTTGGCGTGGCAAACCGTCAAGGCAAGCAAAATCCGCTCATGTTAATCGCTCTAGCCGTCATCATGCCGCTAGCAGCCACGATCATACGCATGGCGATCTCGCGGGCTCGGGAGTTTGAGGCCGACAGAGGTGCCGCGATGATAACGGGCAGACCGCAGCACCTAGCAGGCGCACTGCGCAAGCTCGAGGACTACGCGCGCGGACGAGTAATGGCAAACGCCGACGAACAAAGCGCGCATATGTTTATCGTTAATCCATTTAGCGGCGTAAAAAGCGCGCTGGGCTCGCTATTTCGCACGCACCCGAGCACCCAAGATCGCATCGCCGCGCTAGAAAATTTACGCTCGCAACTAGATGGCGAAAACGGCGTGAAAGAGTATTTTAGAAAGTAAATTTGACGGGCGAATTTAAACTTTCGTCTCGCCGTCAAATTTGAGCGAAACGGCTTGGCTTTTGGCGTTAAATTTAACGCCAAATTTAACCCTGCGGCGCGTCAAATTTGACCGCTCGCGTCAAAATAACATTTATCAAAAAGGCAAAATATGAAAATAGCCATAAACGGCACGAGCGGATTTATCGGCGGAGAACTTTGCAGATTTTTTAGAGCCCAGGGGCACGAGGTCGTAGCTATACCGCGAGCCTCCTACTCCGACAAAGACGCGCTCAAAAACCTCATCGGCGGCTGCGATGCGGTTATAAATTTAGCCGGCGCTTCTATCGCGGCCAGATGGAGCGAGGCGTATAAAAAGCGCCTTCATGCAAGTAGAATAGAGACGACGCACGCACTGGTCGGCGCTATAAACGAGCTAGCAAATCCGCCTTTTTTCATCAGCGCTTCGGCTGTGGGCATCTACGAAAACGGCCTTGGTCACGACGAGAGCTCGGTCAAATTTGACCGCGGATTTTTGGGCGAGCTAGCATGCGAGTGGGAGAGCGAGGCTGCTAAAGCGCGAACGCAAACGGCGATATTTCGCCTAGGCGTGGTGCTGGGGCGAGGTGGCGCGCTGGCTAAGATGTTGCCGGCGTTTAAACTCGGTCTTGGCGGCAAGATCGGTAGCGGCGAGCAGGCGTTTTGCTGGATTCATATCGCTGATTTGCTAGAGGCGTTTAAATTTACCTTACAAAACCGCCAAAACGGCGTTTTTAATCTCGTTTCGCCGCAACCTAGTACAAACGGCGAATTTACTAAAATTTTAGGCGAGGTTTTAGGACGACCGACGTTTTTTAAAGTACCTAAATTTGCGTTAAATTTGATGTTTGGCGAGGGATCCGTCGTGCTGCTTGAAGGAGCAAGAGTTTATCCCAAAGCCTTGATAAAAAGCGGATTTAGCTTTAAATTTAGCGATCTAAAAACCGCGTTTGAGGATATTTTGAAGTAAATTTAAATAATTTTGCCTGCTTAGCCAAATGCTCCGCTTCGGTTTTTGCAAAATGCGGCTCGCGCCAAGACAGCGTAAATTTGACGCCGCTACGAAAATTTAGCCGCATAGAATCTCGTCCGATTTGATCGCAAATCCAAATTAAAAACGCCGGCGTAGAGGCATAAAAGCAAATACGGTAGCGCCTTAAAACATAAAATGCTTTGCCCGCTGATATGGCAGGCTACAAATCGGCAAGCAAAATTTAGCAAACCTGACGCTTAGGCAAAATTAGCACGATCCGCCCAAGAAAAAAGCGATAAATTTTTTGACTGCCAAACGATGTCTCAAATTTACAAAACCGCGAGCCGATATTAGGTAAAATTCGGCGTAAATTTGAATCAGACGGCAAATTTACGTTTTTGAAGATAGCAGACTAGGCTCATAAATTTGAAAAGCTAGCTTTTGCCGCTAGTTCTGCGCGCAGAGTTTGCTACCTGCGTGCTCAAGCGGACTGCGAGAAGTTTTACTCAAACCGCCTCAAGATACTAGGCGAGAGCTTGGTCAAAACATCATAACTAATCGTGCCGAAAAAATCCGCCCAAACGCTAGCGTCGTCAAATACGCAAATTTTATCGCCCGCGTCTTCACAGCAAAAGCTATCCATCGACATTTTGCCGAGCAACCGCTGCCCGCCAGCCGTCTTTAGCTCGCCCTCGCCCGCATAGCGTAGCAGTCCGTCGCCGTAGCCCAGGTCGTAAACGGCGATTTGCACATCCTCGCTCGCGCAAAACTTAGCGCCGTAGCCCGCGCATTGCCCTTTTTTTAGGACTCTGCCGCTAACCTTATGCGCCCAGAGCGACGCCACGCGCTTTAGCCCCAAGCTCTCATCAAACTGCGCGTAGCCGTAGGCTGCGATACCCACGCGCACAAACTCGTCCGCTAGCTCGCCGAAACGCTCGGTCGCAGCGGAGTTGTGCGAGTGAAAGACCAAACCGTCGCCGCAAATTTCGCGCACTACGGCTTTTGCCGCGGCGAAATTTTGCCTCTGCACGAAATAATCGCTACTAAGCTCCTCAGCACTTCTAAAATGCGTAAATGCTCCGCAAATTTGCAGTCCGTGCGCCAAGGCCGCATCGCACGCCGCACGTACTTCGCTCACCGCCACGCCGTTTCGGTGCATGAGCGTATCGACGGCAATATGCACGCGCGCGCCTTTTTTAAATTTAGCAATCAGCGAAATGTCGTTTACCGCATAGATAAATCGCTCACTCTCGCCGCCCGTAGGGATGTGCGAAAGGATGAGAATGTGCTCGAAAAATGACTCCAACTCGCGCGCCTCGGCTTCGTTTTTGACAGCGCAAAATTTGATACCGTAGCTTGCCGCCTCGCGCCCCACAAGCGCCGCTCCGTGCCCGTAGGCATTGTCTTTTAGCACCAAAATCAGGCGATCTTTGCCGCCGGCTTTGGCGCAAATTTTAGTTAGATTATGGATGTAGGCGGATCTGTTTAAAACGAGTTCAGACATTGAATTTTACGCCAAACGCCTCGTAAACGTTAGGAAGCAGCTTCCTAATACTATAATCGTAAGAGTAAAATTTAGCGTAAAGCGCCTTTAGATCAGCCTCTTTAACCGCCGCAAAATCAAACACGTCCGTGCCCGCAACCTTTGGCACTTGGCGGTCTAGCTCGGCGAAAAACTCACCCCTAGCCTTTAAAATTTCCTCGATTTGAGCCTTTACCATTTCACTTTTTTCTTGCATTTACTTCTCCGTTAAGATTTTAAATTTATCTTTATCTAGCCGTACGTAGAGCTCTTTTTGTCCCTTAAATTCGTGACTAGGCGCAGTATAATCCTCGTCAAAAACCACTCTAAAAAGATTTTGCCCTTTGATATTTGGGTATGGCGTCACGCTAAAATTTGAAGCTTTTATGCTCTTTTTTTCGTTTAGCGCAAAAATTCTCTTTTTATTTTCGGCAAATTTAGCCCTCGTTAGCGCGTTTTTGCCCTCTATCTTTACAAATTCATCCGCATAAAAGCCGAGGTAAATTTTAGTTTCGTTATCTCGCCACGCCTGCAGCCACTCGTGCAGATGCGCCAGCACGCGCGCGACGTCGTCTTTGCTGGCGTCTACCTTCTGGTTTTCGCTGATTATCACGACGCCCTCGCTGCCGATCAGTCGGCCGAATTTCACCAGCGCGTCGTTGTTAAACGCCACGCAGCCACGCGTTTTTACTTCGTCCTCGCGCTTGCCTTTCATCGGCAATCCGTGTATCCAGATACCTCCGCCCGTTTTTTGTGCGGCCTTGTCGTGAGCGTTCGGGTATGATAGCGACATCGCAAGTGGCCCGTAAAATGGATCTGGCGGCGTAAATTTGTCCGTGACGTCGTAAACTCCGACCGGTGTTTTTAGGTCGCCTTCTTTAAATTTATCCCCGCTTTTGCCCGTTATCACGCTTTGCGAAAAAATTTGCTCCAGCGCGCCGCCTGAGTACTCAAAGCTTTGCAGAGTTTTTTTTGATTTATTTACGACTATGATTTTGGTCTTAGCCTCGTAGTAGCCGTATCTGACGTCGGCTGCGTCTAGCTTTTCCAGCCAGTACTTTGCACCAGTCAAATTTGCGTCCGCTAAAGCCTCGGCGAGTAAAATTTGAGAAAAAAAAGCATAAAAAATAAGTAAGCCGAGTAGTTTTTTCAAAATTTTCCTAACGTTGCGTATTTTCGTAATAAAGGCCAGAATTATATTACATTTTCTCTTAAAAATTTTAAAAAGCTTTTATTTTGTGTTACAATAGCGAATATCAAAATTATACGTAAAGGACGCAAAAATGAAAAGCAAATTTTTAGCTTTATCTCTAGTAGTCGCCTCTTTGGGCTTTGCAAACGCCGCAGATATCGAGATCGTTGATATCTACGCCAAGGCTACACCTCCCGGCGCTAAAAATACGGCTCTGTTTTTCGACATCAAAAATAACACAGATAAGCCGGTAAAACTAGTCGGCGCTAGCTCTCCGGCGGCAGCTACGGGTGAGATACATACGCATAAAGAAGTAGACGGCATGAAAAAGATGGTGCAAATAGAAAATATCGAGGTGCCTGCGATGGGCGAGGCGAATTTAAAACCGGGCGGTCTGCACGTAATGCTAATGAACATCAAAGCTCCGATCAAAGAGGGCGACAAACTAGATGCTACGCTAGAGTTTGACAACGGACAAAAACTCGAGCTAAAAGACATCGTCGCAAAAGCGGTCGTTAAAAAAGACGGCGAACACGGACACGATCACGGTGCGCACGATCACGGCGGACACCACAAACATTAATGAAAAAATTTCTCATTATTTTAGTCCTTCTAGTCGGCGTTTTGGGTGCTTCGGCGTACCTGTTTTTTAAACCGCAAGCACAAGAGGACTTTTTGAGCGCAGAGGACGTAGGGGCAAATTTAACCCCGCTTCCTTGCGATATGAACGCCGAGCACTCCTGCGGCGTAGAGTTTCGCGGCAAGACGGTCAAATTTAGCCTCTCGCCAAAGCCCGTTTACACGATGCAGCCTACGCTAGTGCGTATCGAAGGGCTAGAAGGGTTCAAAAACCCGAGCCTTGAGATCCACGGCGTAAATATGGACATGGGCGTCATCAAGGCTGAAGTCGAAAAACGCGACAACGCCTACGTCTCAAACGTCGTGCTAAGCGCGTGCCTAATAAATATCATGAGGTACCGTTTCGAGGTGCTGGAAAACGGCAAAAGAAGCGGACTTTATATAGACTTTGACTTGCATCAATAGACGTAAATTTTACTTAAAAGGGCGGATGATGAAAAAGCTTCTTATCGTAGTTATACTGATTTTAACGGTTCTTGGCGTAGGCTATCTCGCATTTTATTCAAACAAATACGCCCCTAACGGTCAAAGCGCAAATGTTGCCGAGGGTCTAAAAAATTACGATTTTACCGGCAAGGGCGCAAACGGCGCGGTGAGTCTAAAGAGCTTTGAGGGTAAAAATAAGATCATATACTTTGGCTACACCTCGTGTCCGGACGTCTGCCCCGCGACTTTAGGTATCTTAAGCGGCGTGTTAAACGAGCTTAAAAGGGACGATATCGTCGTGATTTTCGTCACTCTCGATCCGGAGCGCGACGAGCCAAAAAACGTGGATGAATACGCAAAATACTTTTACCCGAACTCATACGGCATCGTAGCAAACGACCTATCGGGGGTCGCTAAAAACTACGGCGTAAAATACCAAAAAGTCCTACTGGAAAAGTCTGCTATGGAGTACTCCGTCGCACACAGCTCCTCGCTCTACGTACTAGACAAAAATGGTAAATTCGTAACCGAAATATCAAATTTAACCCCGCAAAATATTAAAAAAACGCTGGAAAATCTGAAATAATAACAGCTTTATTATTTAGTTGTTATGAGTGTTACGTTATAACACAGAGATATTTTTTTATGGTCAATTATTACTGATATTGATTTAAATCAATATACTTTAAGCCTTCCGGTTGTATAGTTTCATTAATAGAAAATTTAAATTTGAAAGACTTTTATGAAAATTATAGCGCTCGTATGCGCCCTGTTTATTTTCTCCTTCGCAAGTGATGTTAGCGCTACGGCTAGCATCGACGTAAAAAGCTGCGCATGTAGTGAGCAGAACAAAACCCTAGCCGTCTACGATACCAAAAACTCGCTAAAAATACTTAATCAAAAAGACTTAAAACCCATTAACAAATTTGACTTTAAAACAGACGAGATAACCTCGCTAGTCTTTGAGGGCGAAAATTTATACGCAGGATTTACTGGCGGCGAGATAGCTAAATTTAGCGATGATTTTAGCTCTTTTGCTAGCGCGCTAAATCTTTCAAATTTAAGCCTTGATGCACAAATAACGCACCTTCACGTCGCAAACGGCAAAATTTACGCAGTCGCCGGCAAAAACGCCTTTATCTCCTACGACATTGCGTCAAAAAAGCAGGCGCGTACCGAGCTTAACGGCATTTACCGCGTCGCAACCTGTCAAATTTTAAACGGCGCCGCGCTTATAACGGGCTGGGATAGATCGGTTTTTACCGTAAATTTAAGCACGATGCAGGCAATAAATCTGGGCAAATTAAAATCCGTAGCTCTGAGCGCGGCGGAGATAAACTCGGGCGTGATTTTCGGACTTGCTAGCGGCGAGATAGCTGGCCTCAAATTTGACGCCGAAGTAAATTTAATAAGCAAGCAAACGGGTGCGACAAATTTGGATGCCGAAGCAAATTTGACGCAAACAAACGACAAAGACAACGCTAGCTCAAATTTGACCGCTGTCAAAAACGCGCAAAACAAAGCGGATTTAAATTTGACCGGCAACAAAGCAGACGCAAATTTGACGGACGCAGAAATTCAAATTTACAAAATCTCAAATTCGCGCGTTAAAAGCTTGCTAGTCGTGCAGGATAAAGTTTATATCGGGCTTGGAAACGGCGAAATTTTACGAAGCGACGCGGAGTTTAAACAGATAGAAAAAATAGGCAAAAACTCCGACGCCGTGATAAAAATTTTTAACGACGAAGATAGCGTCATAGCCGTTAGCATAAACGGCGAGATCCAAATTTACAAGAAAAAATCTTAGGAAAGGAGATTTTCAATGAACAAACTACTTAGTTGCGGTATCGTTGCGGCTGCGGGCCTCGCGTTTTCCGTTAGCAGTGCGTGTGCATCGGGTAGCGACCTACAAGCTATCATGAAAGCGCGCGGACTAACGGAAAAAGACATCCTAGCGGCCGCTAAAACGTATCAGCCAAGCGGCAAGAAGGACGACTATATCGTCTTTTCCTCAGGAGGCCAAAGCGGACAGGTGATGGTTTACGGCGTACCTTCGATGAGGATTTACAAGTATATCGGCGTCTTTACGCCCGAGCCTTGGCAGGGATACGGCTACGATGAGGAGTCTAAAGCCATCCTAAAAAGTGGTGCCATCAGAGGCAAAGAGATTACCTGGGGCGACACCCACCACCCAGCGCTAACCGAGAAAAACGGCGAATACGTCGGCGATTATCTTTTCATCAACGACAAGGCCAACCCTCGCATCGCCGTGATAAATTTGCACGATTTCGAGACGACTCAGATCGTGGTTAACCCTATCATGAAAAGCGAACACGGCGGCAGCTTTATCACCCCAAACAGCGAATACGTCATCGAAGCGGCGCAGTACGCGGCTCCGCTAGATAACGGCTACCACTCGATAGACGAGTACGAAAGCGCATACCGCGGCGCGGTAACGTTTTGGAAATTCGATTATCCAAAAGGCAAGATAGACGAGAAAGCTTCCTTCTCGCTTGAGCTTCCTCCGTATTGGCAGGATCTAAGCGACGCCGGTAAAGGTGAGAGCTTCGGCTGGGCGTTTTCCAACTCCATAAACTCGGAGATGTACACCGGAGGTATCGAAAAGGGCTTGCCTCCGTTTGAAGCGGGCGCTAGTAGAAACGATACGGACTATTTGCACGTTTATAACTGGCAAATTTTAGAAAAACTAGCTCAAGATAAGAAAAACTACAGAGAAATAAACGGCCACAGAGTAGTTACCATAGACGCCGCCGTTAAAGCCGGCGCACTATTTTTGATCCCTGAGCCAAAGAGCCCGCACGGCGTAGACGTCACTCCTGATGGCCGCTATATCGTTATCGGCGGCAAGCTAGATACTCACGCGACGGTTTATGATTTTAAAAAGATCAAAAACCTAATCGACAAAAAAGAGTTTGCCGGCACCGATCCGTACGGTATCCCGGTACTTGATATGGCAAAGAGCTTGCAAGGACAAGTCGAGCTTGGCCTTGGACCTCTGCACAACTCTTTTGACGAAAAAGACGGCATCATCTACACCTCTCTTTACGTCGATAGTCAGATCGTAAAATGGGACTATAAAAATCTAAAAGTCCTAGATAGAATCAACGTCCACTACAACATCGGTCACCTTGATACTATGGAGGGTAAATCGTCAAAGCCTAAGGGCAAATACGCTATCGCTCTTGATAAACTTTCGATCGATCGCTTTAACCCGGTAGGTCCTCTTCACCCTCAAAACCACCAGCTTATCGACATCACGGGTGCAAAGATGGAGCTTTTATACGATATGCCGATACCTCTTGGCGAGCCTCACGACGTAGTTTCTATCGCAGCTAGCAAGCTAAAACCGGCTACTACCTATACGATGGGAACAAACTCTCGCACGGGCAAAGAAAGTCCGTTCGTTACTCTTGCCGGACAAGAGAGAGTCGAGCGTAACGGCAAAAACGTAACCGTCTATGCCACGATGATCAGAAGCCACATCAACCCTGAGCACATCGAGGTAAATAAAGGCGACAACGTAACTATCCACCTAACAAACCTAGAGCGCGCCCAGGACGAGACACACGGCTTTACTGTGGATCTTTACAACATCCACGCGTCTTTAGAGCCGGGTAAAACAGCGACCGTAAATTTCGTAGCGGACGAAGAGGGCGTGTTCCCTTACTACTGCACCGAGTTTTGCTCTGCATTGCACCTTGAGATGATGGGTTACTTGCTAGTTAAAGATCCGAACAAAAAATACGAATCGGCCAAAGTAAGCAAGCTAAAAACCCTAAGTCCGGAAGCTCTAAAAGCCGAATACGATAAAGTAATCGCTACAAACAAAGCTACCGACGAGGTTATCCAAAGCGTCGTTACGTATCTAAAAGAGAAGCATTACGAAAAATATCCTAAGGTAAAAGAGCTGGTTACGGACGCGCTGGATCAATACGGCAAAATCCCTGAAGTAAAAGCAAAAGCCGACGAAGCCTACAAAAAAGGCGACGTAAACGGCGCGATCCTATGGGAGTACCAAGTATGGCAGTATATGGTTAAAACCGCAGACGTCGGCCTAAGAGCTAAAAACAATCTCGCTAAAGAGATCGCCACGCCTATGAGCTCGGCTGCCGCCAAAGGCGAGGAAGCCTATCTAAAAGGCGGTTGTAACGGCTGCCACGTCATCGGTCAGGTTAGCTCGGGTCCAGATCTAACCGGCGTTCTTTTGCGTCACGAAAACGGCGAGAAATGGGTGTTTGACTTTATCAAAGATCCAGCTAAATTTTACGGCGACGAGTATATCAAGTCTATGATCGATTACTTTAACCTAAGAATGCCTAATCAGCACATGAGCGATCAAGAGATCAAAGATATCATCGAATACCTAAAATGGATCGATGAAAACGCGGGAATGTAGTCTAAATTTGAGCTTAGCGGCTCAAATTTAACCGCTAAATTTAAGGCTCGGCGTGCGTAATCCGAGCCTTTTTCGTTAAATTTAAAAAGCGTTTTGCGAAAAATTTTTTAAATTTAATAAAGGAGAAACGATGAAGAAGTATCAAATTTACACTATTATCGCGTTAGTCTTGATGACCGTTTGTTTTACGATCCCGGTGCTGGGCTTTTTTGGAGCCAAAGCCAAGATCGCCGCGGGCGAGCCGCTTGCCGGGTATTCGTATAAAATTTACGACCTTTACACCTCGTTTCAGTACAAAAACCACCTGATGTCAAAGGACGTCGCAAGCAGCCTAGAAAAGATGATCGAGCAAAAAGCCGAGATCGGCACGCCGTCATTTCCTATATGGTACGTCGCGCTTGAAGCGCCAAACTACCCAAAAGACGCCTTCCCCGACGGTATCCCGGTTTATTTTCACGTTGACGGATACGGCGGCGACGTACACGAGATGAACACCATAAACCACTACATCGGCATGTATCCGATGGAGCACGGCGGCAACGTCGAGCGCGCGATTGCGCCTTATTATCTGCTTATTTCCACGCTTTGCATGCTAGCCTTTTTATACTACGACGGCAAATTTAACTCCCTACTAATGGTGCTTCCGACCATCGCTCCGCTGCTTTTTATGGGAGCGTTTGCGGGCTGGCTATACTGGTACGGGCACAATATGCAAGAGTGGGGTGCGTTTAAGATAAAACCGTTTATGCCGACCGTGCTTGGCGACGGCAAGGTCG
Organism: uncultured Campylobacter sp.; assembly: GCA_963516105.1. Taxonomy (GTDB): domain Bacteria; phylum Campylobacterota; class Campylobacteria; order Campylobacterales; family Campylobacteraceae; genus Campylobacter_A. The sequence continues at coordinate 18,861 of CAUPZP010000019.1, forward strand.
CACAGTTTACCACGCACTCGTATCCTAGCATAGGATTTTGGGTGATGATGGCCATGAGCGCGCTTTGTATCCTAGCCGTATTTTCAAAGAAAAAAGAGCTCAAAGACGCGAAATGAAATTTAAGCTTTTGCTCTTTTGCGCGCTAAATTTGACGGCTTTCGCCAGTCCGCTGCAAGACGCTATAAACGCCGCCGACCCAGGCGACATCTTGCGCCTAAACGACGGACTTTACGAGGGAAATATAATCGTAGATAAGCCGCTAACGATAATAGGCAAGGGCGACGGCGCCGTGATACGAGGCGACCGCAAATCAAGCGTGATAAAAGTAACAGCAAAAAACGTCAAGCTCATAAATTTAAACATCGAAGGTAGCGGCACTAGCCAGATGGAGCTAGACGCGGGCGTTAGCTGCGCAAAGGGCAATAATATTTTAGTCGAGAAAAACCGCTTCAAAGACGTGCTGTTTGGTATCGAGCTATCAGAATGCAACCAAGCCGTGATAAGAGATAACAACATCACCTCAAAAGAGGGCTTTGACGTGCCTAGACGCGGCGACGCCGTGCGCGCGTGGTATTCGCACGAAAATTTGATCGAGCGAAACTACGTCTATAACAGCCGCGACATTGTGGCGTGGTTTTCTAGCAACAACGTAATCCGCAAAAATTTCGGCAAAAATAACCGCTACGCCGTGCATACGATGTACTCGGCGGACAACCTCATCGAGGATAACGAATTTAGCGGAGGCGCCGTGGGGATGTATTTTATGTTTTCTACAAATTCTCTCGTGCGCCGAAACGTGATAATCAACTCAAACGGAGCGTTTGGCGTGGGCATCGCGCTAAAAGACGCATCGGGATTTAATATCAGAGAAAATACCTTTTTGTATAACTCGCGCGGCATCTACTCCGACCGCTCGCCGCTAAATCCGGGCACCGTAAACACCATCGAAAATAATCAAATTTTATATAACGTCATCGGGCTGCAAATGCACGCGACGCAGGAAAAAAGCGTGTTTAGGGGCAATGATTTTATCGGCAACATGGAAACGGCTATCAACGACACGCCCGGCTCAAAGATCGAGCTAAACGAGTGGAGCGGTAATTATTTCGACGAATACGAGGGGCTCGACGTCGATAGAGACGGCATCGGCGATACGCCATACTTGCACTTCGTTTACGCCGATAAGCTTTGGCAGTACTATCCGACTCTACGCTTTTTCTACGGTTCGACCGTAATTAGCGGGCTAAATTTCCTAGCTAAGCTTGCTCCCTTTTCCGAGCCGCTTAAGCTTTTAGAGGACGGCTCTCCCAAAATGCGCCCAAATAACGCTCAAAAGGCAACGCTATGAATAGACGAAATTTTATCGCCCTAACGGCAGGCGCGGCGGCCGCAGGCTACGGCATCGGATATTTTTTACCCAAAACGCGTGCGGACGAGCTTTTTTTAAGGCCTCCGGGAGCGGTTAAAAATTTCGAATCGCTCTGCATAAAATGCGGCCAATGCGTGCAGGTCTGTCCGTATCACAGCATCGAGCTACTAGATATAACGCAGGGCTACTCAAACGGCACGTCCTACATCGACGCGCACGAGCGAGGCTGCTATCTGTGCGACCTTTTCCCTTGCGTTTTAGCCTGTCCTAGCGGCGCGCTAGATCACGCTACGACGCAGATCAGCGACGTAAAGATGGGCGTGGGCGTGCTGCGAGGGCGCGAGGCCTGTCTAGCTTATAAAAACGAAAACGTAAATTTAAGCGGCGTTACGAAAATGCTCGAGCGTAAAATTTACAACGACCGCGAGCAAGCCGTAAAAGACGCCGTCCAAAATAGCGTGGATAAGCCCTGCGATCTGTGCGTTAGCCTCTGTCCCGTCGGAGACGCCGCCATATCGATGGCTAAAAGCGACGGGCGAAATTTACCAGAATTTAAACAAGGTTGCGTCGGATGCGGAGTGTGCGCCGAGGTTTGTCCGGCGCAAATCATCGACATCGCGCCAAACCGTGGCTATGATGAAATTTACAAAGGATAAAAATGAGAAATAAAATTTTAGGCTGTCTCATCGCTCTCGCTGCCGCCGTGCTGATAACGGGCTGCGAAAGCAAGGATGATAAAAAAAGCGCGACGCAAGTGGCAAAAACGCAGGCAACGCCCGCCGCTGCAGGCATGATAGAGACGCAAAAAGCAGACGCTAACGCAACCGCTCAAAAAGACTACGATCAGTTTATGACCTACGACATAAACGGCAAAAAGAGAGTCAAATTTGGCCTAGATGACGAGGAGAGCGAGACTAGCCGCTCAGTGGGCGCGCTAGCGATGGTGCGAAGCCCGCTGCAAAGCATAAATTTAAAACTCATCAAAGGGCGCCTTAGCAAGGACTTTATCGTCAAATGCTCCGCCTGCCACGACGACTACGCTAACGGCATCATCGGCCCGTCGCTGCTAAATAAAACCTCGGATCAAATTTACGACACGATCGCCGCGTATAAGAGCAAGCAAAAGGCAAATCCGCTGATGAAAGATCTAGTGCGCGGCATGGACGAGGCGCAGATCAGGGCGCTAGCTAATGAAATCAGCGAATTTAACGAGCAATTTAGAAAAAAATAGGAGGCTAAAATGGGAAAGAAAATAGCGATAATCTTTGGAGTTTTGGTACTTGCGCTCATGGTTTTTATGCTAACTAGCCAGCCCTCAGCACCCATAAAGGACGCTAGCAGGCCCGAGCTAAAACCGGCGCAACAAACAAAGCCAAAAGTCGTAAATGAAGAGCTAAATTTGCAAGATAGCGAAGAGATCAAAAAGATAAAACAGCTACAAAACAGCGTCGCAAATCAGCCTAGCCAGGGCGTTAGCAAGCGATACCTGACCTCCTGCGCGCCTTGTCACGGAGCAAACGGCAAGGGCGTGATGGCGCCTAGCATCGCAGGCAAAGGCAAGGACGAAATCATAGCTTCGCTAAAAAACTACAAAGAGGGCAAGGTGCCAAATAGCCTGATGAAGGGGCTTCTCACAAATGTTTCAGACGAGGATCTAGACTCGCTGGCGGATGAAATTTCAAAATTTAAAGAGTAGAAAATGGACAAGTACGCCACGCGCTGCACGGTCGCCAAAGTCCCGTTTCTAAGCACGCTCACGGTAAAAAACGCCGAGGGCAAAAAGCGCCTTAGCATCCGCGCTTGGCGGCTCATGACGATCGCGCTGGTGCATATTTTGTTCGTGCTTTCTTACCGCGCGGATATTCAAATTTTAGAAGGCGACATCAGCGGATCAAGGATTTTAGGCTTTCATTTGACCGACGCTTTTATGAGCTTTCAGGTATTTGCCGCGACGCACGAGTTTCCGATAAATTTGATCATCGGCACGGCTACGATTTTGCTTTTTTACGCGCTTGTTGGCGGGCGAGCGTTTTGCGGCTGGGTTTGCCCTTATACATTTTTGGGCGAGATCGGCGAGAAGATTCACGAAAATTTAGCCGCCAAAAAGATAATCAAACGCCGAAACTTCGACCCCAAATGGCGCTACGTCTTTACCGCGCTTTTTATCGCGATGAGTTTTGCCAGCGCGCAGCTCGTGTTTGAGGTATTTAGCGTGACGGGTATCGTATCTAGGTTCGTCATCTACGGCTATTTTCACGCGATTTGGTTTGCGGTTTTTATACTTTTAGTCGAGATTTTCTACTCCCGTAGAGGCTGGTGCCGCTACGTCTGCCCTATCGGCGCGACGTATTCGCTGCTAACCCGCACCAACGCCGTCAAAGTTAGCTGGAACAAAGAGCGCTGCGACCACTGTTTAGTCTGCATAGATACCTGTCTCGTGCCGCACGTGCTAGAGATCACGAAGAAAAATGCTAAATTTGACGGCGACGAAAATAAAAAAGAATTTCGTCTCGTGGGCGGCGACTGCACGCTTTGCGGGCGCTGTATCGACGTGTGTCACCACGACGCGCTGAAATTCGACAACGGCTTTAAAAAGCTCATCTAAAAGGATAAATTTGATAATCTTAAAAGACATCACAAAGGCTTTTGGCTCGCAAAAGATACTTCAAAACGTAAATTTGAGCATAGAAAAGGGGCAAAAAACGGTCGTGCTCGGGCAAAACGGCGCCGGCAAAAGCTCGCTGATGCGTATAATACTGGGCGAATTTAAGCCAAATAGCGGCGAGGTACGAGTAAACGGCTTTGATCCTTTTACCGCGCGCAAAGAAGCCCTTAGCGTGATATCTTTCGTCCCGCAAACACCACCGCCGCTTAAATTTAACCTAAAAGAGCTTTGTGAGTTCGTCTGCAAAAGCTCGGGCGTTGCACAGGAAAACATAGAGAAATTTTGCGAAAAAATGGAGCTTGATCTAAAAGGAAACTTTCACAAGCCCTTTTACAAACTCTCGGGCGGTATGAAGCAAAAAATGCTAATCGCAATCGCCTTTGCTAAAAACACCGAGGCCATGATGTTTGATGAGCCGACGGCAAATTTAGACCCAAAAGCCAGGCGAAATTTTATGGATCTGCTAGGCGAGTTCGCGCGCGAAAAGACGCTGGTTTTCATCTCGCACAGGCTTGATGAGGTGCAAGGCATATCAAACCGCTACGTCGAGATGGATCTAGGCCGCATCATCAAAGACGAGCCGATCGCACAAGGAGGTGCGCATGCATAACCTGCTACTTATCGCCAAACTAGACGTCGCCGAGTCGCTGCGCTCGCGCTGGTTTCTCATCTATATGCTGGTTTTTATGGGGCTTATCGTTACTTTTATCTTTAGCGGCGTGACGGACTCGCGGGTGCTGGGCTTTAGCGGGCTTACGCGGCTTTTGCTGCTTTTTATCCAAATTTGCATTATCATCGTGCCCATTTTTATCCTCATCTCGACCGTACGCAGTATCAGCGCCGACCGCGATACGAACCTGCTTGAGTATATGCTTAGCTTTCCCGTTAGCCTGGGCGAATACTATTTTGGCAAGGCTTTAGGGCGCATTTTCGTTATTTTCGTGCCGCTTTTGCTCTCTTTTGTTTTAGCCGTGGCTGCTGGGCTAGTTAAAAAAATCGAAATCCCTTGGAATATCCTAACCCTCTACACCGCCCTACTTTTCGCGCTTAGCTTCGTGTTTTTGTCGTTTGGATTTCTCATCTCATCAATGATCAAAAACCAAGAGATGGGTCAAGGCGTCGCGTTTTTACTCTGGCTTATCTTGCTGGCGTTTTTGGATCTCGCGCTGATCGGCTTTTTGATGAAAACTAACGTGCGCGAGGATATCATCTTTTTTATCGCGCTCATTAACCCCATCGAGGTCTTTAGGATCGCGGCGATTAGCCTATTTGATCCAAATTTAGCCGTGATCGGCGTGGCGTCAAATTTCATACTAAACAACTTTAGCGCGTTTGGATTTGTTATTTACTCGATTTTTTATCCGCTGATTTTAGGCGCGATTATGCTTGTGGGCGGATATTTTATCTTTAGCAGCAGGGATTTGGTGTAAATTTGACTCATTTACGGAGTCAAATTTGATCAAATTTTACCTCTCGGGCTTAAATTTAGCGCGTAAATTTAAGCCCTTTTATCAAATTTAACCCAATCATTACGACGGCAAATTTAAGCCTCGGCTTCCTCCGCCGCGCCTAAATTCCCCTCGCCAGCAACCAGCTGGGCCGCTAGCTTTTTGCTTGATTTAAAGTCCACTTTACCCGTTCCTAGCACAGGTACGCTATCTACTTTGTAAATCTTTGAGGGCTGCGTGATGGACGGTATCGCAGAAGCTCTGATGCGCGCGACCACCTCCTCCTCGCCGATCTCGCCACTAAATAGCATAACCACTTGCTCGCCCTTTTTCTCGTCGGCTACGTTGGTGCAGACAAATGTCGCCTCATCGCCCAGCACGGCTGAAATTTGAGCCTCGACCGCGCCTAGACTTATCATCTCGCCGCCGATTTTAGCAAAGCGCGATAGTCTATCCGTGATCGTTAGGAAGCCCGCCTCGTCCAAAAAGCCGATGTCGCCGCTGTTATAGTAGCGCACGCCGTCTAGCTCGACGATCGCCTCCCTCGTGCGCTCTTCGTCCTCGTAGTAGCCCTTCATCACCTGATGACCGCCGATTAGGATGAGACCGGCCTGCCCGTTTTCCAGCTTTGCTAGGCTTGTAGGATCGCAGATTCTTATTATCGTGCCCGCAGTCGGTAGGCCTACGCTGCCCTCTTTTGAGAAAACGAGTTCTTTAAAAAACTCGGGCTCTAGCACGTTTGCGGTATTTACGCTGACAACGGGCGAGGTCTCGGTCGTGCCGTAGCCTTCGTAAATTTCGACGCCGAATTTCATCTTAAACTCGCGCTTAACGGCTGCGTTTAGCTTCTCCGCGCCCGCTATCGCGTAGCGGATCGTAGAAAACATCAGCGGATTTAGCTTTTTGTTTTTGGTGTAGAGTCTAAAAAACGTCGACGTGCCAAACATTATCGTCGCGTGGTATTTAGCCACCATCTTGCCCACGGCAAAGGCGTCTGTGGGATCAGGCACGTGAGCGGAGGCGATACCTTCGCTAAGCGGGAAAAATGTCGCCGCAGTAAGTCCAAACGAGTGAAATATCGGTAGCGATGCCAAGATCACGTCGTTGCCGTCCGTGTTTACGATCTCTGAAATTTGCTTGATGTTAGCCATTATATTTTTATGCGTTAGCACGATACCTTTTGGCGTGCCTTCGCTGCCGCTGCTAAAGAGTATCGTCGCATCATCGTCGATGCGAACGTCGCGAAAATATATAAGCTCAAGCAGCCAGCGCGGCATTAAAACCGCCTTTAACATCGCGCAAATTTTATCGGCCTTGCTTATGCCCTGCGCGACGTCTTCGAGATAGATGAGTCTGCCTTTTAGAGATTCTTCCAGCTCAAAGCCGCGAGCCTTTAACTTGGCGATAAACTGGCGCGACGTGATTATGCTTCTTAACCCAGCCTTGTCCGCGCAACCGATCAAATTTTGCTCGCTAAGCGTGTAGTTTAGATTTACGCTTATCTTGCCTCTGATAAATAGCATCAAATTTATAATGCTACCCATCACCGAGGAGGGCAGTATCACGCCGACGTTTCGCTCTTTTAAAAACGAGAATTTAAATTTAGACAAAAACACAAGCACCGTCGCGATGACTTTTAGGTTGCTTAGATCGGCGCCCGTGCTATCTACCATCGAGCGTTTAAACAGATCCGCTTTAGCGTGTTTTAGCCAGCTAAACTGCATAGGCTCAAGAGTCTTTAGATACTCCGCCCAGCTAAAAAACGACAGCTCGACGACCTTTTCGCGCACCTGCGGAGCTTTGGTCTCAGGTGCCAAAGGCGCACCGAAACTCACCCTGATAGCGCGCTTGCCGTCTACTTTGCGGCTGATTTTTTGATAGTATTTTTGAGCGCGCGAGAAACTAGATCCCCAAAGGCCGCGCAGATAAAACGGCACGATGACGGAGTTCGTATCGCTTGCGGCTATCTCGTATCCGTGCTGAAACTCGTCTATCTGGCCGTTATAACTGATATGCCCTTCCGGAAACAGCGCCACCACGTCGCCCGCGTCTAGGCACTCGCGGATCTTTTCTAGCGCGCTTTTGCTAGCTCCCGCGCCAATGGGGATCACGTCAAATAAATTTAACAGCCATTTTAGGTACCAAATTTCATAAAAGCTCTTGTGCATCGCAAATCTGATCGGACGCGGAGATGCCATCTGCAGCACCGCCCAGTCTATCCAGCTCATGTGGTTGCCAAGCAGCAGCACGCCGCCTTTTTGCGGGATATTTTCGACGCCGTCGACGTTGATGGTGTATCCGATCCTAAAAAACGGCATGATAAGCAAACGCGCAAAAAGATGCGGCAGGTACTTTATCGTCGCTAGCGCGCAGACAAGCACGCTAAAAGAAGTAATGACGAAAATCTCCGGCGTGCTAACGGCAAATATACTAAATACCATCGCGAGCAGCAAAAACGCCGCCATAAAGATGTTTTGGATAAAGTTACTGCCCGCTAGCGTGCGGCCCATCTGCTCTTCGGGCGTAAAAAACTGGATATTTGCGTTTAGCGGTACGATGAAAATGCCGCCGCTAAAACCGAACAAAAACGATGCCAGCGTCATAAACGCCGCGCTAGAGCCCTGCGCGAACATAAGCAGCGAAGCAAAAAGCCCGAGCGCGCCAAAAGGCACGATGCCCATCTCGATGTGATTTTTCGAGTAGCTGCCCGCTAGCGCAGAGCCCGCGACCAGACCGATGGTGCTAACGGCTAAAATAGCCTGCACGATCATGACGTTGTTATCCGCACTCATAGCCTTGTAGTGAGCGGGGAAAACGGCGATAACCAGCTGCGCCACCGCCCAGAAAACCGAAAGCCCCAGCGTACATAAAAAGGCGTTTTTGTTGTTAAAGATATGCCTCGTGTTTTCTTTTAGGTAGCCTAGTTTAAAGTACTTTTTCGCGTCAAATTTAAGCTCCGCGTCGGTTGCTTCAAAAAACGGAATCTTAAACGTAAAAATAGTCTCGGCTACCGAGCAAACAAAAAGTATCGCGCCGATAAACCAGACTGATTTTATCATCTCACCGGCATCCGTGCTAGCAGCGGCGTAGCTCTCAAAAATCGCCGAGAAAACAAACGAACCAAGCAAAATCGCTACGATAGTAAAGGCCTGCACGATACCGTTTGCCGCGCCCAGCTTTTCTGCGCCTACGATTTTTTTGATGAGGCCGTATTTAGCTGGGCTATATATCGCGCTTTGCACCGCTAGCAGCAACGTCGTGCCAAATGCCACGTAAAACCAGCCGCAAAGGTAGCTTATAGTGATAAAAAGCGTGAGTAAAATTTCGCTCGCCGCCGCGTATCTAGTGATGCGGGTGCGCGAAAATTTGTCGTTTAAAAAGCCCGAAACGCTAAAAAGCATGATGTAGGGCAGCAAGATTAGCAAATTTACGAGCGAGGTCAGGATGATCTGTAAATTTTCATCCTCGATGCTCTTAAAAAGTATGTTTTGGATCGTGATCTTGTGACCCAGATCTACGACCGCGTTGATAAACATAACGATCAAAAAGGGCAAAAAGCCCCTAACCGAAAAAACGCCTTTCATTTGTTCTCCTTTTTGTAGGCATTAAAGGTGTGAAAATTTAAGATGTAGGGTTTTAGGATCAAGATATTGTCGAAAACGAGCTTTAAAGCCGCGTTTTTATCCTTTGCTTTCGCGTAAATTTCGCGCGCGCACTCGGCTTCGATTTTGGCCGTTTGCTTGGCTAAATTTATATAAGTCCGTAAAATTTCCCGCCCGCGCTCGCTCTTTTGGGTCTCTAGCACGATTTGCAGGATCTCGACCTCTTTTTGCGTTAGCTTGCCGCCTCGCATAAAGATAAATCCGTCCTTTATAAATTTATCCAGCTCAGCCTCCGTGATACTCAGCCTCTCGCACGCCTGCTCGGTGCTTAGCGTCTGGGCGAAATTTGACCCCATAAAGGTATCTAGCGAATCAAAAAGCGCCTCGTAGCAGCGCTTAAAGCTAAAGCCCTTTTGCTGTGTGAGCGCCTTTACCTCCTTTAGGCTGAGGTGGAAGTTGCTCTGGACGTATTTGATGAAATTTAGCATCAAAAGCGTATCCTCACCGTACTGATGCACGTTGTCTTTTACCTTCACGGGCTCGGGCAAAAGCCCCTCTTTGACGTAAAAGAGTATCGTTGATTTGGGCGTTTGCGAGAGTTCGCAAAGCTCGCTCATCTTGTAGTTCATCTCTTTCCTTTCGTTAAATTTGACGAAATCTTACGCAAATTTAGCTTAGAAAATCATAAAGCGTAAAGCACCACTTGACACTTTTTAAAATTTAGGCTATGATTTCGCCAAATTTTAAAAAGGAGAAACGATGTTTCGAGATGATTTTTACCGCGCGAACGAGCGCTTGGACGCTTTGGGTTTTGGTACAAATTTGATAGACGGAAAAACGGCGACAAATTTGACGCCAAACTCGGCCTGCGCAAGCGCCGCAAACTCTGGCTTAAATTTGACTCGTAAAACGGAGGCAAATTTAACTCGCGCAAATTTAACCGAGCAAAACGCGCGGGTAAATTTAAGCTCAAATTTAAGAGCGAGCGAGACGGCTACGTCAGAAACGCTCGGGTTTTGCCAAAACGCGAGTCAAATTTACGCCAAAGATAAATTTGCTGAAACGAGCGTAAATTTAACCGCAAACGAAGTAAATTCGAGCGGGTTTTCGCAGGGCAAATTTAACGAAAGCGCCGTGCGGGAGAGCAAATTTAGCGGCTTACAAAGCGCAAATTTAACGCAGATAAAAACCGTCGATATCCACTCGCATTTGCTTAGCGCGGATGTAAAATTCGACCGATTTTACGACAAACTAGCACTTGCGTTTTTCGCTAAGAAATTCGACATAAACAGGCGCGAGCTTATAAAAAACGGCTTTGAGGGCTACAAAAGTAACTTCGCGCGGCTGATTAAAAGCTCAAATTTCGTCCAAAAATCCGTGGTTTTTGGCGTCGATGCGAAATTTGACGAGAGCGGAAATCTCGTGCACAAGGACAAAACCGTCTGCGCCTCGAACGAGGATGTTTTTGCATTTTACGAGCAAAATCCGAGCGAAGTCGTGCCGTTTTTTAGCGTAAATCCAAACCGCAAGGACGCGCTAAATTTGATCGAAAAGTACCATAAAATGGGCTTTAAAGGCGGCAAGCTACTGCACTCGTACTGGGAGACGGATCTAAACGACAAGCGCTACGAGCCATATTTTAGGCTACTTAGCGAGCTTGAGCTGCCACTAGTGATCCACGTGGGCGACGAAAACTCGCTCGCGTCAAACAAGGCGCTTGAGAGCATCGAACAGCTAAAATCCCCGCTAAATCTAGGCTGCCGCATCGTCTGCGCTCACATGGGCGCCTCAAGCGACGGCGCTCTCACGGCACTCTCCAGGGATCCCGAGAAATTCGGCGCAAACTACTTCACGCTGCTTGGTTGGCTGCGCGAATTTGACGGGCTTTACGCCGATGTTTCGGCACTGCTTTGCATAAACAAGGCCCGCATCCTGCCGCACCTAAAAACCCAAACGCAAATCCACGACAAAATCCTTTTCGGCACCGATTTTCCCGTGCCTTTTAGCGTGATTTTAAGCAGCTACGACCTGCCGTTTCGCGACCGCCTGGCGCTAAACCGCATCCAAAATCCGCTCGATCGCTACGTGCGCGCGATGAGTTTGTATTTTGGCGAGGATTCGCCGATTTTTAGTAACTATAAAAAGATTTTGGGGGAGATTTAGGAGCAAATTTGACGATCGGAGCGCTAAATTTGACTCACAAATTTAAAGGCAAATTTGAGCGTGGCGGGCAAAATTTGCGCACGTTTTGGCGGCGGTAGATTATAAGGTCAAATTTATACGCCTTATCTACCGCGCCTAAAAAGCTGCAAATTTGACGACAACTAAATTTAGCAAAGCGGGCGAATTTTACGGCGTCTCGGGTCAAATTTAACTACCGACTCGCGGTTTTAAATCAAATTTACAAAGCAAAAGCGTCAAATTTAGTAAGTCATAAAATTTGACGCCAAATTTAAAGCGACAATCTACCACCTGCCGCTAGCTCCGCCGCCGCCAAAGCCTCCGCCTCCGCCGCTAAAGCCGCCACTGGAGCTTCTGCCGCCTCCTCCGCCAAATCCCCCACCGCCGTAACCACCAGAGCTGCCACCGCCGTACAAGCCTCTACCGCCGGTTTTCATATTTCGCATTAGGTACAAAAGTAGCACAAAAAGAACGAGAAAGACCCCGCCTCTAACAAGCAGATTCTCGATACCAAACGTCCCTGCGACTACGCCCGAGATAAAGCCTGATAGCGTCGCGCTAGCTCCGATTCGCAGAGTCGCCGCGCCGAAAATAGCCGAAGCAAATACCATCACCATGCCCACTACTATCCCGTAAGCCTCCACAGGCGTCTCATCTTGCTTTTCTATCTCCTTTTTCACCCCCTCATCCCCATCAAGCAATGCGATGATCTTTTGTATGCCTATGTTTATACCATTTTGGATATCTCCTTTTTTAAACTCTGGGATTATGTAGTAGTTTATTATACTGCTACTAAGAGCGTCCGTTAGAGTACCTTCTAGGCCGTATCCTACCTCTATGCGTACTTGTTTGTCGTTTGGAGCTACTACTAATACCACTCCGTTATCTTTACCTTTTTGTCCTATACCCCAACGTCTAGCTAGTTCTATGGAGTACTCTTCTATTTGAGCGTTACCTAGAGATTCTATAGTAGCTACTACGACTTGATTAGTGGTGTTGTTTTCATGAGTAGCTAGTAATGTTTCTAGTTCGTCTTTTGCGCTCTGGCTTAGTACTCTTGCCTGATCTACTACCCTGCCGGTTAAGGCAGGGAAATTTGAGCTTTTTTCGTTTGATGTTTGAGTAGGGGTTTGTTTTACGGTTTTGTTTTGTTCGGTAGCATTATCTGCTGCCGATAAATTTATAGCCGTAAGTCCTAAAAGCGTAAAAACGCAAAATAAAGTAGATAAAATGCGTTTCATTTTTGTACCTTGAAATTTGGTTATTTGGCGAAGGATACGTCCGGCGCGCTTTGTTCGGCTTCGCTTGCTTCAAACGTCACGCGCGGTTTGAGCTCTGGATAAAAAATCGCAGCTATAAACTTATCCGGTATCTTGCGAAGGGCAATGTTATAGTCCTTGACCGCTGCGATATAGTCCTTTCTAGCGACTGCGATGCGATTTTCCGTACCTTCAAGCTGACTTTGAAGCGAGAGGAAATTTTGATCGGCTTTTAGCTGAGGATAGTTCTCGGTGATAGCCATTAGCCTAGATAGCGCGCCGCCTAGAGTTTTTTGAGCGTTTTCAAACTCTTTTAGCTTAGCAGGATCGTCTATCGAGCTAACGTCGATCGTCATCTGAGAAGCCTTGCTTCTAGCTTCCGTTACTTCCTTAAATACGCCTTCCTCGTGGCTAGCGTAGCCTTGAACTGTTTTTACCAAATTTGGGATAAGATCGGCGCGGCGTTTGTATTGGTTTTGCACCTGAGCCCATTTCTCTTTGACCGTCTCGTCGAGTACCGGAAAGGCGTTAATATACTTCATGGCGATACCGCCGATGATACCTAGGACGACTAGAAAAATAACTAAATTTTTCATGGCTACTCCTTTAAAAGATTTTCTATCTCCATTATACATCTAAATACATTTAAAAGTAATAATTTTTAAATAAATTTTACATTGTGTTAAACACATACCTAAAAATTTTCCTAAAAATAAAAATTTAGAGCAAAAAAGTAATATGCTAAATTTGCATATTACTTAAATGATTCTTAAAAAAATATACTAATTTTAAAACTAAATTTATATTTGCCGTTGTATAATAATCTCATAATTTTCAGTAATACCAGAAAGGAGCAAAAATGGAAGAGATCGTAAAGACCACCTGTCCATATTGCGGTACGGGCTGCGGCATCGATCTTATCGTGCGAAACGGTAGAATCGTAGATGCCAAACCTAGCAAAGACCACCACGTAAACGACGGCGAGCTTTGCTTAAAAGGAATGTTCGGTTGGGAGTTCGTAAACTCTCCTAAACGCTTAAGCCGACCGATGATGAGAAAGCTAAACGGCGTCTACGACAAGCACGGCGAGCTTGAAGAAGTGAGTTTTGAGGAGGTTTATGATTTCCTCGCGGATAAATTTAAATCCACCGTCGAAAAATACGGCCCAAGCTCGATCATGGGCTTTAGCTCCGCGCGCTCAAACAACGAAGACAACTACGTTTTCCAGAAATTTTTCCGCGCCCAGGGCAGCAACAACGTCGATCACTGCGCCCGTCTTTGACACGCTCCTACAGTGGCAGGTCTTGCCAGCACGCTAGGAAACGGAACGATGACGAACGATTTGGTTGAATTTGCGACCGACACGGACGTATTTTTGCTCATCGGTACCAACACGAGCGAGTGCCACCCGATCATCGCTATGCAGATGCAGCGCGGCCTTCAGCGCGGCGCGAAGATGATCGTCGTGGATCCAAAACGCACCGATATGGCCAAAAAAGCCGACATCTATCTGCAAATCCCGATCGGAGCGAATATCAAAACGCTAAACACGATGATGCACGTCATAATCGCCGAAAATTTGCAAGATAGCGAATTTATAGAAAAATACTCCGAGGGATTTGAATATCTAAAAGAGGCGGTTAAGGACTTTACCCCTGAGCGTTTCGAGCGCGAAACGGGCGTAAAAAAAGAGCTCATCATAGAGGCGGCTAGAATGTATGCTAAAGCAGGCGCGGCGGCGATTTGCTACACGATGGGCATCACGCAGTTTAGCGACGGTACTTCAAACGTCTTTTCGCTATCAAATTTAGCCGTTTTAACCGGAAATTTAGGCAAAAAGGGTGCGGGCGTAAATCCTCTGCGCGGTCAAAACAACGTTCAAGGCGCATGCGACATGGGCGCGCTGCCTAACGTCATCCCGGCCGGCGCGGTAAATAGCCCTTACGCGCAGGAGCAAGCGCGCAAAGTATGGCACTTTGAGCTAAATCCGGTTCCGGGCTTTAAGCTAACGCAAGCGCCGGATAAAATGGATAGCGGCGAGCTAAAAGTCCTCTACGTCTACGGCGAAAACCCCGTAATGAGCGACCCTTGGACCGAGCACTTCGTCCACGCCGTGCACCATCTAGACTGCTTTATCGTGCAGGATTTGTTTTTCACAGAAAGCGCGCACAAGGCCGACATCGTACTACCTGCCGCTGGCTGGGGAGAAAAGGACGGAACGTTTATAAACACCTCTCGCCGCGTCCAACGAACGCGCAAAGCTAGCGAGCCCGTTAGCGGCGTAGAGCCCGACTGGAAAGTCGTTTGCAACATCGCAAACCGCATGGGACTAGAGGGATTTGATTTTGCTAGCCCTGAGCAAATTTGGAACGAGCTAAGGGAGCTCATGCCTAAATTTTTCGGCGGTATCAGCTACTATAGACTAGGCAAGCTAGGCGGCATCAGCTGGCCGTGCCCCGACGAGGAGCATCCTGGTACGCCCGTGCTTTACGCAGATCACAAGTCCATGTTGCCTGGCGGTAAATTCCGCTTCGCGCCGGTGCTTTACGTAGAGGATAAAAGAGAACGCGCAAAAGCCGAGACCGAATTTAGAGCCAAGATGAATATCCCGGACGGCTATCCGGTCGGTAGCGGCGCGCTTAGCGAGGTGCCTGATGAAATATATCCGTGCCTATTTACGACGGGGCGCAAGGTCTATCACTACCACACAGGCACGATGACTAGAGAGTGCCCTGCCCTAGAGTACGGCGCAGGCGTAGAGGGCGCACTCATAGAGGTGAGCCCGGATATCGCTCGCGAGAGAGAGCTAGAAGAAGGCTGCTACGCGCTCGTGCAAAACAAACGCGGCCAGATCGCGGCCAAGCTTCGCGTAAATCCGGATCTAAAAGAAGGCACGATATTTACGACCTTCCACTATAGCGAGGCCGACGGCAACGAGCTAGCAAACGCCGGCGATCCCGATCCGCTCTCAGGCATCACACCGCTAAAGATGACGATAGCAAATATCAGGCGTCTAAGCGAAGAGGAGTTTATCAAATTTAGAGAGCAAAACGAGATGTCGATGCACTCGGCAAATCCTTATTTGTCGCCTGTTAGAGCGTAAATTTAGGGCGGGAGGCCGCCCTTTTTCTACTTAAATTTTATCTACTTTTTTGATTTCAAATTTAGACGTACCACAAATTTAACGCTCAAATTTAATAAACCGTTCGCACAAAATTTGATTAAATTTTTAAGAGCCGAAGTTGGATAAATTTGATGAAGTTTTAAAACCGAGTCGAGTAGAATTTAAATTTGAGTCAAATTTGACGCAGCCAAACCGCGTCAAATTTAAAAACTATCCGCCCCGCCAAAGCGAGCGGAGCGGATAAATTTAGAAACTGTATTTTAGCCTATCGCCTGCGTAATAAGCAAGCTTCCAGGTCGGAGTTTGTTTTAGGTCTTTAAAGCCGTAGCCGCGAGCCTTGACTCTGTCGCCGTAGATTTTCTCTATCATCGCTGATTCGCCCACTAGCAGCGCCTTTGTCGAGCACATTGCGGCACAAACCGGTACTTTGCCCTCGGAAATTCTATCCTGACCGTACTCCTCGCGTTCGGCTTCGCTATTTGTCGGTAGCGGACCGCCTGCGCACATCGTGCACTTATCCATCGAACCTTTGGCACCAAACACTCCCTCGCGCGGAAACTGAGGCGCGCCGAACGGACACGCGTATAGGCAGTATCCGCAGCCGATGCAGATATCTTTGTCGTGTAGCACTACGCCGTCGGCTCTGATATAAAAGCAATCGACCGGGCAAACCAGCGAGCATGGCGCGTCCTCGCAGTGCATGCAAGCTATCGAGGTTGATATTTCCTTACCCGGCACACCCTCGTTTAGCGTGATGACGCGGCGGCGGCGGATACCAAGAGGCAACTCGTGAGCCTCGTCGCAAGCCACCGCGCAGCCGTTACAGTCGATACATCTATCGTCGTCGCAGTAAAATTTAAGTCTATT
>CAUPZP010000020.1:0-33636 GCA_963516105.1 uncultured Campylobacter sp.
AAAGAAAAGGCTTTATTAACGTGAAAGTTAAAGGTGGTTTCTCAATTCGTGAGCTCGAATTATACAAGCAATATGCTTAAAAGAAGCTGAAGAAATGAACCAAAATTGTATAATTTTTAAATTTATGGACGGTTTGGAAAAGCAACCTGTACAAAACCAGTTTCAGGTGCTATAGTTATAGTTGCGGTTCTTCGTGCCGTAGTCAAAACTATTTGACAATTTTGTCCATTGTAAACCAATCTATCATAACCCCTAGTTGCACCGCCGTTACCAGGAGTACTTACGCTTCTCATAGGTCTTCCAAATTCATCAAAAGATAAAGTCTGCAGACCAGCCTGTCCACATACACCGCGAAATTGAACACCAGTTATTCCAAATTTTGTCGTCAAATTATATTTATTGCTGACATTTGCGCAATCAGCATTCGAGATACCAGCCCATCCTGAGCTCATAAATCTATTCGGATCCAATGGATCTCTCGCAACCTCATTTGCCGAATTTAAATTACCTGTCGCATTTCTATCGTCATGGTATACACTATATCTCCATCCGTTTACACCCCCGCAAAATGCAGCCTGAGTAAAAGTTATACTCCATCTCTTTTTAAACCACCTAGCATCGGTAGGGTCAAATTTACTATCCTGCATAGCTAGATGCTGAGTATAGCGGATATGCGACATAACTTGATCGGCAGCCTCGGCGATATGATCATCGTTTATTCTAGGTAGCGCAGCGGCGGCTATTATTCCTATTACCACAATCACAACGACAAGCTCTAGCATAGTAAAAGCTTTTTTCATCAAATTTATCCTCTAATCATCTTTTATAATTTTAAAATTTGCGATTTTTACGCCAAATTTATAGACCGCTATATTACCATAATTATCTTTCTGGTCCAAAATTGCTAATCGCAAATTTGCGTCCGGATGCGTATTTATGCCGTAAAATTTAAGTCTCAAGGCTAGCTTTTTATCGTCCGTGAAAATTTTTTCTACGCCTTCATTTTTTAGCTCTTTTGCAAGCTCTTTTGTTACATGATATCTGTAAACAAAATGCTTGGTCGGGTCTTTTAGTATGCCGTAAAGCATCTCGTTAAAAAGTACGAACAAAAACCCAACCAGCAAAGAAACCACGGCAAATGAAGCTAAAATTTTATATCTGCGTCTAAACATCGGTAATCTCACGCGGTACGAGCTAAAAAATACCCGAACCAAAATCGGCACGGAAATAACGCAAAAAGGCAGGTAGTTTTCGAGCTCAAGCCGCTGTCTGATCGACAAAAACAAGCAAAACAAAAATGCCGTTATGCAGACGAACCAGAGTAAATTTTTGGCCTCTTTTATCCAAATTCTATACATCGCATAAACAAAATATACGAAAATAAAAGGCGAAAATGCGGCAGCAAAAATACTCACGGTATCAAGCAAATGACCGCTAGGCTTGCCGCCCGAGTCAAATCCGTAAAGGTAAAAGCAAAGCGCAAAAAGCGGCGCCGCGACCCACGCCATCTTAGCGTCGCGCCTATAGACGGCAAATATAAAAATGGCCGAAAAATAAACTAAAAATGCGCCGCTAATAAAAGGCAATACGCACAAAAGCGCGTAAAAAGCGAGCATTTCGCGTAGTTGATAGAGATAAATACTCAAAAGCGAGAGCGCGATTATGATGCCGGCGTCGTTTACCAAGATCGCCGACGCCATCGTCGCAGGAAGCAATATAAACACGACTGAGCTTACTACTCGGTCAAATTTACGTTTTAAAATTTGCTTTGAGACCTTATAGAGTAGCGCGACGCTAAAAAGATGACAGATAACAAAAGGAAGGCGCAAAGCATAGTCATTTTGCCCAAAAATCCCAACCGAAGCTCTAGCCAAAACGGCTGAAATTTTAGGCGAGTTATAAAACGCATCCGCCTCGTAGTAGCTGATGCTAAGCGTACTAATCGCGTACGACAAAAAGCAAAAATCAATAAGGCAGATGATAAAAAGTAAAAACGTTTCCGAGCGCAACATGGCTAAATTTTGGGCTTAAATTTGCTCTTCCCAGAAAAACTCTATCCACTCGTGCGCCTCTCTCACCGTAAAGTCGGGCAACAAAAGAGCTTTTCGTTTATAAAATATAGTCGCGATCTTTAGCTCGATATGTGGAAAGCGTTTTAAAAGCTCTTGCTTTATAGCCACCATACTCTCCCCCGTGTCGATCATGTCGTCCACTATCAAAATTTTATTAAATTTAGATAGGTCAGGGATGTTAAATATATCGATAGTATCGAGCTTTTGCGTCTCTTCGTAGTGGATTGAGTTTAGCGTAAAAAGATTGCGGTTATTTAGCAAGCTCGCTAAAAAGTGCCCCAAAGTAAGTCCGCCGCGCGCGATTGCCAAAATCACCTCTGGCTCGAAATTTGCTTTGATATCCCGCGCCATTATTTTTACGTCTTTATGAAATTCCTCAAATGGATACTTCAGCATACTTTCTCCTTAATGCACTAAAAATACTATAAAACTAATGAGCGCAAGCACGATGACGCCGATATTTACGTATTCCCACTCGCGCCTCATGATACGAACCAGCAGATACGCCATAAATCCAAACGAAAGCCCCGTCGTGATCGAGTACGTAAGCGGCATCAAAATAACTATCAAAAATGTCGAGATAGCGATGGCCGGATCTTTAAAATTTATATTTCCAAGCTCGCTAAACATCAGCACGCCCACCATCACGAGTATCGGATATATCGCGTTTGAAGGTATTGCTTTAAAAAGCGGCAACATAAAAATCGTAAGCACGAAAAATAGTCCGCAAAATACCGCCGTTAGCCCAGTCTTGCCGCCCTCTTCTACGCCGCTAGCACTCTCGGCAAACGACGTCGTCGTACTAACGCCTACTAATGAGCCGGCTACCGTAGCTACCGCGTCGGCTTCGAGGGTTTTTTCGAGTTTTTCGACGCCTTTTTGATTGCTCTCGTCAAAGATCCCCGCTCTGTTTCCCACGCCTGCTAGCGTACCGATAGAGTCAAAAAGATCGGTTACAAAGAAGGTAATGATCACCGGAAGCAGCGCAAAAGATAGCGCGCCCATGATATCAAGCTCTAAAAATATCGGCGATATCGAAGCCGGTAGCGAGATAAATTCTTCCGGATAAGGCGCGATACCAAAAATCCAAGCGATCACCGATGTCGTAAATACCGCGATGATAAATGCGCCCTTAACCTTCCACGCCCAAAAAAGTATAACGAAAAATAGCCCCACAAAGCCCAAAATAACGTTTGGATCTTTTAAATTTCCAAGTCCGACCAGCACCGCGTCGTTATTTACGACTACGCCCATCTGCTGAAGTCCGACGAAAGCGATAAACGCGCCAATGCCCGCGCTTATCGAGCGCCTGACGTCGTCCGGGATAGATTTTAAGACCCAGATTCTAAAATTCGTAAAAGATAGCACGACGAAAATTATACCCGAGATGAAAACTACGCCCAGAGCCGTTTGCCACGGTATCTGCATACCAAGCACGAGGCCAAATGTAAAATACGCGTTTAGCCCCATTCCCACGCTCATGGCCACAGGCGTGTTCGCCCACAGGCCGTTTAGCACGGTAGCGATTACCGTTATAAGCGCTGTAGCCGTGATGAGCGCGTCCATCGGCATACCCGTTTTGCTCATGATTATCGCGTTTACCGGTACGATGTACATCATCGTTAAAAAGGTCGTGAGTCCCGCGCTAAACTCGGTCTTTACGCTAGTGCCATTTTGCTTGAGTTTAAAAAAATCCAATTCCGTCTCCTTAGTTATCGTAAATTTTTAGTTCGTTGTATAAGCTATCTCGCTCTACAGGGACAAAGCCCGACGTCTGAATGAGATCGGTAAAATTTCTAAGACTCATGCCACTTGCCGATTTCGCTCCGGCCGCGCTTTGGATGCTCTCTTTTTCTATCGTGCCGTCTAGATCGTCAGCGCCAAATTCCTGCGCGACCATAGCCAAATTTATAGTCGAGGTCGCCCAGTACGCCTTGATGTGCGCGACGTTATCGAGCACCAGACGCGAGATAGCAAAGGTCTTTAAAATTTCGGCCGAGCCGGGATAGTTTTCCACTTTTAGATAGTTATTGTCGCGCTGATAAACAAGCGGGATAAAGGCGTTAAATCCGCCCGTCTTGTCCTGTAAACCTCGAATCCTTAGCATGTGATCGATGCGGTTTTGCCTGCTTTCTACGTGGCCAAACAGCATCGTAGCGTTACTTTGCTTGCCTTTTTCGTGCCAAAGGCGGTGGATTTTGAGCCAGTTTTCGGAGCTCACCTTGCCTTTGCAGATTTTGCGCCTAACCTCTTCATCAAAGATCTCCGCTCCGCCGCCAGGCATTGAGTCCACGCCGTATTCGAGCATCTTTTCCACGACTTCTTCGTAGCTAAGGCCGTGTTTTCGCGAGAGGAAATCAACCTCCGCCGCTGTTAGAGCTTTGACGTGGATTTGCGGGTATTTTTCTTTTATTTTTTTAAAAATTTCCAAATACCACTGCCACGACGTCTCAGGGTTGTGCGCCGAGACGATATGTATCTCTTTTGCGCCGCCGGCGACGCTTTTTTCGACGATTTTTAGGATCTCTTCGTGACTCATCGTGTAGGGGTTGGGATTTTTGCGATTTGCCGAAAATGCGCAAAATTTACACACGTCCGCGCAAACATTGGTCGGATTTATGTGGCGATTTACGTTAAAAAACACCTTTTTGCCGTGCAGTTTTCGCCTTTTTGCGTTTGCGAATTTACCCAGCGTAAAAAGGTCTAAGTCGTACAAGCCGGCGCATTCGTCCGCGTCCAGACGCTCGCCGCTTTGGAGTTTGTCTATTAAATTTGTCAAATTTTATTCCGAAAATAGATATTAAACGGCGATTATATGTTAAAAAAGCTTTGTTTTTGCAAAATTTTAGTATTATCGGATAAAATTTACACAAAAAGACGGCGGTAAAAAAGTGGCTTTAAAAGGAAATTTAAGCGGCATTTTGGGCGGCGCAAATTTGGCCTCGCAGCTAAAAAAGCTTCAGGGCAAGGGCTTTGCAAATTTCATCGCAAAGCAAAGCGACGAGCTGATAAAAGCTCTGTGCACGCGGGTTTTGGACGAGATTTTTGCGGACTTTAACCCAGATGTAGATTTTATCCCGTTTTGCGTCATCGCTACCGAAAAATACGCCGACAATCTCATCTCCACAAGCTCGGTTTTAGAAATTTTAATCGTCTTTAAAGAAAACGCGGGCTTTAACGTCAAATTTATCCTAAAAAAGCTAGTCGCCGCGCTGGAGGGCTCAAATTTAAAGCTAAATATCAAAATTTGCGAGCTGGGCGAAATTTATGAAGCGCACAAAAACGACCACAAAGCAAAGGCCGCGTTTAGCCGTATCCGCTATATCTGCGGCTCGCGCACGCTGTATAAGGCCGCGCGCTCACAGATTTATAAAACTCGCGAGTTTAACGCGCAAGAAAATCTCAAATTTTACGCCAAAAATCTAGGCGCCTTTAACGATATCCCAAACATAAAGCAAGAGCCCGATCTTAAAAACGACCTGGGCGGCACGAACGACATCTACTACCTAAACTGCGCTCTAAACGGCTTTGAAAACGAGATCAGCATGCGCTCGCAGGCATTAAAATTTATCGACGAAAAGGAGCTTAGCGCGCTAAATTTGGCGACTGATTTTATCCTCTGCGTAAAATCGGCGCAAAATTTAACCCTAGGCTCGGACGTTTTCGCCCCGGCAAAGCTAAACGAGATCACAGCGCTCATGCAAACCAAGTCCAAAAAAACGCAAGAAAACAGCAGCGTCATCTCGCAAAAGCTCTTTTCCTGCATGCATTCAGTCGCGGTTTTCTCGCGCTATCTGGTTTCTAGCTTTTATAGGAGCAAATTTACAAGCGGGGCTAAATTTAGCGAACTACGAGCTGCGCGGCTAAAAAACGGATTTTATAGGTTTGAAAATACGATTTATGTCCCACTACACGTCCGCGCTAGGCCGCTAAATGCCGTGCTAAAGCAGCTTTTGGCTCTTGGCGATGCGGAGTATAAATTTGACGTCGGAACGATCTTTTACCTAAAACGCGCGCAAATCAGCAAAGAGGATGCCGAGGATTCGCTCGCACTTTTTAGAAAAATTTTGATGCGAAACCACGCTCATTGCATCATCAAAGCGCTTTTGGACGCGGAGATTTTGCCCGTTTTGGTTAAGCCGCTTGAACACGCCGTAAATTTGGCCGAATTTGACGGCTACCATAAATTTAGCGTCGGCGAGCACTGCGTTTTAAGCGTCAAATTTACCGAAAATATCAAAGATAAATTCGTAAAATCGCTCTACGACGAGCTTTGCATCGAGGGGCGCACGCTGCTAAAGCTAGCATTGCTGCTGCATGACGCGGGCAAGGGGCTAGGCGGCGATCACTCGGTCGTGGGCTCAAATATCTTTCGCGCCTACGCCGCCAAGCTAAATTTGAGCGCAAAGGCCGTAAACATCGGCGTTACGCTCGTGCGCTACCACACGCTGATGAACGACGTGGCAAACCGCGAGGACATCTACGATCAGCGCACGATTTTTAGCTTTATCTCAAAACTAGGCGATCCGCAAACCCTAAAGCTCTCTTACATCGTCGCTTATTGCGTGATAAACGCAACCGACGAAAAGCTCTATACGCCCTATCTGGCGCGACTTTTGCGCGAGCTTTACGGCATTTGTTTGCAAAGCTTTGAGGATGAAAACCTGCTTGATGAAGCTTCAAGGCGCGTAAAAAAGGAGCTTAGCATCAGGCGAAACGCTAAATTTGCGGCCTTAAGCGAAAATTTGAAAGAAAAAATTTTCGCTATCAGATCAAATTTGCTCTTTGCCAAATACCAACCCGACGGCATCATCAGTATCGCCCAAACCGCGCAAAACGCGGATAAACTAAGCGTGCAGGTACAAAATCATCAAAGCCTAAGCATAGAAATTTACGCGCAAAACTACCCGAATTTAGCGGTTTTGCTCTCGTCTTTGGCGCACCTTGATCTTGGATTTATGGAGATTTTCGAGCTGTTTGACGGTAAATTTTACGTCAAGTTGGAGTTTAACAAAAACGTAAAATCAAGCGAGCTAGAAACCCTAAAAAACCTCATCGAGATCTCGCTAAAAAGCGGTGACTCAGCGCAGATAAATCGCCCGACCATACTCAAAGGCGAGCTAAATTTCGACGCGAACCACTCGCAAGAGTACGCAAAGCTTGGCATAAACGCGAAAGATCAGCGCGGGCTGATGGCTTACGTATTGGGAGTTTTTAAGGAATTTGATGTAAAAATAGCCAACGCTAGAATCCAAACCGTAAAAAACAGGACGCGAAATTTGCTGCTTATAGGGAAGCGCGAGGGCGTGGATTTGGGCGAAATTTTAAAATTATTAGAAAGCGAGTAAACATGTGCGGAATCGTCGGTTACGTCGGCAATAGAGAAAAAAGAGAGTTTATTTTAAACGGATTAAAAGAGCTTGAGTACCGCGGCTACGATAGCGCAGGCATGGCGGTGATGAGCCTAGAGGGCGGTTGCGATAAATGTGCGCAAGAAATCGCCTTTTTTAAAGCCATCGGCAAGCTTGAAAATTTAGCCAAAAAATCAGAGGGCTTTAGCTCTAGCGGCGAAGGCGTCGCGATCGGGCACACGCGCTGGGCTACGCACGGCAAACCCACCGAGATCAACGCTCACCCGCACCTTGGCGAGCACTCTTTCGTCGTTCATAACGGCATCATCGAAAACTACAAAGAGCTAAAAGAGGAGCTTGAGGCGAAGGGCGTGAAATTTCTAAGTCAGACCGACACCGAGGTTATCGTGCATCTTTTTGAGGAAAATTTAAAAACTATCGGCGAGCCGTTTAAAGCTTACGAAGCCACGGTGGCGCGCCTGCACGGTGCTTATGCGACGCTGCTTATCACCAAAACGGCTCCGGGCAAAATTTTCTTCGCCAAGGACGCCGCGCCGCTAGCTATCGGCAAAAGCGAGGAGAAAGAGGTATTTTTCGCCTCCTCGGACGCCCCGCTAATCGGCCTAGCCAAAGAGGTGTGCTACCTAGACGATAAAAGCTACGGATTTGTTAGCATTGACGAGATCGCGGTTTTTAAAGACGCAAAAAAACTAAGCCCGAGCTTTGCCGCGCTGCCAGCAGATAAAAGCTACGCGCAAAAAGAAGGCTACCGCTTTTTCATGGAAAAAGAAATTTACGAACAAAGCGCGGTAGTCTCAGAAACCCTAATGGGACGCGTCAAAGAGGATGCCGTAGGGCTTGAAAATTTGACGGATGAGTACCTGAAAAATATCGATGATATCGTGATCTGCGCATGCGGCACTAGCTATCATGCGGCCCTTACGTCTAGCTACCTTTTCGAGCGACTAGCTGACACGAGAGCTAAGGTCGAGATCGCGAGCGAATTTCGCTATAGGCGTCCGAAACTAAACAAAAACGCTCTTTTTATCGTCATCTCGCAAAGCGGCGAAACCGCCGACACCCTAGAAGCGCTAAAAATCGCCAAGCAAGCGGGGCTAAAAACGCTAGCCATCTGCAACGTCGATAACTCCTCGATCGTGCGCCTAGCGGACGAAACGCTGCTAACTCGCGCGGGTATCGAAAAGGGCGTAGCCAGCACCAAAGCCTTCGCCACACAGGTCGTTACGCTGTGGATGCTAGCGCTGCAAATCGCGCAGGCTAAAGCCTCCATAAGCAAAGAAGAGCTAAAAAGCGAGATCGCAGCGCTCCTGCACGTTCCGCAAATTTTAAATATCAGCAAAGAGCCGCAAGAGCGTATCCGCCGCCTAGCCAAGCACTATTTGCACGGCCACGGCTTCTTTTTTATCGGGCGCGATATATTTTATCCGCTTGCGCTAGAAGGCGCGCTAAAGCTCAAGGAAATATCCTATCTGCACGCCGAGGGTTATCCTGCGGGCGAGATGAAGCACGGCCCTATCGCGCTTGCCGACGAGAGGCTCTTTACGATCGCGCTAATGCCGCAAACCGTCCTATACGACAAAACCAAGAGCAACGTCGAGGAACTCGCCGCCCGCGACGCCTACATACTTGCTATCAGCCCCGAGGAGTTCGAGCTTAGCGACGATTTTATCAAGACTAGCAAACAAGCTCACCCGATGAGCGAGTTTTTCGAGATGATGATCATCCTGCAGCTTTTTGCGCTGGAAATCGCCATGAGGCTAGGCAACGACGTGGATATGCCGCGAAATCTCGCTAAAAGCGTGACGGTAGAGTAAATTTAATAGGCAAAATTTGACGGGCGGGGGCGTCAAATTTCGCTTTTAAACCTATCCCGCAAATTTGGGCGATATAAATTTACTCGCCCAAATTTCTACCGATTTTTATTCATTATTTTTAAACTTACTTATACGCAAATTTATTATCGCCCGGGAGCATCATACAAAAATTAAACGAAAAATATAAAATTTATCAAAAAAGGCTAGCTAAAAAGGCAAGTCGCCTCACGTCGTTGATGAACGATGCAAAATGGCTCAAGCTCTGCGAAATTTTAGAGGCCTCGGGTTGCAAGGAAATGCGCGTAAGGCTACTATCGGGCGACGAGGAGATCGCGCTCGTCTGCGGTTTTGGGTGTTTAGGAGACGGGTATTTCGACTGCGCCAACGGAGCTATTTTGTTTAAAGATCTGCACTGGGTTTTCGTGCCTAAATTTTACGAACAAACGCGTATGAACAGAGCCGAAAAGCTCACATCAAATTTTATCCCAAATCCGCTTGAAGCGGTGCTGGACGCCATGACAAAGGCGGGTAAATTTGACTACGAAATAGACGAAAGCGGGCTAAAAATTTACGGATATAGATAAATTTGGCGCAGGCAAACGGCGTCAAATTTAAAACCGTGCTCGCTCGCCAAATACTGCAAAATTTGATAAAATTCGACGAACTTTAACTAAAAGGAGCAAATATGAGCGCTCATCTATGCCCAAAATGTGGCGAAAACACGATATATTTCGACGGTATTTGCCACTCGTGCAGCCAAAGGCAGAGGCGGGATGAAATTTTAAACCTAAGCGCGGACGAAGTAGAAGCGATGATCCTAAAAATCGCGGACCGAATCGACGAGATCGAAAAATGGGATGAGATTTGCAATGATTTTTGGGCGCTTTTTAGCCTACTGGACATCCACGATCCAAGGATCGCGCAAGCCGCGGCAGCAAAGGAAATCTACTATCCGCCCGAACTCTACTTTGGCGCACCTGACGATGTAAAAGACGCGCTCATAACAAAACTAAACTCGCTCGAGGACAACTCCAAAAACGTGCTAAACCACCTACTTTGCGCGCTTGCGTGGCAGGGCGACGAGCAGACGGCGGAGCTTTTTTACGAGCTGTATAAAAACCCGAAGCCGTGGCGTAAAAAGCTCTACGTGGGCACCGAGTTTTACGCAAAAATCGGCGGATGGGCGTTTGATGAGACGGGCGAGCGAAAATCGCTCGTTTTTGATAAATGTCTTACCGCGGTACGCGTAAAAGATGGCAAGCGCGCGAGCCAAGGCGCAAATTTAAACTCAAACCAAAACGCGGATGAGCCCGTACAAATCGGCGAGCCTACGGGCCAAAAGTGCGAGTTTTGCGGCTGCGAGATGCTCGATATGCTACGCCTTAAGGCCGGCGAGCCGCGGCTTGCGTTTTTAAATTTAAAGCACGACGCGATATTTCGCTGCTGCCCGACCTGCGTCGGTTCGGTCAGATATTTTTGCAAACGCGGCACAGACGGCGAGATAGAGTTAAGCCATGATGGCGAAGGCTTTGACGAAAACTACTTTTCGCAGGAGGATTTTGCGCGTCTGTGCGGTATGAAATTTAAACTTGGCGGCGAAGTGTCACCGTTTTACGGCTGCTTTGACGAGCTTGATACGACCGTGGGCGGCTATCCGCAGTGGGTGCAGGACGCCGAGTATCTAGCCTGCCCTAGCTGCGGCGGGACGATGAAGCACCTAGCGCAAATCCCATTTGGCGAGATGATACAAGGCGAGGGAGTCATATACGTGCAAATTTGCGAGAAATGCGAGGTTTTGGGTGGTTGCTTTCAGTGTACGTAAGATAAATTAATTAACTATATAATGCGAGTAAAATTTAGTTTAAGGAGAAAATATGGGGTTATTCGGTTTTGGCAAAAAGGCTGAAAAAGCGCAAATTCCAAGCACTTTTGCTGGCAGAGTAGATAAATTTTGGGCGGAATTTAGCGGCGTGATAGATGAGATCAAAGCTGATCTAGCGGCAAAAGAGTTTGAAAAGGCGATGCAAAAGACAGACGAAAAGCTTCGTATCTGCCTTGCAGAGCCCTATTTTATGACGGGGCTCGTGGGCGATAAACTCGATTTGGTGCTAACCCCAGAAGGTATGAGACACCGCCTATTTTGGCTAAGCTTTATCAAAAACGCTATGCCCAAGCAGCTTGAATCCAAAATGCTCTGTACGCTCGGAAAACCGCGTGCGCCGCGAGGTATCGGCGGGATCGAGATGTACGGCACGAGCGTAAACGCCGAGGAGTCGATGATCTACGCACAGTTTAACGAAACCGACGTGGATATCAAAATTTACAACGAAAATTTAGCCGCTCTGCTCGAGCAGGACGAAGGCAAGGCCTATAACCTTAGCTTTATCCTGCTTGACAATATGATCGGCGAAACGGCGATCATAAATACGCTAGGCGAGCTTGAGGTGCTAGCCGAGCCCAAAGAAAACGGCGTACCGCTAAGCGAATTCGCCGATCTGGTCGATGAGAAATTTGGCGAAAAAGCCGCACGCGAACCGCTAAAGAATTTTTTCAGCTATGAGATGGAGCCGCGCGGAAGCGAGGTACGTGAGGACGTGATCGTAGGCACCACCTGCCTGACCAATATCGTAAATCAGTACCTAAACGGCGAGCGCGACATCTATAACGAAGCTTACGAACTTGGTATCAAATTTTGCTTTCTTAGCATAGGTAACGGCGGCGACATGCAGGCGGGCTTTGATCTGCGAAATAAAATCGAGGACGAGGAGCTGGATAGCTGCAGCTCGTTTTTGGAGATAATCGGCGGAGCTACGGGGCAGAGGCACGCATACATCGATCTCATCTGCTATGACGAGGAAAGGTTAAAAGAAAAGGTAAGCGAGCTCTGCAAAAAATATGGCGCGAATATACAAATCCACGACTTTAAGCGGTAAATTTAGCTATGGGCGTCAATTTATTTTGGATTTGCGCGCCCATGACATTTTAATTTTGGCGCTAAATTTTGCTTTTGATGTTGGTTGTGGCGGACCACTCGGCCCGTTTCTGTCCGCTCAAGGCAACATTTAGCAATATCCTAGCACGTATGGCTCTAGCCCGACACAATAGCTGTATTTTTAAATTTACAGTAGCAAGGCTTATTTGCACACTCACCTCAACGCAAATTTTTTAGATACTGGCATGCGCTAAATTCCCCGAGCTTGCAACCTCTATCGTAAAGTTCTTTGGCGGCGTTTTTATTTTTTTCTACGCCCATGCCTTTTTCGTAAGCAAAACCCAAATTTGTGCAGGCTAGCGCGCTAGCGCCCGAGCAAGCCCGAGTAAAAAGCAAAGCGGCCATTTCGTAGTCTTTTTCAACGCCCTCGCCCTTAAAATAGCAAACTCCAAGATCGGCGCAAGAGCCCACGTGTCCGCGCTCGCAAGAGGCCGCAAATATCTGCGCCGCCTTTGCCGCGTCCTTTTCAACTCCGTCGCCCATCGCGTAGCTTAAGGCTAGATTATAGCACGCCGTTTCCTCGCCCAGTTCGCAGGCCTTGCTAAACAGCTCATTCGTCTTTTTGCCGTCGGGGTAGACGCCAAGCCCCTTGCCGTAGCTATACGCTAGGCTCGCACAACCCTCGGCTACGCCTTTTTCGCAGGCGCGCGTAAAAAGCTCGTTTGCCTTTTTGTGATCTTGCGCCGCGCCCTGCCCGTTTTGATAAAACAATCCAAGATACACACAGGCTTTGTTCGCGCCTAGCTCGCAGGCCTTTTCGTAGCGCGCGACGGCTTTTGTAAATTCTTTGTTGGATTCGTAAAAATACCCCAGCCCAGCGCAAGACATCGCGTTTTCCTCGCCGCCTTTCTCGCAGGCGAGCTCTAAATTTTTAATCGCGTTTGACAAACTCCTGCAAACCTCCTTGTTTCCCTTCTCGCACTCATCGCGTAGATCAGCTAGCTCGCCGCCAAAAGCCAGCGCCGCAAAAAATATGAGCGAAATAAAACATCTCATAAGCTCAAATTTCCTTTCAAATTTTATAATTTTACCGCCGTAAAGCGCCGAAACCGAAATGCCTAAAGTATAAATTTAAAAAGGTTAAAATTCAAATTTAGCTAAAATCGCTATCAAAAAGGAGCTTAAAATGATTTTTGAAGACGAGCTGATTTTCGTCGAGCGCGAAACTAGCGAGATACCGTGGGTAAAAATTTTTACCAAAACGCCGTTTAAGGAGCTAACAGACTGCGACGAAGCGACGCAAAAAAGTGTTTTTGAAGCGGTTTTGACGACCGAAAAAGTAATGAGAAAATTTTATAATCCAACCAAAATAAACATCGCAAGCTTTGCCAACTACGTGCCGCGAGTGCATTTTCACGTGATGGCGAGGTTTGAGAGCGATAGCTTTTTCCCGGAGTCCATGTGGGGCAAAAAGCAGCGCGAAGGCGAGCTAAATTTGCCTGATTTTGCCGAATTTTCTCAAATTTTAACGCGCGAGCTAGGCAAAAAGCGTGAATAAAAAAATACTTCTAACGCTCGCATTCCTCGTAGTAGCAGGCGTTTTGGCGGTTTATAAGGCACGCTGGGACGAGCAGACGCAGACGGAAAATATCAAAAAATTCCTCGACTTTCAGACTCAAATTTTAAATAAAAATATCGAAGAGGAAAAACTCTCCGCAATGACGGTAGCGGCGCTACTAGCGCAAAACGAGCACGTAAAAAAATGCATGAGCCAAAACGACCGCCGGATGTGCCTAGAGACGCTTGGCGAATTTACAAAAACGCTAAGCAAGGTGCCGATCTACGAAAATGCCAAATTTCACATCCATACGCCCGAAATGAGGAGCTTTGCTAGGAGCTGGATACCGCTATATAACGACGATCTAACGAACTTTCGCCACCTGCTAGCCGAGGCCAAAAACGGCGTAGCCGCAGGCATCGAGGTCGGTCGCGCGGGAGTTTTCATTAGGTCGGTCGCGCCGATATTTGAGGACAAAAAGATGCTCGGCAGTATCGAAGTGCTGCTTGATTTTAAGCATTTGAGCGACTTTTTCTCGCAGCAAGGGCTTGATCTTTTTGTATTGCTCGACGCCGGCGGCGATCTGCCCTATCAAAACAGCAGCGACGAGGGCATTATCGAGGGCTTTCATTTCGTAAATAAGAGCTATGCAAATTTAAACGTCTTGCCGATGCTAAAGGATATCAAATTTAAAAGCGGCGGATTTTATCAGACGGATTCGCACGCCTTTACCGTCCAGCCGATGAACGACGCAAAGGGCGAGCGCATAGGATACTTCGTGATTTATTTTAACTCGGACTCAAAAGAGCGAAATTTAGCAAAGCTGGGCGTTTGGTTTGATTAGTCAAGCAGGCTTTTTGAGTACGGCGAAAATTTATAGGTAAAAACGCTGCCTTTGCCTAGTTCGCTTTTCACGCCGTACTCTACGCCGTTTTTCACGCAGATGCTTTGCACGATGTTTAGCCCTAGTCCAAAGCCGCCCTGCACGCCTTCGTCTCTGACGTAGCGTTTCCAAATTTTACTCGTATCTTTTATGCCTTCGCCCTCGTCCTCGACTACGAGCACGATTTTGCCGCTTTTTTCAAAAAGGCGCAAATTTATTATCCCTCCTTCGCGGCTGTATTTTACGGCGTTGCTTAGGTTGTTGTCGATTAGTCTGCCCGCCTCTATCTTGCTCATGAAAATTTGCAAATTAGGCTCGATGAAGTCGTAAATTTTGATATTTTTCGCCATCGCGATACCGCGCATATACCGCGCTCGCTCAAGGCTAAATTCGCTCAAATTTAAAATCTCTGGCGGAAATAAAATATATCCTCGCTTGATGTAGTACTCGGTGTCCTCGTAGGTGATTTGCATTTGCTTTAGAGCCGAGCGCATGCGGGTGACGTATTTGTTATCAAGGCCCAGCATCTCAAGGTTTATGCCGATGATGCCCAGCGGCGTTTTTAGTTCGTGCATCGCGTCGTTAAAAAAGTTATTCATATATTTTTTAGCGTCTTTATAGGGCTTTATACCGCTAACAAACGACAAATAAAGCGCGAAAAATACGACCACGAGCGCAAAGGCAAGAGTTAGAGCTGCGACGAATAAAATCCTAGCCGCGTTTTGCTTTTTGGCTAGCACGAGATAATAAAACTCGCCGTCCGCGCTAAAATAGGTCTTGTAAAAAAGATGGCCGTTTTCTTGACGGGTGATAAATTTTAAATCGCTCGGTCGCGCGTCTAAATTTGAGACGATTTGCTTTTCTTTGAGATCAAAAACGCCGTATCTATAGGTGAGCGAGATAGGCAAAGTCTCGTTTTTATCGAGCGCTTTGCGGATTTTACCCTCGTATTCTAAAAGCTCAAACATATTTTTTGAGTATTCGTCTTTGGAGCTTAAATTTATAATCTCGTAGCTTTGAAATATAAACAAAGCCATGATGATAAAAGTGGCTAAGATAGGGATTTTAAGATTTTGAAACATCTATCTTATAGCCTAGTCCGCGCGATGATTTTATAAACTCTGGGGTCGTTTTTTGACGGATTTTTAGTATGTGCATGCGTACGTCGGCAGGGTCGATTTCCTTGTCGTTCCACACCTCGGCGCGTAGCCTTTCGATACCGACAAAGCTGTTTTTATGAAACAGCAAACACTCGATGATTTCAAATTCTTTCAAACTTAACTCAACCGGCTCGCCTTTAAATTTAAGCTGCTTTTTAGCGGTATCTAGGCTAAAGTTTTCATCGATCGCGATCAAATTTTTATCGTCTCTACCGTGATATTTTCGCATTAGCTCGTTTACTCTAAATTTGAGCTCGGCTAGCTCAAAGGGCTTTTTTAGGTACTCGTTACAGCCCAGCTCGTATCCGACCGCCATATCGTCTATATCCACGAGCGAGGTCATTATCATTATAGGCGTTTCACAGCCGATATCTTTGGCGTATTTTATCACCTCGTGTCCGCTGATATGCGGGACCTTTATATCAAGGATCAGCAGGTGATAAAAGCCCGCCGCTATCTTATCGCAGGCTACTTTGCCGTCTGGCGCCTCATCGACCTCGTAGCCTAGGCTTTCTAGGTATTCGCTAACGCTCTCACGATATACGAAGTCGTCTTCAAGCAGTAAAATTTTCATAAATTCTCCGAATTTTATCGCAATATTTTAAGGCAGATGATAGCTAAAAATGATTTTGGATCGTCTGAATTTAAAAAGGCTCGGCGAGTTTACCGAGCCTAATGCGTATAGTTTAGCCTAAATTTCACGCGCCCGTGAAAACTTGACCGACATAAACTATATAGTATCTTAGCATCACGACGCCGCAGATAACTACAAGAGAGTTTGCTATGATATAGCCTACTCTATAAGCGTGATTTTTTAGAGCCGTTAGCGCTATAGTGATAGGGGTTAAAAGTCCGATACCCACGACGCCTATCCAAAATATTAACGCGTATTGTCCGGTGCTTAGAGCTTGTTTTGCGGCGACCGCGCTAGCTCCGCCCTCGAAATATAGTCCCAAAAATAGTATAGCTATAAGCGGTATCTCGAAAAGTACGGCACGCAAATCCATAACCAAAAGATACTTCACGTTGTCTTCGTTAAGAAGGTGTTTGAAGCAAAAAAGTCCGACCAAGATGTTTGTCGCTACGCCCGAGCTAAAGCCTGAGGTTAGGAACAAGATCGGCAGAATCGGCGTGTTCCAAAGCGGAAGCTTCGTAATCGCGCTAAGCAAAAAGCCCGTATATATACCCACGCCGATCGCAAGACCGAAAAGCGCCATCTCGACTATCTTTGAAAGAGACGCAAAAGAGCGAATCAGCCTAGAAATAGGACGTAAAATCGCTAGAATTTTATACTTTTCTATCTCTTCTTCAAAAATAATTACCGCAAAAAGATAAGCCAGCGGCGTATAAAGCAGCAATAACGCAACGCCGATAGACATAACCGAGCCGAAGTTATACTTAATCAAAATCCAGTAAAAACTAAGCGGTTTGCCAAGGTCAAGCACCAAAAGCGCAAGTCCCACGCAAATAGTTATCGGAGCTACGATGGCTCCGGCTTTTACCATCGCGTCCCAGATGCTATCGTCTTGCTTTTTATGATAGTTCCACTTAACAAGCAAGGCCACCATCATCGCCCCTGCGGAAAGTCCCGCCAAAAACAGATAAACCGCTATCGGCCACGGCCAGTAAATTTCGTTATATTGAGCTACGCTTCCCCACATATTATTCATGGCTTCCTCCTTTGCGGTTAGCTATCATAGCAAGCTTCGGTTTGGTTTTAAGCTCGGCTTTAGGATAGTAGTGAGCTTTATTATTTAAAATTTTACTTACTTCGCTGTTTGGATCATTTATATCGCCGAATGCCAAAGCATCGGTCGGACAAACGGTCACGCACGCAGGCTGCTCGCCTACGCTGACTCTAGTTTCAAAGCAAAACGTACATTTGCCTATCTCGCCGGTTTTTGGCTCGACGTAGCGAGCGTCGTAAGGACAGGCCAGGATGCAGTATTTGCAAGATACGCAGGTAGAGTGATCTAGCAGCACGATGCCCTCCGCCGTCTGAAAGCTAGCTCCAGTAGGGCAAACCGCCACGCACGGAGCATCCTCGCACATCACGCAGCTGTGTCTGCTAAAGTCGGTTTTTAAATTTGGGAATTTGCCCTTTATCTGCGAATGGACTTGAAGTCTAAAAACGCCTCTAGGCACTTCGTTTTCGCTCCTGCAAGCCACCGAGCACGCTTGGCAGCCTATGCAGAGGTTTTCGTCATGTATCATTCTATACGCTTTTTTCATCTTTTTTCCTTTACGCTTTTATTATCTTGACGCCGACGTTTCGCACCATCGTGGAGGCGACGGGGCCGATCACGGTAGGATCTAGTAGCTTGCTTTGATTCGTTCCTACGCCGTTCGTGCGTTTTAGTCCGGCGCTTTCGTGACCGAAACCGTGATAGACGAAAAGCGTATCTTCTCTGATGCCTTCAGTCAGCATCACGCTTGCTTTTTCTTTTGCGGTTTTGCTTTGCAAGGTTATTTTGTCGCCGTCTTTTAGCCCGTATTTTTTCGCGGTATTGGGATGTATCCAAACGGGCGCGCTACTCATCAGGTCGTTTAAAAATTCGACGTTTTGCGTGTGGCCGTTGGTATGTATCGGCGTTTTACCGCTCATTAGACAAAGCTCCTCGCCGAAAAATACGTCCATGCCCTCGGCGTTTAAGCAGCCGTATCCGGGAAACTGCTTTTCGACCTTTTCGCTAAAGAGCTCGATCTTACCGCTATCGGTTTTAAATTTGACCTGCGATTCCATCAGCCCGTCGTCGCCCACGAACTGCTGCGCGTAAGGGAATTTTTTCGTAAATTCTTTTACGCTATCTTTTTCTCTAAACAAAATCCCCGGCACCTTCCACGTGACGTAGCCGTCTTTAACCAGCTTCGCCAAAAGCTCGGCGTTTCCCTTTACTTGCTGCATTCGCCACTCATCCATCGTATTTGAAGTATATAGCTCGTCTATTTTCATCCTGCGGGCTAACTCTCTAAAGATATCGTAGCCGTTTTTAGTATCGCCTACGGGATCTACGACCTTATTTCTTATCATATATGCGGGTTTTAGGCCAGATTTATCCTCGATACCTTCGTCGCGCTCCAGATAGGTGCTCTCAGGCAGTATCACGTCCGCCCATATCGCAAAATCGCTCATATAAATATCCGAACAAACGATAAAGTCAAGCTTTTTAAGGCTTTCTATCGTAGTTTGCGTACCTGCGACGTTGATAGGGTGGTTAAACCTTATGCTAAACCAGCCTTTTACGGGATAAGGCTTCTCGCTTAGTATGGCTTGCGGGATCTCCATCAAAACGCCGTGGCTTCTGCTGACGAATTTGTTTCGTCCGTCCTCGCCCGCAGCGTCTATTCTAGGCACTTTAGGTACTTTTATCGCGGCGTCCGGGTTTGTGATCTCAGGGATTAGCTCTTCGCCGATTAGTTTGTTGTAAAATTTAGCCTTTTTACCGCCAAAAATTCCGCCCTTTTTCTCCCAGTTGCCCATCATCGCGTTTGCCGTCATTATGGCTCTGGTGCGGATGTATTCGGCTCTAGTTGTAGTGGTGTTGTGACCGAAGTCGATGATGACTTTAGGTGCGGCTTTCCAGATTTCGCCAGCGATTCGCTCGACCGTTTTTGCAGGTATTCCCGTGATCTTTTCTTGCCACTGCGGAGTTGTGTCTTTGGTCGCTTCTACGACTTTGTCAAATCCGATCGTAAATTTCTCTATAAATTCTTTATCGTATGTGCCATTTTTGATCCATGTATGGATAAGGGCTAAAACAAATGCTAGATCAGTTCCCGGTTTTACGGGTAGCCACTCGTCGGCTTTTGAGGCTACGACGCTAAAGCGCGGATCTAAAACCAGCAGCTTGGTATCTTCTTTCGCGGCCATTTTAGCTAGCTTTTTAGCGTCGGCGATGACGATGCCTTCAAAGAGATTGTGCCCGAAATTTACGACGTATTTTGCGTTGCCGAAGTCTCTTTTTAACTTCGCATCGCCGTACATATGCTCGCAAACCATCTGATAGGTGATCGGACAACAGGAAAAGTGAGAAAAGCAGTTTGGCGAACCGTATGCGCTAGCAAAGGTCGTCATTAGCTTGTGCGTTTGGCTTGATTTTGCCGTAAATACAAAGCTCTCGGGACCGTATTTTTCCTTGATTTCTAGCATTTTTTTAGCGACTAGATCTAGTGCCTCGTCCCAGCCCGCCTCGCGCCATTTGTTTTCGCCGCGCTCGCCTACTCTGATGAGGGGTTTTACGATGCGCTGCGGATCGTAGAGCTGGTTATGCCCGCTGCCGCCCCTTGCGCACACGGAAGTCGCCGTGCCGCTTACTTTGCCGTTGCCTTGGATGAAGACTGTTTTGCCGTCTACGACCTTGGCCTCGATAGGACAGCGAGAAGAGCACATCTCGCAAAAGCTAAATACGCTTCTGTCGCCGCCTTCTAGCGCTTTAGCGCCGACCGCGCCCAGGGTGCCCGGCGCATACGTCATCGCAAGCAAGCCCGTGGCGGTGGACGCTTTTAAGAAATTTCGCCTCGAAGTATCCATTTTTTCTCCCTTTTTGAAATAAATTTGATGGAATCTTAAATAATCAATGTAAATTATACGTAAAATCTTTATATCAATATAAATTTTAATTGATAACCAGTATCCGTTTTTTAGGGAAATAATTTAAATTTAACTTCAAATTCGCCGAATTTACAAATATCAAATTTTAACAGATGATGATATTTGAGCTACTGTTTGCTTAAATTTATAATTTAAAAATAACTCTTGCGATTTTCGCCAAAAATTATTTTAATTTTATTTGTATATAATTCGCGTATTTTTTAAAAAGGCAAAATTAATGAAAAAGCAAATTTATATAATTCACGGCTACGACGCCTCGCCGCAAAGCCACTGGTTTTCTTGGTTTAAAGAAAAGATGCGCGGCCTTGCCGAGGTGGAAATTTTAAAGATGCCAACCCCACAAACGCCAAAGCTAAACCAGTGGCTAGAAACGATGAAGCAAAACGTAAATTTAGGCGAAAATTCATTCATCATCGCGCACAGCCTGGGCACGATAACCAGCCTAAATTTTCTTAGCAGTTTTGCAAATTTGCCGAAATTCGGCGGTCTAGTTCTCATCTCGCCGTTTGACGAGCCGATTAAGGAATTTGCGATTTTAGATGAGTTTTGCGAGCCCCAAATCGGCTACGAAAAGATAAAATCAGCGGCGAATTTAATAAAAGTAATAGCCGCAAAAGACGACTATATCGTGCCTTGCGAGCTTAGCCTAAAGGTGGCGCGAAATTTAGGCGTCGCGCCCGATATCTTTGAAAAAGGCGGACACTTTTTGGGTGCGGACGGTTTTAACGAATTTGAGTTTATATTAAATTTATTTAAACTTAAAGACGAAAAATTATCATAAAATAATAACTAAAAAGTAAGATTATTTAAAAAAAATTACTATAATGTGCATTTTGATTTACTAAATTTATGTTCAAGGATATGTTTTGAGCGAGTTAAAATCCCTATTATTCAGTATGACGTCGGCCGTCGTGCTACTTATTATATTTGCTATCGGTAGCGGCGCGGCGACGATAATAGAAAGCTACTACGACACAAAAAGCGCGTGGGCAGCGGTTTACGGAGCGAGTTGGTTTGCTTTGGTACAGGTGCTTTTAGGCATAAATTTAGCTTACAATATTTTTAGATACAATCTTTTAAGAAAAGAAAAACTGCCCGTTTTGATATTTCATGTTAGCTTTTTGTTTATGCTACTTGGAGCTGCGATGACGCGATATCTAGGCTTTGAGGGCAATATCCACATCAGAGAAAACGAAACATCAAACGCGGTATTTGGATCCGTTTCTAGAATAGAAATCGCAGCCGAAAAAGACGGTCAAATTTACTCAAACTCAATCCCGAAACAAATCACTTCCATCGGCTCAAACGATTTTAACTTACCGCTTGAAATCGCAGGCAAAAAAGCAAATTTAACCTTTGAAGGATACTACAAAAAGGCCGAAACCGAGTACTACGAAGCGGAAAAAGGCGAGCCGCTGGTTAGGCTTGCGGTATCAAGCCCCGACTCAAAAGAAGAAATAAGCCTGCAAGCGGGCGAAACTCGAGAAGTAGGCGGCGTTAGCTTTGCGTTTGACGCTCAGCCGCTGCTTGAAAATTTCGTCAAAATAGAGCTAAAAGAGGGCAAATTTTATCTAACTTCAAACCAAAACATCGGCTACTTTACGATGGCGACAAACGAAAAGGGCGAGTACGAAAAAGACAAAGCGACCGAGTTTTTACCGATGCAGCTCTACACGGTCACGGACGTAAATTTCGTTCCAAAATCATTGCTAACCAAGGCAGCCAAGCGAGTCGTGAGCAAAAACGGCGAATACGACGCATTGGTTGCAAATTTGACGTTTGACGGGCAAACTCAGCAGCTCATGCTCTACGAAAACAGCTACATACCGGCTAAAGTCAGGATCGACGGCGTACTTTTTAACGTTTACTGGGGTTCAAAGATGGTCGAGCTTCCTTTTTCGTTAAAACTTGAGGACTTCGAGCTTAAGCGCTATCCGGGTTCAAATTCGCCAATGAGCTACTCTAGCGACGTCATCGTCGAGGACTCTAGGAGCGGAAACTACCCGTATAAAATTTATATGAACCACGTACTAGACCACGACGGATATAGATTTTTCCAAAGCAGCTACGACCAAGACGAGCTTGGTACCGTACTATCGGTAAACCGCGACCCGGGTAAAATTCCGACCTACATCGGCTACTTTTTGCTAGGACTGGGGCTTTTTTTCAACGTCGTAAATCCTCGCTCGCGTTTTAGAAAACTAGCTAAAATGATAAACGAGGATGCCGTTAAAAAAGTCGCGAGCTTTGTCCTAGTAGCCTGCTTTGCGGCATTTACTCCGAGCAAAACCTATGCAGCCGATAACGCTAGAAATATCGATGCAAACCACGCTAAAGAACTTTCTACACTAATCATCCAAAGCGTCGACGGCAGAATGAAGCCTTTTGACACCGTCGCAAGGGAAATTTTAAACAAGATCCACCGCAGCGATACGCTAGACGGCCTAAATGCAAACCAAGCCATACTTTCCATGATGATAAACGCCCTGTACTGGCGCGACGTGCCGATAATCTACGTCGGAAATAAAGATCTAAAAAAGCTAATCGGCATAGACGAAAAGGCCAAATACGCGAGCTATAACGACTTTTTTGCAAGCGACAAAGACGGCAAAATCACCTACAAACTCAACAAATTTGCCGAAGCCGCAAACCGAAAAACGCCGGGCGAGCGTGGTACGTTCGATAAAGACTTGCAAAAAGTCGATGAGCGCCTAAACATCCTTTATATGGTGTTTATGGGTGAAGTCTTTGCTATGTTTCCAAAGATGGACGATCCGAATAACAAATGGTACGGTATAGCCTCAGCCATGATGTATCTTCCTAAAAACGAGAGCGAACCGATCGGCAGGATGCTAAGAAGCTACTTCACTAGCGTCGCCGAAGCTACAGAAAACAACAACTGGCGCCGAGCAAATCAAGCTCTAGCCGAGATCAAAACCTATCAGCAAGAACACGGCAAAGCGGTCATCCCGGGCGAAAAACGCGTCGAGATGGAGCTGTTTTTTAACGAGTATAAAATTTTCGAGTCGCTAACGCCGATATATCTTTTGGCAGGGTTTGGCCTTTTATGCTTCGTGTTTGCTAAGATGGCAAGGCCTAAACTAAACATCAAATGGCTATTTGGTATCGTTTACGGCGTAAATATCTTGGCGTTTTTGCTACATACTTTCGGCATAGGCATACGCTGGTATATCGCCGAGCACGCACCGTGGAGCAACGCCTACGAGTCGATGATTTATATCGCTTGGGCGCTTAGCTTATCAGGCCTCGTGTTCTCGCGCCAAAGCCCGATAGCTATGGCTCTAACCTCGATTTTAGCGGGCGTTACGCTATTTGTCGCACACCTTAGCTGGATGGATCCGCAGATCACTACTCTAGTGCCTGTGCTTCAGAGCTACTGGCTAACGATCCACGTTTCAGTCATCACCGCTAGTTATGGATTTTTGGGGCTTTGCTCGCTACTGGGTATGTTTACGCTCATACTTTTTGCTCTGCAAGGCGGCAAGGAGCATAAAGAAATTTCGCGAAATATCCTAGAGGCCACGCGCATAAACGAGATGGCGATGATACTGGGTCTTAGCCTGCTTACGATGGGCAACTTCCTAGGCGGCGTTTGGGCGAACGAGAGTTGGGGTCGCTACTGGGGCTGGGATAGCAAGGAGACGTGGGCGCTGGTTTCTATTCTCGTTTACGCAGCAGTTCTACACATTAGATTTATCCCTAAGCTAAACAGCCAGTACGCATTTGCCGTTACTTCGATGTTTGCTTATTGGTCGATCATAATGACCTATTTTGGCGTAAACTTCTACCTAAGCGGCATGCACTCGTACGCTGCTGGCGAGCCGATACCGGTGCCGACTTTTGTATGGGTGGGCGCACTTTTGATGGTCTTGATAGCAGTTTTGGCGTATTTTAGAAAACCGGATAAAACGGTGAAACTATAATGAATCAAACTACTATAGTAATAATTCTAGCGACAATTCTTTTGATGCTTGTCGCTTCCCTTATTTTTATGGCGGTTAAGCTAGGTAGCGACAAAATCGCAGCCAACAATGCGGCAAAAGAAGCCGCCAATCGAGGCATCACACTAGATGATTTACTCGCCGTAGCAAACGATCCGGGCACTAGCAAAAATAAGTTATTTTCTATTTTGAGGACGTTTTCTTCAAATTTTAGATTACCGCCCAAAAAAGACGGCGTAGCGCCCGAGGATGCAAAAGAGTATTTAAATTTTATTCTAGCTATAGCTTCACATAAAAATGCCGACGCCAAACTAATAGCTTTTATGACTAACGAACTAAAAAAGAAAAATCCTGAATACGCAAGAGAGATCGATGCCTACGAGCAAAAAGGTGTGTCGCGAACAAAAAAATAAACTCTAGCTAATTTATTTTGTTCTAAATTTGCTATTGAGTTCTGATTTTAGATAACCAAAGACTCCCATAAATAGCCCCCCCAAAAAAACACACAAACTAATATAGAGTACTTAGGCAGTAAATTTTAACGGGATTTGATTTTAATAACCGCCTAAAAATCGCCAAATAAACTTACTTTACAAACGGCAATTCAAATTTAATCCACTCGTAGTCAAGTCCGATTTTCGTCACAGCCTCGTAGCAAATCGCGCTAAGAAGCCCCGCAAAAAGTCCCGCAACCATATCGTCGCCCATCACGCCCAGCCCGCCTTTTACGTTTTTGTCGATGCGGCCGATCACGGAGGGCTTTAGGATATCAAACGCTCTAAAAAACAGGACCGAGAGCGCAAACTGCACGGCCGTAGCGCCGCTGATAGAAATCGCCAGCCAAACACCCGCAACCTCGTCTATCACGATGCTACCGTGATCGTGCAAGCCGGTTTTTGCTTCATAATCGTCGATAATCTTTATGCTATATAAAAAAAGGCAAATCGAAACCAAAAATAGCGTGGAAGCGGGCAAAATCATCAAAATCCCAAACGCCGCGATCGCGCCCGCTAGCGAGCCCACCGTGCCTGGAGCTTTAGGGCTTAGGCCGGCGCCGAAAAACGTTAAAAATAATCTTTGCATAATTTTCCTTGAAATCAAATTTAAATAATATGGCGTTTTTGTTCGCCAATTTTTAGTGCGATTTTAGCAAATTTAACGCGCAATTTTCAAAATTCGGACGCCAAATTTTCGCGGATTTCGGATATTTTCAAATTTGGATGCACGAGCCGCTAAAT
This sequence comes from uncultured Campylobacter sp., assembly GCA_963516105.1. Classification (GTDB taxonomy): domain Bacteria; phylum Campylobacterota; class Campylobacteria; order Campylobacterales; family Campylobacteraceae; genus Campylobacter_A. Next base: position 25,604 of record CAUPZP010000020.1, read on the forward strand.
TTGAAGCAAAACCGAAAATTTTACCACGACTTTTCAGCACTCAAATTTTGATGTCAAGCATATCGTTCGCCAAGATCCGCCTCTTAAAATATCAAATTTGACGCCAAATACAGCACGACGTCTCTTGCAAACAAAGCCGCAACCGCAGTCTAGTGCCATAAATAAACAACACTAAATTTTGAGTTTTTGCGGTGCGGGTCTCGGCGAGTAAATTTAAAGCCCAAATTTACAAAAACTTGGTTATAAATTTGAGCGTGAAAATTTTAGGCGCAGTATCGCGAGGGAATCTAAATGCCTTACTTCGCTACGGCTCAAATTTAGCAAATATAAGACGCACAGCCTAGCTAATTTTTTACCGACTCCGCCAAAAATTCGAAAGACAAGCCGCTTTTACAAAAACCGCCAAAAGCAAATTTAAGTCAGCGACGTCGTCTGATAAAGCTTCATCAAATTTTCGTAAAACTCCCTCTCCGTCTGCTTTTCGAGCAGTCCGTTGCTAGGAAAAAGATCGTCGCAAAGCTTTTGGATATTTTCAAATCGGTTCGGGAAAAGCTCGCTCAGTATCATCGCCGAGATGTCACGCCGCATGAGGATCGCAGGCGGCAAGATACCCGCTAGCAGCAAGGTTTTTAGCGTCTGGGCGTGATATTTGATGTGATGATGCTGGCCGTGTGGGCAGGTCTTGGTGCTAACTAGCGTCTTACACTCGTCGCAGTAGACGAGCTCTGGCAGCACGACGATATCTAAATTTAGATCGTTTTTATAGCGCTCCAGCACCGTGTGAGCGACGTTGTGATCGTAAAACATCCCGATACCGGCGTGATTTTGCCCGACTATGAGCTTATGGGCGCCCAGCCTATGCGCCGCGATGCACTCTAGCGTCGGATTTAGGTGCGAGCTAAAGAGGTTTGAGTTCTCAAAAGGCACGATGATCAGGCGGTTTTTGGGGACGTAGTTTTGGATGAAGTATTCCAGCACGCTTTTTTTGAGAGAAAAGCTCATCATCTCGTCCGCGCCGTGACTTTTTAGTAAAAATAGCAACACCAGATCGGAGCTATCTATCGTCATCCTGATCAGACGCTCGTGCGCGCGGTTAAATGGCTCCGCGGTTAGCATGATCGCAGAGATTTTACGGACGTTTTGCTCCCTTTTGACCTCTTCTATTAGTTTTCTTACCTCGGCTAGCTTGTCGTCGTAGATTTTTATCTCACCGCTCACGGCTAGTTCACCGCTTTGGCTTTGCTGTGCGGGCGCGGCTTCGTTAGCGCGAAAGATATTTTGCGAGCTTTTCTCGGCGTTAAATTTAAAAACCTCGCCGACCTCGATATACCCCACAACCTTGCCGCCGCTTATAAGCTCGATATAATCGCCTTTTGCGGCGTTTTTTATCGTTTCTTGATTGCGCTTGCCGTGTGGAGCAAAAACAAAAGTATATGGCATCGGCTCGCCGGCTAAAAAGCCCGTCTCGTAGATCTCATTCGCCTCTTTTTCGTTCATCAGGCGGTTAAATTTGCTAAAAATTTGATTTTCTATGAGATCAAGCGCGCCGAAAGCCTCGTCGTTTATCCAAACAGCGTTATTTTTTCTTGGCGACGTCATATTTTTTCCTCTTTTCCCAAAGCGATTTGCGCGAGATGCCTAGCTTTTTGCTAAGCTCGGTATCTGGGTATTTGTCCTGATAGTTTACGATGATGTGCTTGATGTAGTCGTCGATCGTCAAAATTTCGTCGATTTGGAAATTTTTCTCGTCGCTTGTGATGTTTAGCGTCTCCATCGGCGTCTCTTCGTTCGGATTGGTCGAGCTTGCGATGAGCTTGCGTTTGGCCGCGAGAGAGACGATCTGGTTTTTGGCCTCTTGGCGTAAAATTTGAAAATTTGAAAAATACAAAAGCGTGCGCGGATTTGCCGCGGCTACGGCCTCTACGTCGATGCCGGGCTCAAGCGGGACGTATTTAAAGCTCAAATTTAGCGCCTTTGCGTATTCGAAAACGAAGTTGTCGGCGTTTATCATTTTATTGCATTTGATGAGAAGTGGCAGCTTTATGCGCTTAAAGTCGAAATTTAGCGCCGAAACGGCCTTAAAATGATAGTTTAAGTAGTCCTGATAGGTCTTTATAAATGTTTGCAGCCGTCTAAACTCCTCGAAATGCTTGATCTTTCGTACCAGCTCCTCGATCATAAACGGCTTTTGTATGTAGTCGCTCGCACCCGCTTTTATCGGGATCGAGACGGTGTCGTTGCTGATATACGTAATGAGCAGGATGACGACGGAGTCTTTAAATTTTTGTATGATTTTTAGCGTCTCGTCGCCCGCAAACGCGCTAGAGAGCAGCACCACGTCAAAGTGCACGTCCTTGCCGCCCCCCTTTGCCTTCTGCTCGGGCTCGCTTTTCATCGCTTCCGCCGCGCTCCTTGCGATCTCGCACTCGTAGCCTAGATTTTCTAGCTTTGAGGCGATGCTTTGGGCTAGGTAGATTTCGTTTTCTATTATCAAAACTCTCATTTTTTTACTTTCGTCGTTTTATTTTTGCGTCCAGTCGTAAATTTTTAGACTAGCAGACGCCGTGGCGGCTATGCCCTCGCCTCGCCCGGTAAAGCCCAGCTTTTCGGTCGTCGTAGCCTTTACGTTTATGCGGCTCGGGGTTAAATTTAACGCATTTGCGATGTTTATTTCCATTGCGGATTTAAATTTACTAAGCTTTGGTCGCTCGGCGATAACGGTAATATCGGCATTAATAAGCTCAAATCCGACGCTTTGAACGAGCCTATATGCTTCTTTTAGTAACATAGCAGAGTCTGCTCCCTTAAATTTATCGTCGGTGTCGGGAAAATGCTCACCTATATCGCCAAGTCCAGCTGCTCCAAGTATGGCGTCTATGAGCGCGTGGATAGCTACGTCGCCGTCAGAGTGGGCCTTTAAATTTCGCTCAAAAGGTATTTTCTCGCCGCCGATTGTTACGAAACTACCCTCTTTTTTCTCTTCTTCAAAGGCATGCACGTCAAAACCGTTGCCCACGTAAATTTCGCTTGACGGCGCGCTAAGGCCGCAAATTTTAGAAAGGTCGTCTTTAAATGTGATTTTTCTAGCGTTTTCATCGCCCTGCACGTACCAAATTTTACCGCCAGCAGCCGCTATCGCCGAGCTATCGTCGGTGTAAATTTGACCCGCTTCAAGCGCGCTTTTTAGCATTGCCGTGCGCGAGAGTTGCGGAGTCTGGATGAGTTTTATCTGCTCTCTATCGACGGCCTGGGAGCCTAGATAAACGGTATCTGGCACTTTTAGCGCAGGTACGACGCAGTCGGCGTTTTGGATGCCGCCTATGATGCGTGAGAAAAGCTCGGCGCTAATCATCGGACGAGCTATGTCGCTAACCAAAACATACTCGCTTTGAACGAGTTTAAGCGCGTTTTTTAGGCTCTCTTGACGGGTCGCGCCGCCTTTTACGAAGCGATATGTTGGGGCAAATTTGCTCATATATTTTTCCTCGTTTGAGGCGACGATTATCTCCTTAAAAGCGTAGTGCGAGCTTAAATTTTTAGTCGCAAAGAGCCATAGCGGATCGCTTCCGACGCGCAACCATTGCTTTTTAACGGGCATTTCAAAACGACTGGAGCTTCCGGCTCCGAGCATTATCAGCGTAACGTCTAGCAAAATTTCTCCTTTGGCGAAGTGTTACGATATTATACATCCTAAAAGCTTGTTTTTATCTTTTTTGAGTAAGATTAGAACCAAAATTTTAAGGAGCGAAACATGAAAGAATTTCGGGTCAAATTTGACTCCGCCGACAAAACTCCGACGCAGATGTACTACGCTAAAAAAGGCGTCGTAACGCCCGAGATGAACTACGTAGCGCAGGTTGAGATGCTAGATCCCGAGCTCATTAGAAGCGAGGTCGCCGCAGGCAAGATGATAATCCCTGCCAACATCCATCACGAAAATTTGCTCCCGATGGCGATCGGCAGGGAGGCTAAAACCAAAATCAACGCAAATATCGGCAACTCAAGCCTAAGCAGCGATATCTGCGCCGAGCTTGAAAAGCTGCAAATTTGCCTAAAATACGGCGCCGATACGGTCATGGATCTAAGCACGGGCGGCGATTTGGATGCTATTAAAAGCGCTATAATCGCAAACTCCACCGTCCCCATAGGCACCGTACCGATGTATCAGATCATCCACGATATAAAAGAGGTCGAAAATTTAACGACGGATGACATCCTAAAAACGCTCGAAAAACAGGCGCACCAGGGCGTTAGCTACTTTACTATACACGCGGGCTTTTTGCTCAAATTTATGCCGCTAGTCGCAAAGCGAAAGATGGGTATCGTTAGCCGCGGCGGTAGCTTAACTGCTAGCTGGATGATGCATCATCATAAAGAAAACCCGTTTTATGAGGCCTTTGACGATATTTTAGAAATTTGCGCCGCTCACGACGTCGCGCTCTCTCTTGGCGACGGGCTGCGTCCGGGCTGCCTATACGACGCGACCGATGAAGCTCAGATTAGCGAGCTGCGGGTTTTGGGCGAGTTGACGCTGCGCGCATGGGAGAAAAACGTGCAGGTGATGATCGAGGGGCCGGGTCATATTCCTTTAAACCAAATAGAGTATAATATGAAAATCGAACGCGAGCTGTGCCACGGCGCGCCTTTTTACGTGCTAGGGCCGCTGCCTACGGACATCGGCGCGGGGTATGATCACATCACTTCGGCTATCGGCGGGACGATGGCGGCCTTTTACGGAGCCTCGATGCTGTGCTACGTGACGCCTAAAGAGCACCTTGGTTTGCCAAACGCAAACGATGTGAGAGAAGGCATCGTAGCGCATAAAATCGCCGCTCACGCAGCCGACGTCGCGCTAGGCAAGGCAGGCGCGATAGAGCGAGATCACGCGATGAGCGACGCTAGATACGCTTTTGACTGGAACAGGCAGTTTGAGCTAAGCCTAGATCCCGAGAGGGCGCGCGAGCTACACGATGAGAGCTTGCCGCAAGAGTCGTTTAAAAAGGCGGAATTTTGCTCGATGTGCGGGCCTAAATTTTGCGCGTATAAAATTTCAAAAAATCTAACGAAGGAGAAAAATGCTAACTAAAGAAGAGGTCTTAAACAGACTAAAAGGCGTGATATATCCGGGCTTTGAAAAAGATATCGTGAGCTTTGGATTCGTAAAAAACGTCGAAATCGGCGAGAAAATTTTAATCGAGGTCGAGATCGTAAGCTCAAATCCGGACGTAGCAAACGAGCTGCGAACCGACATAAAGCGCGTGATGGGCTCAAACGAGTGCGTCATAAACATCATCCAACCAAAAATGCCAGAGGAAAAAAGCAACACCCAAAGCGGTAAAAACATCGCTCCGCAGATCAAAAATTTCGTAATGGTAAGCTCGGGCAAAGGCGGCGTGGGCAAGAGCACTACGACGCTAAATTTAGCTATCTCGATGGCAAAGCTAGGCAAAAAAGTAGGCATCCTGGACGCCGATATCTACGGTCCAAACATCCCAAGAATGCTCGGCGAAGTCGGCACGCAGCCTCAAGTCGTCGGCAACAAGCTAAAACCGATCCTAACTCACGGCGTCGAGATGATGAGTATGGGCGTGCTAATGGAAGAAGGCATGAGTCTCATCTGGCGCGGCTCGATGATAATGAAAGCTATCGAGCAGCTGCTAAAAGACGTATTTTGGAGCGAACTGGACGTATTGTTCCTCGATATGCCTCCGGGAACGGGCGACGCGCAGCTAACTCTAGCTCAAAGCGTGCCGGTAACTGCAGGTGTCTGCGTCACAACGCCGCAAGTAGTCGCACTTGATGATAGCAAAAGAGCGCTTGATATGTTTGAGAAGCTTCACATACCGATCGCAGGTATCGTAGAAAACATGAGCGGATTTATCTGCCCTGAAAGCGGTAAGGAGTATGATATATTTGGCAAAGGCACAACCGAGGAGGTAGCAAAAGCCTATAGCACCGAAGTGCTAGCCGAGATACCTATCGAGCCGGCTGTTCGTGTGGGCGGCGATAGCGGTAAGCCGGTGAGCTTTTACGAGCCAAACTCGGTCACGGCTAAACGCTACGAAAAAGCGGCGGCTAGGCTGTGGGAGATAATCGAAAATATCAACGATGAGGGCGGCGCGGACAACTCCTCGATCCAGCCCGTGATGGACGGCAAGAGCGCTTGCTCTAACTGAAATTTTAAAATTTAAAGCCCGAATTTGAGCGAATTTGATCAAATTCGGGCCAAACCTGCAAATTTACAAATTTAGGAGAACGACAAAATGAAAGCGATCGTAACGGTGATCGGTAAGGACAAGGTTGGCATTGTGGCGGGCGTTTCGGCTAAGCTCGCGCAGCTTGGGCTAAACATAGACGACATCAGCCAGACGGTTTTGGACGAGTTTTTTACGATGATGGCGGTGGTTTCCAGCGAGGAAAAGCAGGACTTCACGGCTCTGCGCGAGGAGCTAAACGAGCTAGGCGAAAAGCTAAAAGTTAAAATCAACATCCAAAGCTCGGCGATATTTGACGCCATGCACAACATCTAAGGTGCCGATATGGACATCAAAAACGTAACCGAAACGATCGCGATGATCGAGGAGCAAAATTTCGACATCCGCACGATCACGATGGGCATCAGCCTGCTTGACTGCATCGATCCCGATATCGACAAGGCAGCGGAGAAAATTTACGCAAAGATCACCGACAAGGCGCGCGATCTGGTAAAGGTCGGCAATGAAATTTCAGCAGAGCTTGGCATCCCGATCGTAAATAAACGCGTCTGCGTAACGCCTATCGCCATCATCGGCGCGGCGACGAATGCCGCGGGCTACGTCCCGCTTGCCAAGGCGATGGACGAGGCGGCGAAAAAGGTCGGTATCGACTTTATCGGCGGCTTTTCGGCGCTCGTGCAAAAGGGCTACGCAAAGGGCGATAAAATTTTAATCGACTCCATCCCTGCCGCGCTCGCCGCGACGCAAAAGGTCTGCTCATCGGTAAATATCGGCTCGACCAAAACGGGCATAAATATGAGCGCGGTCGCCGATATGGGGCGCGTGATCAAAGAAACGGCGAGACTTTCCGATCTAGGTGCCGCCAAACTTGTCGTATTTGCCAACGCCGTCGAGGATAATCCCTTTATGGCGGGCGCATTTCACGGCGTGGGCGAGGCCGAGGTCGTCATAAACGTGGGCGTTAGCGGCCCGGGCGTCGTTAAGCGCGCGCTTGAGAAGGTGCGCGGAGCGAGCTTTGACGTGGTAGCAGAGACCGTGAAAAAGACGGCGTTTAAGATCACGCGCATCGGACAGCTCGTTGGTCAAATGGCGTCTGAGCGGCTGGGCGTAAAATTTGGCATCGTCGATCTCTCGCTAGCTCCGACCCCTGCCGTGGGCGATTCGGTCGCGCGCGTGCTTGAGGAGATGGGCTTAGAGTGCGTCGGCACGCACGGCACGACCGCGGCGCTTGCGCTACTAAACGACGCTGTCAAAAAGGGCGGCGTTATGGCGTGTAACCAAGTAGGCGGGCTTAGCGGCGCGTTTATCCCCGTCTCCGAAGACGAGGGCATGATCGCTGCAGTGCGCGCAGGCTCGCTAAATTTAGAAAAGCTTGAAGCGATGACCGCGATCTGCTCGGTGGGGCTCGATATGATCGCGATCCCCGAGGATACGCCCGAGCAGACGATCGCCGCGATCATAGCCGACGAGGCCGCGATCGGCGTGATAAATCAAAAAACGACCGCCGTGCGCATAATCCCAAAAGGCAAAGAGGGCGACACGCTGGAGTTCGGCGGGCTTCTGGGTAGCGCGCCGGTTATGAGCGTAAATAAAAACTCGTCCGCCGATTTCATCGCCCGCGGCGGCCAGATACCGGCACCTATTCATAGTTTTAAGAACTAAATTTGTAAAGTCCGCTCAAATTTGCGGACTTTGTAGCAAAATAGCGCATAATTGTTTTTACTTAAGATTCCGCATGTGGCTTTTTATTTATCCATACCTTCTATTTTTCATATTTTTTCGCTATAATCCCCCGACTTTTTAAATCGATTTTAAGTT
>CAUPZP010000021.1:0-32735 GCA_963516105.1 uncultured Campylobacter sp.
CCGTTTTTGCTCGCAAACAGCATGTATTCCTGATGTCCGCTCTGAAAATTTAGCGGCGTATAGGGCTCGTTTACGGGGTCAAATCTCTCGCCGTCCATAAGCACCGCGCCCGTAGTGGGATCGTAGAGAAACTCTATGCCCGAGTTTGGCTCCACGAGATACATCTGCTCGCTAGGCGTGAAATTTAGCCTCTCGCCGCCCTTATAAACGCTGCGTCCGTCGCTCAGCCACCGATCGGCCGGGCGAAAGTGCGCGGGCGAGCCCGGGCCCTCTTCGTATATGTTTTTTAGTCGTATCTGCTTTAGGTTTTTTGCGTCCGCGCCTTCTAAAATTTTACCCTCGTAAAATACCCGCTCGCCGTCGGTTGCGACATAAGGGCTCTCGGTCAGAGGCGAGATGGGCGCGCTAGTATCAAGCCTTGCGTATGGGTAGTTGTACTCCTGCGGCCATTTAGAAAGCCCAAAGGCGTGGAAAAAGACCTTATAAATGTAGCTTATCGCGCCGCCCGTGCGCTGCGTGACGTCCGAGCAGAAGTAGCTCACGCGCCCGTCGCTGTAGTATCGCGCGCCGATCTTTTGCGTGCGGGCGGGATCCAGCCCCGACATCTCACGAGCGCCGCAAAATACGCGGTTGGCGTCCATGCCGACGTTTGTGTAGGAGTATCTGCCGGTATCAAGCGCGCGAAAGCTCGCCGCGTCCGCGCCGCCCTCTAGCTCGTAGGGAGCGAGATTCCAAGAGCGTAGGTAAATTTTGCCGCCGATGTTGTAATAATCGCTGCGGCCGATCTTTTGCGCGTCCGCGGACAGCTCGCGCGAGCTATCATACACCGATAGCTCATAGATAAAAACGAGCGAGACGAACATCGGCACGAAAAGTACCGCAAAGAGAAGCCTTAGCGCCTTTTTATCAAATTTGCTTAAATTATTCGCCTTTTTCATAAGGCAATTATATATCTTGCTAGTTTAAAACGTTAGAAATTTAAAAGCGTTTGCGGGGAAAATTTTAAAATTTAGAGTGCGGTAAATTTTACGGCAAAGCTCAAATTTACCCGCAACCGCGCGAAACGACGCAAGCTCCGCGCAAATTTAACTTAGTACCCGTCAAAATGCTTGGTTTTTGGCAGCACCAAATTTAGCGTGATACCGATGAGTGCGCCGAGCCCCACGCCGCTAAAGCTCATCGCTCCAAAATCCAGCACCATGCCGCCGATCGCGCAGACAAATATGAGCGCGACGATGATCATATTGCGCGGCTCGGCTAGGTCCACGCCGTTTTTGATGAGCGTTTCCATACCCACGCTCGCGATGATACCGAAAAGCAGCAGCATGATGCCGCCGATGACGGGAGCGGGGATCGTGGAGAGCGCGGCGCCGAGCTTGCCCACGAAGGCGAGCAAGATCGCTGCAAGCGCGGCAAAGGTCATGATGGCTGGATTGTAAGCCTTCGTGATGCTGACCGCGCCCGTAACCTCCGAGTAGGTGGTGTTCGGCGGGCCGCCGAAGCAGCCAGCTAGTGACGTCGCGAGTCCGTCGCCTAGCAGAGTGCTTTTAAGTCCCGGATTTTTTAGGAAATTTTCCTTTGTTACGTTGCTGATGGCTAGCATATCGCCGATGTGCTCGATCGCAGGAGCGATCGCGATAGGCACCATGTAGATCACCGCTTCGAGCTTAAAAACCGGCGCGGTAAAATGCGGCAGCGCAAACCACGGCGCGTTTAAAATCGGCGTAAAATCCACGATGCCGATAAACAGCGACGCACAGTATCCCGCCGCGATGCCGCACAGTATCGGTACGAGGCGCAGCATGCCGCGGCCAAACATCATCACGACGATAACCGCCGAAAGCGATATGAGCGCGATGGTGAGCGACTGCCCCTGCGTATAGAGCGCCTCCTTGCCTTTGCCCATGACCATATTTACGGCTGCTGGCGAGAGTATAAGACCAATCGTCATGATGACGGGGCCCACGACCACGGGCGGTAAAATTTTATGCAAGAACTCCTCGCCTTTAAGCCTAATAAGCAGGCTTAGAACCACGTAAAAAAGCCCCGCCGAGATTACCCCGCTCATCGTCGCGGCGATGCCCCACTCCTTGACGCCAAAGCTTAGCGGCGCGATGAACGCGAAACTAGACGCGAGAAAGATCGGCGGGACGTTTTTGTGCGTGATAAGCTGAAACAGCAGCGTACCGATACCCGCCGTAAACAGCGCCACGGACATATCAAGCCCCGTTAAGATCGGCACCAGCACGAGCGCGCCAAACGCGACGAATAAAAATTGTACGCCGACCAGAGCGTCTTTGAACCTCAGATTGTAGCCTTCGTATTTTTCCATTTTTTCCTCTTTTTATTTTGCGGCTTATTTTTTGAATCTTGAAATTTGCAGCATTTGTCTTGTTTTTGTGACCGAATTTAAACCAGGCGCGATTTTAAAATTCGTGAAATTATAACATATCGGCGACGATTACGGCGACGAAAAAGTGTCGTTTTAAGCAAATTTTTCGAGCAAATTTTAAATTTACGCACCCAGACCCGCACCCTGAAAATGTTAAATTTGGCATTGCAAATTAAGTTCTTTGAGTAAAAAACAACCGTTTGAGGTTGTTTTTTACTTTATTGTAAAGGGGGTGGGGGTTAAATTTTGCTTCGCCATGCTCGCAATTGCAAGCAGACGCGAAGTCGCTCCCCACCCCCCCCCCTTTTTTTTTAATCCCCCCCCTATGACGTGAGAAGTGGTGACACTGCTTTGCTTGCGCAAAGCGTCGCAAATTTTGTAAATTTTGATGGGGTTAGATTTATAAATTTGTAAATTTGACTTCAAATTTGAGCGTAAAAAATCAAGGCGAAGTATTTTGAGATGATTTTTGGGGTTTTGAAGTTAAAATTTGACGAAGATAAGGCATGTAGCCTATCGAGTCAAATTTTAACAAAATCCGCAAAAAGCGCTCAAAAGACGAGCCGCTATTTAAGCGACTTTTCCACCCACTTTCTTACTTCTGAATCTACCTCAAAGATCTTACTCTCGCTCTCAATCTTCTCGTTTTCAAACCTCTTTGCTGCGGCTAAAACCGTTTGTGAGATATCTAAAAATCCGCACTCGCCGCGCAAAAATTTATACACCGCGACTTCGTTTGCAGCGTTGATAGCGACGCCGAGATCCGGATTTTGCAAAGCTTGGTCTTTTAGTGAAAAGATAGGATACTTTTTCAAATTTATCTCGCCGAATTTTATGTTTTTTAGAGTTTTTAGATCCAAATTCGGCACGATTTGAGCGTTTTTCGTATCGGCGGCGCTCAAATTTAGCGCTCCGTCCTCGCCCAAAATCGCATGCGCGATAGCTAAAATCATATCGGTTTTGGACAGGTGCGCCGTAGTCGAGCCGTCAGCAAACTCCACCAGCGCGTGCACCGTGGACGTGCGCTCGATGAGCGCCTCGATATCCCGCACGCCGTAGAGCCAAAAGGCTTCCAGCACCTCAAAAAGCTTGTTCGCCATCGTCGCGCTGTCGATCGTGATCTTTGCGCCCATGCTCCAGTTGGGGTGCTTTAGCGCGTCAGCTGCGCGGGCGTCTTTTAGGGCTTTTAGCGGTGTTTTGTAAAAGGCGCCGCCCGAGGCCGTGATGACCAGCCTAGCGACCGGGGTTTTGTTTGCGAGCAAGAATTTTAGCCCGAAATGCTCGCTATCTATCGGATTTATCGCACTCGTGTTTAAAAATTTGCCGCCTGCGACGAGGCTTTCTTTATTCGCAAGCGCCAGCTTTTTGCCCAGCTTTTGCGCAGTTAAGCTCGGAGCCAGCCCCGCAAAGCCCACTAGAGAGTTTACGACGCGCTCGCTCTCGCACTCTTTTAGCATATCGCAAATGCCCTGCGCGCCCGCAAAAACGCGTTTGTGCTTTACGAATTTTGCAAATTTAGGCTCGGCGATACAGACGAATTTAGGCTTAAATTCGGCGATTTGCTCGTTTAAAAGCTCGTAGTTTGACGCGCAGCTCATCGCCTCGACGCTAAGGCCGAATTTACGGGCCAAATTTAAAGTATTTGTCCCGATCGAGCCCGTCGAGCCCAGCACTACCACGATAGCGTCCAGAGCATCGCCGCGACGCCGAACAGATAGCCGTCGACGCGGTCAAGCATCCCGCCGTGGCCCGGCAGCAGCGTGCCGCTATCTTTGACGCCTGCGCGGCGCTTTAGGTAGCTCTCGAAAAGATCGCCCCACACGCCAAAAATCGCAACCAAAAACGCCGTGATGAGGCTATGCCAAAAGCTATCGGTCAGCACCCAGCCAAAGCCCGCGCCAAAGACCGTAGCCACGGCGATACCGCCTGCGACGCCTTCCCAGGTTTTGTTCGGTGAAGTCTCGCTAAAGGCGTGCTTGCCGCAAAATTTACCGACGAAAAACGCCCCGCTATCGCACGCCACGACCGTTAAAATCAGCCACGCCAAGTAGCCGACGCCGTACTGCGAATAAAGCATCCAGATGAGAAAAATCGGCGTCATCGGATACAAAAACGGCAGCGCGGGCGTTAGGTTTTCGCTCTTAAAGTGCGCGAGAAAACTAACCACTAGCAATACCGCTAAAATAGCGATAAATACGGGGTTTGAAAAGGGCGTGAGCAGGTAAAAAATGACTGCTATGAGCGCAAGAGAGCCGCCTTGCAGGCCATAGAGCTTTTGCGCTTCGCTAAAGGCCGTGTAAAGCACGAAGCCTAAAATGGCGAAATTTAACAGATAACTATCGACGAAAAAGATGACCAAAACCGCCGCAAATAGCGCGACGCCGGTGATTATACGCGTTTTCATGATTTTTCCTTTTTTGAGTAATAATTGTATAAAATTTTCGCTTAAAAGCGCCGAAATTTGAGGCAAAATTGCGTTTGCTAGCTTGCTTTAGACGGCGGTTAAATTTGATAATTTATTTTTGCTTGAAACAGACGTCAAATTTGACGATTTTTTCTAAATTTTGCCGAGCACGGCGGTAGAGCCGGCGTAAATTTGACGACCTGTGTCAAATTTACCCTCGCCCAAAACGATCTAACAAACTAAAAGCAAGTAAAATTTCCTCCGCGCCCTTGCCTTAGGCGGCGCCGACTAACGCTCGGCGCGTTCGCGCATTTGGCTGCTATGCACCGCTTTCCCGCGGCGGCTATACTCAGACGCTAAATTTACGACCGAAACGAGCCAATTTGCTTTGCATTTTACATTCGCGATGCTAAAAAAAATAAAAGCTCAAATTTGCGCAGAAAACGGCTCAAATTTAAAGTCAAATTTGACCGCCGAGCAGCAAAAAGTCCAGCCAAATTTGAGCGGGAAAGATTAAATTTTAAGATCAAGATGCTGAAATACGGGCGACGCTTGCGGGAAGTCGTTAGCCGCGACGTGATCCTCCGAGTTTTCATCGCCGTCAGAGTCGGAGTTTTCGCCGTTTTGCTCCGAGGCGAGCTCGCCTTGCTCCTGCCTGCCTTTTTGCTTTTCGTGCTCGTTTTTGGGGTCGATTTTGTAGGTTTCCTCGGTCGGTCGCACTTCGGAGACCTCTTGTTTTTCGTCGCTTGCTAGCGATGCGGCGGCGAGGTTTTGCAAGTCAAATCTATTTTGGACGTCGGCGACCTTGTTTGAGACCATATTTACGTTTTGATTGATAAAAATCGTGTTGCCAAGGGGTGTTACAGCCATTTTCGCCTCCTGTTTTAGTCGTGCTTCGTTAGTAATATCGTCTTAAAATTAATATAATTTACATTTGCGCCGCTCGTAATTTTGACGTTGTTACGTTTGGTAAAATCAACCTCGTACGTCCCGCCGCCTTTGACGCTAAAATTTACGCAAATTTTCGCCGCGAATCTCAAAATTTCCTCGCTGGGAGCGCTTTTTGCGGTTTTGATGATGACGTGCGCGGACGGCAAGTCTTTTAGGTGCATCCAGACGTCGTCTTTTTTCGAGTTTTTTAGCAGCCAGACGTTGCCTTTTTCGTTGCGTCCGATGCTGATTTTATAGCCCTCGACATAAAAATCCTCGACGTTTTGATTTTGCTCTTTTTGCTTTGCGGCGCGGGCTTTTTTAGGCGCTAGGATCTCTAGCTCTTCGGCGCTTTTAGCTTCATTTACGAGCGTTTTTAAATTTGATAAAAACTCCAGCTTTTCGGTCAAATTTTGCCGCTCGATAACCAGACCCGCCGCCTTTTGCTTTAGCCTTTTTGCTTTGGCAAACATCGCGTTTGCGGCGATTTTAGGACTATCGTCCAGCACGAGTTTCACCTCGCCTCGCTCGAAATCATTTAGCGTTACCTCGCGCTCGTAGTCCCTTAATGCATGCAAATTCGATAGGATCAGCCCCGCGTTTTTGCTTAAAATTTCGCTTTGTGCATTTAGATCCGCTTCGTTTTCAAGACCTGATAAAATCTCGCTTAAATTTTGCATTTTTCGCTCTATCGCGGCCGATTTTACGGCGCGCAGATTTTCTAGCTTTGCGTTATTTAACCGCTTAAATTCCTCGCTAAAATACCGCTCAAAGTCCGTTATCGGCAGTGTCTCTCGCTCTTTTATCACTGCAGGCGGCAGCTCAAGCAGCTCGCGCCCCGGTTTTATCACGCGAAAATTATTATCTATATGGCGCAAAGCCTCGACGATGACGCCCTTTTCGTCCGTGATGATCGCATTAGTAAAGCGCCCCGTAAACTCCAAAAACAGGCTCGAAGCCAGACTCTTATACGAGCCTTGGAATTCGCACTCCAGCTTTAAAATTCTATTTCCCTCGGGCACGCTTAAATTTAAAATTTTAGCCCCCCAGAACCTCTTTTTAAGCGCGACGTCAAAGGGCGCTTTGTACTCTTTGACGTTTAGAAAATCAGGATTTGCGTAGATCGCGGAGTCGGCCTTGCTGAGATCAAAAAACAGCCCGAGCTCGCCGTCAAATTCTATAAATATAGCCATATCGCCCGCGCGTCTGATTGCGGTTATTTTTTTAAATTTGCCTAGAAAAGATTGTATTTGTTTTAAATTTGCGTATTTCATAGCCGAAATTATAGCCTAAAATACGAGCGAAATTTAAGCGTAAGAATAATATAATGATAATGTATTTTAAAACGGAGAAAAAATAAATGAACAAATTTAGCCTTAGTTTAGCGGTTTCGTCGCTGCTTTTAACTCAAATTTTCGCCGCCGACGTAGCGCTGCAAGGCGTCGAGATTAGCGAGAGCGCGGATGATGGATACCGCGCCAAAACCAGCGAAGTAGGCAAAACGAATACGCCTATTTTGGAGATCCCGCAGACGGTAAACGTCGTGACGCAACAACAGCTAAAGGATAAAAAACCGGAGACTCTAGCCGAGAGCCTTCAAAACGTGAGCGGCATTAGCTACGGAAACACTACGGGCGGTATCTTTGACTCGATCATTAAGCGAGGCTTTGGCGGCGGACGCGACGGCTCGATCATGCGAAACGGCGTACCGTCTAGCGTCATGCATAGCTTTAACAAAACCGTAGAAAGCGTCGAGGTGCTAAAAGGCCCCTCTAGCTTGCTCTACGGTGCGCAAGAGCCCGGCGGCATAATAAATATGGTCACTAAAAAGCCAAAATACGACTTCTCAAATGAAATTTGGGCCGGTATCGGCAACCGCAACTACTGGAACGCGGGCTTTGACACCACGGGGCCGATCGCTGATAGCGGCTTTGCGTATAGATTTATATTTGATATGATGCAAAAAGACTACTGGAGGGAGTTTGGCGAATATAAAAACGTCCTCTTTGCGCCATCTCTTTCTTATAAAGGCGATGATTACCGCATAAATTTAGCCTATACGCACACGCGCTCGACCGATCCGATCGATCGCGGTATGTATCTAGTGCCAAGCACGGGCAAGCTACTTCCGATAGATAAGAAAAGGCGCCTTGACGAGCCGTTTAATAAACTAAAAACCAGACTCGACACCGTAGACGTAAATTTTGAAAAAAATATCGGCGAGGACTGGCTACTGCGCGGCGCTTACGCGTTTTCCCGCTCAAAGCACGAGTACGGTCACATCAGGCTAATGAACGTAAATTTAAACACGGGCGTTGCGGCTAGACGAAACGAGGCGTATGACGGATTTATCCACCGTACGCACGCAGGCTCGCTCACGCTAAACGGTTACGTGCAAACGGGCGAGATAGAGCACAACTTGCTATTTGGTATCGACGCAAAGGAGTACTACCGCTATAGACCCGGCGCGCTAAACAGCTACAGCTCAGGCACAACGCACAGAAACTTCCCGATAAATATCTACAGTCCAATCTACGGCACGGTCGCCTATCCGTCCGATCGAGCCTCCGGTATCCAGTATCAAAAGCTAAGAACGATCGGATTTTACGCGCAAGATAGTATAAATTTGACCGAAAATTTGATCTATTCTTTGGGCGTTAGATACGAATACTACGACCAAGTCGCGCGCGGCACGACTAGCGGACCAAACACCACCGATCAGCAAGACGGCAAATTTACGTGGCAGACGGGGCTTTTATACCTGCTAACGCCCGAGTGGTCGGTTTATACCAACTACGCGCAAAGCTTTAGCCCGCAAATGGCGATCAGCGGCGACGACATCGGCGACATAAAGCCCGAAGAAGGCAAAAGCATAGAGCTGGGAACCAAATTTCAAAACGATAGCATAACGGCTAGCGCGGCGGTCTTTAACATCGATAAGAAAAACATCATGCGCACCGTAAATAGCGTTAGCACTCCCGTGGGCGAGGCGCGCTCGAGAGGATTTGAGTTTGACTTTAACGGCCGCGTGACGCAAGGGCTCAGCGTGGGCGCTAGCTACGCATACACTAAAACCGAGGTGCGCAAGGATAGCGGCGCGTTTGCTGTGCTAGTAGGCAAACCGCTAGAAGCCACGCCAAAGCACCAAGCCAGTCTCTTTGCCAACTACGACTTTAGCCACCTAGGCGCAAAAGGCCTAAGGATCGGCGGTGCGGCGAGGTATTTTGGCTCATGGTACACCTATTACATGAGGACGAATCTACCGGCCGTACCTGCGGGAACGGGCTTTAAGATGGACGATGCGGTCGTTTACGACGCATTTATCAGCTACGATACCAAGATCGCAGGCTACGAGACGAATTTCTCATTTAACGTCAAAAACTTGACCGACAAGCTCTACTATACGTCCTCATCTACCGGCACGCAAGCTAATATCATACCGATACAGCCAGGGTATGCGAGGCAGTTTATGCTGACCGCTAGCGTTAAATTTTAAAATTTAAACGGCTTGTCTCGCGAGCGCTTTTCCGAGATTTTGCAAAATTTTCGCTCCGCAGGCTATATGCCTAGCGCACGCTCAATTTTGCTTCAAAACTCGAAAAATCATCTCGCGATACTTCGCCTTATCGTTTTACGCTAGAATTTGAAGTCAAATTTGATCAAATTTGCAAATTTCCGCTTCAAATTTGACTCGCCCAAACCCGCATCCTAAAAACGCCGAATTCGGTTTTAAATCCGCGGCCTACTACGCTATTTAGCCGAACCGGGTTCGTATTTGCAACACTCAAATTTTAATCTCAATCTCTTTTTATCCATTTTTCGCTAAAATCGCTAAATTTTAAAAACGCGCGGCATCCGCAAAAAAGGAAAATTTATGCAAAACTCAAAGCAAACCATCACCGAAAAGATTTTCAGCGAGCACGTAGGGCGCGAGGTTTTCGCGGGCGAGATCATCGAGAGCGACATCGACATGGTCATCGGCAACGACATCACGACTCCTATCTCTATCAAGCAGTTTGAGCGAAGCGGCGCGACGAAGCTTGCTAATCCAGACGGCTTTAGCGTCGTGATGGATCACTACATCCCAGCAAAAGACATCCTAAGCGCCAACCAAGCTAAAATCAGCCGCGATTTTGCGTATAAGCACGATTTGAAAAATTATTTCGACGAAAAGGACATGGGTATCGAGCACGCGCTTTTGCCAGAAAAAGGCCTCGTAGTGCCGGGCGACGTCATCATCGGCGCCGATAGCCACACCTGTACGCACGGCGCGCTGGGAGCCTTTGCCACGGGCATGGGCAGCACCGATCTAGCCTACGCGATGATAACGGGCAAAAACTGGTTTAAGGTGCCGCCGACTATCAAAGTGATCTTTCGCGGCAAACTAGACCGCCACGTCTACGGCAAGGATCTGATCCTGGAAGTGATCCGCCGCATCGGCGTGGACGGCGCGCTGTATAAGGCACTGGAGTTTACGGGCGAGACGATAGAGAACCTCGATATGGACGGGCGCTTTAGCATGTGCAACATGGCGATCGAGGCCGGCGGCAAAAGCGGTATCATCGCGGTCGATGAAACCACGAAAGAGTTTTTAAAAGGTAAAAATTTACGCGCCGAGCCGAAGCTGCACTACTCCGATGAGGGCGCAAACTACGAGCAAATTTTAGAGATCGACGTTAGCAAACTCGATCCCGTGATCGCCTATCCGTTTTTGCCAAGCAACGGCAAGAGCGTGCGCGAAGCGGTAAAAGACGACATCGCCATCGATCAGGCCTTTATCGGTAGCTGCACGAACGGCAGGCTAAGCGATCTACGCATCGCGGCCGAGATCCTAAAAGGCCGCAAAGTAGCGCGCAAAACCCGCCTCATCATCACGCCTGCGACGCAAAAGATCGCCTTACAAGCGCAAAAAGAGGGGCTGATGGATATTTTCGCAGAAGCGGGCGCAGTCGTGAGTAACCCGACATGCGGCGCGTGCCTGGGCGGATATATGGGGATTTTAGGCGTTGGGGAACGCTGCGTGAGCACGACAAATAGAAACTTCATCGGCCGCATGGGCGATCGCACGAGCGAGGTGTATCTGGCAAACTCGGCTGTCGCTGCAGCTAGCGCCGTCGCAGGCAAAATTGCCGATCCGAGAGATCTTTAAAATTTGACGGCTTGTCTCGCGAGCGTCTTTAACGGAGCTAGTAAAAATTTAGCTCGATAGACTACGTGTCTTATCTTCGCTAAATTTTTACGTCGCAACCATTAAATCCATCTCACGATACTTCGCCTTAACTTTTTACGTTCAAATTTAAAGTCAAATTTTACCCACCGAGACCCGCATCTTGAAAGTGTCAAATTTGATTCAAGTCCGCGACGCTTTGCGTCAGCAAAGCAGTGTCGCCACCTCTCACGTGCAGTGGGGTTAGAGAGGGTTTGGGAGAGGAAGGGGTGACGCTTCGTAAGTAGAACCCCTTCCTCTCCCGAAGAAAAGAGAAAGGTGGATACAAAAAGGGAGCCCTTTTGCTTCGCTATGCCCGCAACTGCAAAGCAGAGCGCAATTTAAGCCCCTTTCCCCTTAACAAGAAAATCAAGATATTAAAAATGCAGTAAAACAGTGCAGAAAGTTTATATTCAAATTTGAAGTCAAATTTGCAAATTTGAGCTACCGAAACTTGCGTCAAAAATATCAAATTTAACTTCTCCGTATCGGCAAATTTAGCGGTCTTTAACCATTAAAACGCCGTTATCGTCGCCAAAAGGCCAAAGATGATGCCGGGCAAATTTGCAGCCGCTAGCGGATAGTCTCTTTTGGCTTTTAGCAGGCCGTAGCTAGTCCAGATCGTGCAGTTTATCGCTGCGGCTAGAGGCTGGATAAAAGGCGTCTTGTTGCCTTCAAGATTGCCCATTATCTGCGGAATATAAGAAATATACATGATAACCGACAGGCACGTGCCTATCCAACCTAAAATTTGCAAGTTTTTCTCACTCATTTTTTCTCCTTTAAAATAAAATCCGCATTATACTACTTTTTCGTCCGACGACGCAAAATTTATCTTACCCGCCGTCGCGTTTTAATCGCCAAGCTAGGTCAGATTTAGTAAAATGTAGCCTAATTTAAAGGAGAGCAAAATGGCTTACGTGACCTACGACAAGGCAAAATGGCACTGGGGCGCGAAAAATGCGCCGACAGATATCCCGCAGGAAAACGGCGCGACGCACATCGCGTTTTTCTTCCGCTGGTGCATGGAGCGCAAGCTCTATTCCAAGGACTTCGCGGTGGATTTCGCGAGCGATATAGCGCGGATGGACGATAGCTTTGATTACCGTCAGTATTTTTTCGACGCCATGGACGGCGTGCTGAGCAGCGACGAGCTAAACACCGCGGGCAAGGCCTTCGCAAATGCCTACTACACCACGGACCGCACGAAATTTGCCAAAACGCACGGCTGGTATTTGCAAGATTACGACGATTTCGTCGCGCGCAAATTCGGCGATAAAAACTTCGACAACGCCTATTTTTACATAGAAAACTCGCCGCAAAATTACGCCGAGATCAAAGAGATCATCGACCGCCGCTACGAGGAGTTTTTAGAAACCAAAAAAGCTAGCAAAAGTGCGGATAAATAAACCAAAATTTGTGCCGAGCAAAGTTAAAAGGCGGGGTAAATTTACGCGCGGACGAGTCTAAACGATTTAGCCCTGGCCGAGCGCAGATCGTAAATTTTAGATCGGTTACGGCATTTGCGGATTTAGTCGCACCTCGTAGCAAGACCAAACTTAGACCGTTAAGCTAAATTTGACGGCAAGCCGCTTCTAGTTGGCGCCCCCCGCTACTTAAACCGCGGAGTCAGATCTCCCGCGCCCAGCGGCAACCTTCGCCGTTTTAGACGCGCTTTGCTACGTTAAATTTTCCCCTGACGTTTTGCCTCCTTTTATCTATTTGCTTTGTAAATTTGAGTTTGAGTCTGATTTGCTTCGGTTGCTATCTACGTAAATCACCTGAGCCATGCCGCTTTCGGCTCTACCTATGGCGCTATTGATCCCGTCTTGCTTTTCCATTTCGTTTGCCCATTTTATGAAAGCTCTAATGTCTTTAAACGTAGCATTTTCGTCGGGGCAAAAATGTGAATGAAAATTTATTTGATTGTCAAATCTTTTTATTCGTTTCGGGTCTATCGGCTTTGGTTTATATTGTAAAAGACCGTCTTCATACAGTAGCGAATAAGGAGCATATTTATATTTTTTATTGGTTCTTTGTATCTTTTCCTCGGCCTCTTCGTCTCTGCCTTGATTCATTTTATAGATATAGTTTTCTTTTTCTTTCGTATAGTATTTTACGTTATCGTAGCACTCCTCATACGCCTTCTTTAGCTCCTCTTTAGTAGGTTGCCCTATAACGTCGTATTTTAAAAGAAGCTCTAGCATGGGTTCGTAGTTTGGGATAGTATCTAACACGGCATAATATGAGTATATGAAAGGCGAACTATCGTTTCTTAGGCCGGGAAACGAGGAGGGTCTATCTCGAAGTTTGGGTTTATGCCCGCTAGCAAGGGTAAGCTCGGCCATTTCTACATAGTTATGCCATACTATATACTCCGTAGGGCCTTCTGCGTCTTTGGATTCTTTATTGACTTGGTAATTATCTCGAAATACTATCTCTACGTCGTCTCCGTCTATGATAAGCTTTTCGATGTTGTTATAAAACGGAGGATATATGTAGTACTGCACAGCCTTTACTTCATCAAATTTAACCCCGCTATCAAGTAGTAGCTTAGCGGTCTTTGTGGAGTTGTTTTCTATGGCGTAGGCCATGGGCGAGAGTTTGTAGTTATCTTTCGCGCGAGCGTTTGCGCCCATATCTATAAGTCTTTTTGCCGTGGCTTCGTCGTCGTAAAAGCTAGCGTACATCAAAGGAGTAACGCCGTCTATTAGTGGAGAGTCTATGCTAATGTTATTGTCTTGCATAAATTTTAAAATTTGATCCGTTTGCTTTGATTTTAAAAGTTTGCGGAAATTTTCGGCAAATGCGTCGTCTTTTATCTGCTCATCTATATCCCAATATCTAAAAGCAAAATCGTCTATCTCCTCTTGCGTTACGTATTTGCTTAGCTCGGAACCCGGGATTATTTTAGTATCGGCGGTAACTACAAAGCGGGTAGGCGAGCTAAATTTAGAAAATAGTCCGTACTTATCCGCCAAAAGATAAAGTCCTAAAAATAGCGCGGCGTATAAAACGGTTTTAAATATTTTTAGCAAGTCGTGCAAATTTGATCCTTTTGCTTTCTTAAATTTGCGAAATCTTAGCCAAATGGTGGTTAAATTTGAGTGAATTTGGGGGCGATAAATTTAAAAAAGCAAAGACAATAAATCAAGGCAAATTCGGCTAAATTAAAAGCCGAATTTAAACAATCGGCGCAGGCTAAATTTAACCCTCGTCGCGAGAAAATTATCGGCTCAAATTTACACGCCAAATCTCGGCGCGCAAAAATCAAATTTATCTAGATAGCTTTAGCAGATAGCCATCCTGAGTCTTTTCGATCTCATGCTTATAGCTGCCGTCGAGATCAAAAACTACGCGGTAAAATTTGCCGTGCGAGCCAAAAAGAGCCGTTTTAAACGCGCCGCAGTCAAGCTCGTCTTTTCTAGTGTTTACGTCCGTTTGCGAGGCGAAGTCGATCACGACCTTGGTGCCTTTGCTGATAGAATAGTCCTTTAGCTTCTCGTCGGTCGTGAGGATCTTGATCTGCATCGGATAGATCTCAAATTTCGTCTGCTTATAGACGATTTGCTTTTGTGGCTGCGGCTTTTCAAGCGGCTTTATGACGACGTCTTTTAGCGGCTCCTGCGTTGTCATATTGCGCTCAGCAGGCTTTGGCGCGACGTCTATCGCGGTGGCTTTTGGCTCCTCTTTAGTGACCGAGACGTCGGGCTTTTCGACTACGACAGGCACTGCGATCTTGCTCAGCAAAAACTCGTCCTGCCACAAGATGCTTTTGTTTATATCGACCGTTTTTTCCTTGATACTGCCGTCGAGGCTTTTGTATTTTAGCGTGACGGAGATGAAGTTTCTAGCGTCGGCGGGAAATTTGAAACTCTGCTTTTCAAAAGGCGGCAAATTTTCCACGACGTTGCTGCTAGCCATGCTCGCGTTTACATCGCCCGAGGGCGCAAAAGGATTTTCTCTGCCAAAAGCCAGCCCGCAGGCCAGCGCCAAAAGCCAAATTTTACCGATTTTCATAACTCCCCCGTTTTTAAATTTATAAAGCTAAATTTACCCGCCGCTGCTAGGCTCAAGCTCTTTTAGCTCGAAATACGCCTTTTGCAGCTGGGCGTTTTGTTTTTTTAGCGTTTCGACGTCGCGTTCTAGCTGCGTTTTTTGCTCTTGCAGGCTTAGCATCACGTCTAGCGAGCGCTTGCCAAAGATTATGTTGCCCACGTAGATACCAAAACATATCACGCAAAACGCTATAAGCGTAAATCTGAGAAAAAGCCTGAAATCAAACGGCTTTTTCTCGACGTATTCGTCTAGGACTTCGCTCAAATTTGATTTCCCAAAAACTCGTCCGTCTCGCGCTCGATCTCAAGCAGGCGGTTGTATTTGGCGTTGCGTTCGCTTCTGGCAGTCGCGCCCGTTTTGATTTGGCCCGTATTCATCGCGACGGCGAAGTCCGCGATAAAGCTATCTTCGCTCTCGCCGCTTCTGTGGCTCATCACGCAGCGGTAGCCTTTGCGCTGAGCTAAGCGGATCGTCTGCATAGTTTGGCTGACGGTGCCGATTTGATTTGGTTTGATTAGGATCGCGTTACCTACGCCTTTTGCGATACCTTCGCGTAAAATTTTCTCGTTCGTTACAAATAGATCGTCGCCCACGAGCTGTACTTTAGAGCCAAGCTTGCTCGTTAGCTTCGCCCAGCCAGCCCAGTCGTCCTCGCTTAGGCCGTCTTCGATCGAAAATATCGGATACTTCTCGCAAAGTTGCGCGTATCGCTCTATCAGCTCTTCGCTGCTAAATTCCTTGCCCTCTAGCTTATATTTGCCGTTTTCGTACAGCTCGCTAGCTGCGACGTCGAGAGCTAGCTTGATCTGCTCGCCGGCCTTGTAGCCCGCTTTTTCGATAGCTTGCATGATGAGTTTGATCGGCTCTTCGTTGTCGTTTAAATTTGGCGCAAATCCGCCCTCGTCGCCCACCGCCGTACTGTGGCCGGCTGCGTTTAGAAGGCCTTTTAGCGTGTGGTAAATTTCGCTCGCCGCTCGCAGCGCGTCGCTAAATTTATCAAATCCAAACGGCATAATCATAAATTCTTGAAAATCCACGCTGTTGTTTGCGTGCGCGCCGCCGTTGATGATATTAAACATCGGCACCGGCAGCACGCTAGCGTTTGCGCCGCCTAGATAGCGATACAAAGGCACGTCAAGGCTCTTTGCCGCCGCGCGCGCTACTGCCATAGATACGCCAAGCACGGCATTCGCGCCCAAATTTGAGTAGTTATCGGTGCCGTCAAGCTCTCTCATCTCATCATCAAGCGCCTTTTGATCAAATGCATCCAGCCCTATCACGGCCTCCGCGATCTGCGAATTTACGTTTTCAACGGCCTTTAGTACGCCCTTGCCGCAGTATCTCTCGCCCCCGTCGCGAAGCTCCAGCGCCTCGCGTTTGCCCGTGCTTGCGCCGCTTGGGACTATCGCGCTTGCTACGGTGCCGTCGCTTAGAGCTACGGTCGCCTTCACGGTCGGGTTGCCGCGGCTATCGAGTACTTCTATCGCCGTTACGTCTTCTATAAATACCATTATTTTATTCCTCCGTATTTTCTTCTATGCTTTCGCCGTCTTCGTCTTTGCCGCCTGAGCTGCTTATTAGCTTATCTAGGCCGATCGAGCTTTTTATCGTCTCTACAATCTCGTCGGAGATCTCCGAATGCTCTTTGAGATAGGCTTTTGCGTTTTCACGGCCTTGTCCGATTTTAGCGGCTTTGTAGCTAAACCACGCGCCGCTTTTGTCGATGATATCAAGCTTCACGCCGTAGTCGATGATCTCGCCGTCGCGGCTGATGCCCTCGCCAAACATTATGTCAAATTCCGCCGTTTTAAACGGAGGCGCAACCTTGTTTTTCACGACTTTTACCTTCGTGCGGTTGCCGATAGGCTCTTCGTTTTGTTTTAGAGTGGCGATTTTTCGCACGTCTAGGCGCACGGATGCGTAAAATTTAAGTGCGTTACCGCCCGTAGTGGTCTCAGGCGTACCGTATCCCATCGCGCCGATTTTCATACGAATTTGGTTGATAAAGATCACGGTCGTGTTCATCTTGTGCACGACGCCCGCGAGCTTGCGCAGAGCCTGGCTCATTAGGCGTGCTTGCAAGCCTACGTGCTGATCGCCCATGTCGCCCTCGATCTCGCTTTTTGGAGTTAGCGCCGCGACGCTATCCACGACGATTAGCTCGACCGCGCCGCTTCTAGCTAGGTTTTCTACGATCTCTAGCGCTTGCTCGCCAAAATCGGGCTGGCTAACGTAGAGATTTTCGGTATCTACGCCCAAATTTGCCGCGTATTTTACGTCTAGCGCGTGCTCGGCGTCGATAAAGGCGCACGTGGCTCCAGCTTTTTGCGCTTCGGCGATGATGTGTAGGGTTAGGGTCGTTTTACCCGAGCTCTCAGGCCCGTAAACCTCAATGATACGGCCCTTTGGGATACCGCCGATACCAAGGGCCAGGTCAAGTCCTAGCGAACCCGTGGAGATACTATCTATGGCCTCGACTTGCTTGTCGCCCAGACGGATCAGCGTACCCTTGCCAAATGCTTTGTCTATCTGCTTTAAAGCCGCGTCTAAGGCCTTTTTCTTGTCCGAGTCGTTTGTCGGCGGGACTATCTTTTTCTCTTCTTTTTCTTTTGCCATCGGCTTCCTTAAATTTAAAATAATCGGGCTGATTTTATCAAATTTGAGATGAATTTTTGATTATTCGCGCAAATTTGAGACGGGTTTGGGCGCGGTCAAATTTCGCCTTAAATTTACGCCTTTTTTAAAACGTAAAGCAGCTCGCTAACGTGCGTCGGGCGGCTGGCTAGGTTTCTGCTACCGCGAAAGGCATTGTATTTTTGCTCTAAAATTTGCACTTCGCCGAGTTTTGCTAAATTTTCGCTAAATTCCTCGCGCGCGATGAAGCCCTCGGAGTTAAACGAGATGAGCACGAATTTGGCCTTTAGCTTTGAGATTAGCTCGAAAAACGCGGGCGCGGCGGCTGATTTTTGATTAAACACCGAGCGGTTCCAGCCTCGAGCGATACCGGAAACCCGCGAGATTTCGCTCGGGCGCTCGTAGCTAGCGATCAAATTTAACATAAAGTAGTTCGAGCCGTAGGGGTGCTGGTTATAGGGCGGATCAAGATAGACTAGATCAAGCGGCGGAAGCTCGGCGGCAAGCTCATTTGCGTCTCGCCTTTGCACGTCAAATTTGACGTTAAAATTTGAAAAAACGGGCTTAAGCAGGCTGATGTCGGCCGTTATGCGAGATAGCGCGTGTTTGCCGCGTCCGCCAAACTGCCCCAGTCCGTCCTTGTTTTTATGAAAGCCCTTGAAAATGCCGCTGGTGTTAGCGTGCACGCTGGCCGAATAAAGCAGCGGCGCGATGAAAAAAACGCGCAGCTCCTGCGGCACGAGCGAGTCGATCATCTGGCGTGCGGTGTCGATGTAGGCGGCGTTTTTCTTCGTGTAAAAGACGCGGTCTTGGGCTGAGATATTCGCCTCGTCTTTTGGCGCGTAAAGCTCGCAGATAAAGCCCTCGCGTAAATTTGTGCCGATTTGGCGAGTTAATTTGTCGTGCCAAAAATCAAGCTCTTTTTTAAATTTTACGTCCGCGTTTGCGAGGTAGCATTCGTTCGTGACGCGGCTATAAAGCTCCAGGTCGTTTGCGACGATGAAATTTGCGTGGGATTTTAAAAACCGCGACACGATGCCACTACCGCTAAAAAGGTCGCAGCAGCTTAGTTTTTCTTTGCCAAGCGCTTGTTTTGCGATATTTACGCCTTGTTCGATAAAGCCCAAAAGCGAGCGTTTGTTACCCAGATAAGTTAAAATTTGCTCTTTTAAATACGCCTGATTTTCCATATTTTTCTTTATAAATTCCGCATTTTTATGGCGATTGTAGCAAAAATTTACTATAATTTCGCAACATTTTGAAATCAGGCCGCGCGCGAAATTTAAAGCGGAGCAAAAAGGATAAAATTTGAAGATTTTTAAGTATATAAACGTCGCTCACTCGCCAGACGCTGACGATATTTTTATGTATAAGGCGATTGATTTTGGCTGGGTAAGCTCGAAAAATCTAAAATTTAGTGCAACCGCGCTTGATATCCAGACGCTAAACGACGAGGCGCTAAAGGGCACCTATGAAGCCACGGCGATTAGCTTCGCGCTATATCCTCTTATCTGCGACGAATACGCGCTTTTGCGAACAGCGGTGAGTTTCGGCGAGGGTTACGGTCCAAAGCTAGTTAAGAAAAAAGGCGCGGTTTTAAAGCGAAATTGCAAAGTCGCGCTCAGCGGCAAACACACGACGAATGCCCTGCTTTTTCGCATGGCCTACCCGCAGGCGCGCGTGATTTATAAAAATTTTCTCGACATCGAGGGCGCGGTTTTAAGCGGAGAGGTAGATGCCGGCGTGCTGATACACGAGAGTATTTTGGACTTTTCGGACGAGCTTTGCGTGGAGCGCGAGATATGGGACATCTGGAGCGAGCTAGCGGGCGAAAATCTACCGCTGCCGCTAGGCGGCATGGCGGTTCGCCGCAGCCTACAGATAACGGACGCTACCGAGTGCGAGCGCGTGCTAACGGAGGGCGTACGTATCGCCACCGCGCATAAGCCGTTTTTGTCGCACATGCTGATGGAGCGAAATTTGATCCGCGTCGATAAAGAAAAGCTAAAAACCTATCTAAATCTCTACGCAAACGATAGCTCCGTATCTATGAACGAAACGCAGATAAAGGCGGTAAACAAGCTCTTTGCGCTTGGCTACGAGCGCGGTTTTTATCCGCTACCGATCAAGGCCGAAAACTATCTCGTGCCGATCGAGTACAACGATATAAGGTTTAGCTAATGCAATCAACGCTCATAGAACTCGGTATCGAAACCTTTAAGGTCGCGCTTTATCTAAGCTTCCCTATGCTGCTGGCGGGCCTATCGGCGGGCCTTATCATCAGTATATTTCAGGCCACGACGCAGATAAACGAGATGACGCTAAGCTTCGTGCCGAAAATCATCCTCGTCGTCGTCGTGATTATATTTTTGATGCCGTGGATGGTCTCGATGATGGTTGATTTCACGACGCGTATGATAGAGTTTATCCCGAATTTCGTGCAATGACGCAGCTTATAGACTTTTCTAAATTTAGCTCGGTGCGAGTGGGCGGCGTGCACGAGGTGGCGGTGCTAGAAAGCATTGAGGACGCTCTAAAGCAGGGATTTGCCGGACGCGTGATGATAGGCGGCGCGAACAACCTACTAGTCTCGCCAAGCCCGCCGCCGTTGATGATGCTAGGCGGTACGTTTGATTATATAAATTTAAGCGGCGACGTGCTCAGTATCGGAGCTGCGACCAAGTCGGGCAAAATTTACAACTTCGCCAAAAAGCACAATATCGGCGGATTTGAGTTTTTGCAAAATATACCTGGTACGCTTGGGGGTCTTGTCAAAATGAATGCGGGGCTTTGCGGCGTTAGTATCAGCGACGACTTGCTCGCGGTGCGGCTGGGATGCGGCTGGGTAGAGCGCGAGAGGATAAGCTTTAGCTACCGAAAAAGCGGCATAGATGAGCCGATATTTGGCGCCGAGTTTAAAATCTCACGCGAATTTGACGCGGCTCTTGCGGCGGATTTCGCCGCTAAGCGCGCAAATCAGCCAAAAGGCGCTAGCTTTGGCAGCTGCTTTGTAAATCCGCCCGGCGACTACGCGGGCAGGCTGATCGAGGCCGTAGGGCTAAAAGGCTACGCGATAGGTGGGGCTAAATTTAGCGAACACCACGCAAATTTCATCATAAATTTTAACGCCGCGACCTTCGCGGACGTGACCGGGCTCATAAATTTAGCCCGCGAGCGCGTTTTGGAGCAGTTTGGCGTCGAGCTGAAAACCGAAGTGGTCGTGATTTAGGTTAAAAACATAGCAAACGGGCTATAATGTTTAAGATTACTCGCAAGGAGGGCCTTATGAAAAAGCTAGCTTTAGCCATGTTTTTAGCATTTTGTTGCCTGTCGGTAGCACAGGCCTGACCAAATCACAACAACGGACTAGCGGCAAAATCCAAAGGCTAGTGGAAGGACGCGGAGAACTACTTTAAGCTAGGTTGCTATACGGAAAAAGTAGATTCTTCTTGCAAGGA
Organism: uncultured Campylobacter sp.; assembly: GCA_963516105.1. Taxonomy (GTDB): domain Bacteria; phylum Campylobacterota; class Campylobacteria; order Campylobacterales; family Campylobacteraceae; genus Campylobacter_A. The sequence goes on from CAUPZP010000021.1 coordinate 21,084, forward strand.
GCTCGGGCAGCTTTATGAGTTTGGTAAGGGTTCTGACGTTAAAAAAGACTCCGGACGCGCAAAGCAGGCCTATGAAAAGTGCTGCGAAATATCGTTTGGCAAGAGAAGCGACTGCTACGACAAAGTAAAAGACAAAACCGCCGTGAGCGCCGAAAAAGGCTGCGAAAACAACGATGCAGCGGCCTGCATAGACTACGCTTATGAAAAACAAGACGTCAAATACTACCAAAAAGCTTGCGATCTGGGCTCAAATTTAGGATGTCTATGGACGGGCTACTAGTACACCGAGGGCAAAAACGGCGCCGAGCACGATCCTAAAAAGGGCTTTGAGATATTTTCAAAACTTTGCAGTAGCGGCTAAGACGACGGTTGTAAATTTGTAGCGATGGGCTATAGAGACGGCAAAGGCGTAAAGAAAAATATAGACAAAGCCGCCAAAATCCTAAGCGAAATTTGCCAAGGCGAGAGATTTGACGGATGCGCGAAGCTAGGCGAAATCTACCAAGACGACACCTACTGCAAAAAAGACGAAGCAAAAGCGTATGAGTACTATCTCCTAGCCTTTACGAAAAAAGAGCACGAAGCCTCAGGAAAATACGTAAAAGACAAAGACAACGCCGCAAAAGCTTGCGAAGCAAAGATCGCACTAGGATGCGAATACGCGGGCTCTGCGTACTACCAAGAAAAGCAGTTTGCTAAAGCCGCGGAGTATTTTGACAAAGGCTGCGAGCACGGCCTGGTGGGGTCTTGTCTGTTTGCGGGCTACACATACTACATGCCACCGACTGAAAGCGGAGTCGAAAAAGATCTTGAAAAAGCTAAAATTTACTTCAAAAAAGGCTGCGATCTAGGCTCGGCTCAAAGCTGCAGCACGCTAGAAAGTATCAAATAAACCTACGGGCGCAAATTTAACCGTTTGCGCCCAAATTTATCTTTCAAACCATAAAATCATACGATCGCGGAAGTCAAATTTAGCTAACGTCGTAAATTTAAACCGCGCTCGCGAACCAAATTTGACGGTCAAATTTGGCGCTCAAACTCTAGCCCAGATAATAACCCGCCAAAGCCGCGGCAACGACGACGATAGTAAGCGTGGCCGTTAGTTTATATAGCCGAATGGCTCCGATGCAGCGACTTTTCATATCGCGGATTTTAGGCGGTTTGCTAGTTAAATTTAGCTCTAAAAGCACCGAGTCAAATTCGCCCTGCCCTAGCCTCTCATCTGCAAAATCCTTAAATATAAGCGCGTCAAAATGCAACCTAACATGCAGATAAAATAACCCCGCAAAAACTGCTAAAAAGCCCGCGGTAACGGCAAAATTTGCAAAAATGTGAAGGCAGACGGCTAGCTGAAGTAAATTTAACAAGAAAAATAGCCTATGCGTCGCTAAAAATCTAGCCGTAACCAGCGCTAAAGCCCTATCGTTCGCCGCTTTTGGCTCATCAGCCTTGTTTGTTATCAAATTTTACCTCCCGTTTTAGCCGTGCCGAGCAAATGAATCACTCTGCGCTAGCTGCATTATCCGATCGCGTAGCAGGCTGGCGACTGCGATCTTTTCTCGGCGAGATTTTAGTAAATTTAGCGCGTCCTCAAAACTAAATCCCGCGTAAATCACCATCCAAGCAAGCAGCACCGACGCGCTCCTGCCGTAGCCAAGCGCGCAGCACACTAACACCTTTTTGCTGTTTTGCTCGGCGGCTCGCTCGTTTGAGCCCGCGAGAGCCTGCCTCGACTCGGCGATTTCGCCTTCGTTTGCCGAGCCGCGCATTTGCAAATTTACCCGCGAGCCCGCTTGCCCGTGAAATTTAAAACCTCGCCTGTGCATACAGCTCGCTTCGGCGCTAAAATTTGATCCTAGCTCCGTCGCTTTTTGCGGTAAATTTTTGCCGCCGCAAAGAGCCCTTTTTACGAGCCGCTCGAGCTCGTCCGCGCCGCGTTTTAGCTCGTCCGCACTCGGCGATATCATGTCTAGCATAGGCAGGCTCGCGTAAATTTGCGCGCCGCCAGGCCGCTCAAACTCGGCCGCGAGATCTAGCACCGTGTCAAATTTGCCCGCCTGCTTAACCGAGCCTAGATAGAGCCCTGGCAAAATCTCGTCTGAAAGCCGGCGTCCGCGCAGCCAAAAAAGTGCATTTAACCGCGCGACGCAAAAATACGGGAAAAGTAAAGCTTTAGCCGCGAAAGCGTGACGGCCTTGCCCGTTTTTAGCAAAAACTCCCGCGCCCAAAAACGCGTAACCGCAAGCAACCAGCGCGAAACTAAGGCTCGCCCAAGGTAGCCACAGCATCCACGCGCTCCAAATTTTAGCTCCTAAAATCGCCGCAAAAAACGTAAAAAACGCAAGCCCCAGATATAGAGCCGCCCATTTGTAGCGCGCAGTCTCCGCAGCCATGGCAGACCTAAGCGGCTCGCCATCCATCGGACGAACGAGTAGGACGAAGTAGCCCGCAACTAACCCCGTCGGAATGTCGATAAAATGGTGCTGATACGTGGTCAGCACGCTAAAGCCGATGAGCGCAAACCACGCCACAAGCGCCGCTTTAAGCCAAACCGCGCGCGCCTTGCGAAGGTAAAATGCACCTACGACGACGCAAAGTATGATGTGCAGCGACGGGGCTTGGTTAAACGGGAGGTCAAAGGCGGCGAGGCTAGAGAACAAAAAGCTGCTAAAGCCCGAAACTGCGGGCTTTTCCCACGACATTTGCAGAGGAAAGGCGATAAAAAATAGCGTCGCGATAATCTGCGCGGCGAGCAGCTGCGTAACGTAACGCGCGAGCTCCCCGGCGTCACGGCATAGAAAAAATCCAAGCGCGTAGAGCAAATTTAGCGACCAATACGGCACTATGCTCCACGCCCAAAACGGCACCGTGCGCTCCCACGCGAAATATATCTCGGGCACGTTCGCGCGAGCGCTCGCGAGGGCGTTTGTAGCGCCGTAGCTAGCGTAAAATATCGCCGCGACGACGACGAGCGCGGCCAGCTGCGATAAAAACAATTTCGTTTTCATTTTTACCTTTTTTGCTAATTCTATCAAATTTTAGCGGATTTGCGCTTCTGGTGAACTATAGGCTCGCTTGACGTAAATTTGTAAATTTTACCCACCGAGACCCGCACCTTTAAGGTGCTAAATTTGGTTTGGTTAAATTTAGCGTTGCAAGTTTGGCTTTCTTGCGTAAAAAATAACCGTTTAAGGTTGTTTTTTACTTTATGTAAAGGGGGTGGGGGCTTGAATGGCGAAGTCGCTCCCCACCCCCTTTAATCCCCCTCCCCCTACGACGCTTTTAAGGTGGCGACACTGCTTTGCTTGCGCAAAGCGTCGCAAATTTTAAATTTGGGTTTTCAAGATGCGGGTCTCGGCGACTCAAATTTACAAAATTTTACTTCAAATTTGAACGTAAAACGATAAGGCGAAGTATTTTGAGATGATTTTTGGGGTTTTGAAGTTAAAATTTGACGAAGATAAGGCATGTAGCCTATCGAGTCAAATTTTAACGAAATCCACAAAAAGCGCTCAAAAGACAAGCCGCAGCAAGGCTAAATTTTAACGGCCAAACTCACGCTAAATATCCCATCCCCATCTATCCACTCTCTTACTTTTTTAAATCCCGCATTTGCCGCGAGCTGATCCATCTCGGCCTGACTGCGGCGGCGCATGATCCACGCAGCGCCCTGCCTGTGGCTAGATAGAGCGCGCGCGATCATCTCGAGCTGCGGGTGCCACGGCTGGTTGGTGTAGATGAGGTAGCCGCCGCTTTTTACGCTGCTTGAAAAGCCTTGTAGCGCGGTGCGCACGACCGAGTTATCGGGGAAAAGCTCAAACAGCCCCGACACGACGCCTAGCGTATATGCGCCCTGCAGACCCTCGTAGCTAACAGCTTCGAACGCATTTGCCTGCGTGAAGCTCGCGACGTCCTGCAGCCCGCGCTCTTTTATCATTTCGCTGCCGGCTTTTACGTTTATGTCGCTGTAGTCGCGTAGCGTTATGCGCTCAAATTTATGCCCCTGCGCGGCGTCTAGTATATATCTGCCGTGCCCCGAGGCGATGTCGAGCAGTCGTAGCGGCTCGCCTCGCTCCTGCAGCTTTGCTACGGCCTGATCGATCGCTAGTTTGATATTTCGTTTGCGCTCTCTGATGCCGCGCCAGCCGATCGCGTTTAGGTAAAATTTGTCGATAAATTTAAAAAATTTATTCGCCCCTTGCGGCTCGTTTCGGTAGACGTAGTCAAGCGTACTGCCGCTATCGTAGCCCGTATTTTCGCCGATCTTTAGCCCGCCGACCCACGGCGAAACGGCTTGCATAAATACCCGCTGAAATTTAAATCGCAAATTTTTCGGGCTAAATCTCGGCAGCGGCGTAGCTAGCCTATCGGCCTCCTCGCGGCTAAAGCCGTATTCGTCCGCGTGCGTGCAGTCCACCTCGCTAAAAGGCGCGCTAAAGCGCTCGCCGACGAACTCGCGCACTATCCTAAACGCCCTCTCCCGCTCGCTCTCGCCCAGCGTATCGTGGTAAAATCCATCTAAAATCTCGCGCCTTTTTACCCGCGCGCCAAGAGCGTTGTAAAACTCGTGCTGCGGAGCGTGCTCCACGACCCAGTCATCGCCCGAGATCAGCAGTAGCGTAGGCGTCGTGATCGCGGCGGCATCCGAAACCACGCGATGCGCCGCCTCGTAAAGTCCCAGTAGTATGCGCACCGAGATCGCGCGAGTGATGAGCGAGTCGGCATCGTAGCTAGCCTGGCGCCCCTTGTCGTGCGTGAGATAGTGAGCTTTGACGTAGCTGTTTACGAAAAAATTTCCGCGCGAGGAGTAGAGCGCCTTTAGTCCTGCTCTGGCAAACGGTACGTAAAGCTTCACGCTAAACGCCGGACTAGCCAGCACCGCGCAGCGAACGCGCACAGCGTAGTCATGCAGCCACGCCGAGACCAGCACCGCGCCCACGCTCTGAGCTATCACGGCTAGATTTCGCGTATCAAAGCCAAATCTCTGCTCGATGTGCGCCACAAACTCGTCCACGTCGGCTATGAGACGGCCGATACTCGGCGCATCGCCCCGCTCTCCGTCGCTCCTACCGTGTCCGCGCTGATCCCAGGCAAAATAGCTAAAACTCTCATCCGCTAGCCCGTCCGCTACGTGCGTCGTCCTGCCCGAGTGCTCGTGTCCGCGGTGAAATATCGCTACGGCTTTGGCGTTTGGCGCGGCTTTAAATTTGAGATTTTGCTCGGCGTTTTCGCTCAAATTTGACGCGCTGCATTTGCTAGCTTCGTTTAAATTTGAGTACGAGTTTTCGCCGTTGTTTGGTAAATTTTGCTCCTCAAATTTACCTTCATTGCCGAAATTTGACTCCGCATTTTCATCCGCGCCGCCTGTTTGCTCGATAGTCAAATTTGACGTTTCGTTTGCAGCCCTGACGCTTAAATTTGACCCGCCAAATTTACCGTCCTCGCTCAAATTTACTTCGCTTGCGCTCTGGTTTTCGCACGCTACGTCCGCGGCCAGGCGGTATCTGTAAAATATCCTCGCCCCGTCGCTCGTTATAAAGTAACTCTCTTTAAACTCCATTTTTCGCCTTTCTTGCTTAAATTTATCGATTTTTACGCTTATTTTATCCTAAAATGCCCCGTTATCTCGTAAACATTTAGCACGTCCTCCTCCTGCGCGCCAAGGCCGATGTTGTGGATCACGAGCGGGGTTTTGCTAGCGGCAAATTTATCCGAAACTATGCCGATATGCGGTCTGCCGTTATCCAGCCGCCATATCACGATATCACCCGCTTTAAACTCGCCTTTCGCCTCATAGCCCTTGCGTTTTAGATAGGTTACGATATTTGGTACGCGGCGATGATCGATGTTTTTGTCGGTCTTTTTCGCGCCCCAGTTTTTTGGATAAGCGCTAAAATTTACGCTCATGTCCTCGTGGATGAGCCGCTGCAGATCGATATCCTGCCCGCGCAGTGCTCTAACGACGACGTCGGTGCAAACGCCCTTTATCATATCCACATCACCCATCGGATAGGCTAGCCTTGAGTACGAAGGATCGTAAAACAGCGTCTGTCCGATCTGCGCCCTAGCGTCTTGCACGAGCTTTCCGGCAGAAAAAGCAAAGGCTAAATTTGCCGCGAGCGCTAAAAGTAAAATTTTGCTACCGATTTTCATCAAAACCTCACGCGTAAAAATATCTAACAATATGAAAAAATATCGGCGCCGCAAAGCACAGCGAGTCCATACGGTCAAGCATCCCGCCGTGCCCGCTGATCATGTAGCCCCAGTCTTTGACGCCCAGATCGCGCTTGATAGCAGACATAACAAGCCCTCCTAAAAAGCCCATCATGCAAACGGCAAGCCCGATAAAAAACGCCCCTACCGCGCCAAAAGGCGTGAGATGATGCAGGCACGCAGCCAGCACGCTAGCGCTAAGAACCCCACCCGCAAAGCCCACCACCGTCTTGGATGGGCTGATGCTAGGAGCGATCTTGCGCTTGCCAAAAAGCTTGCCCCAGATGTACTGCAGCACGTCGCTAGCCTGCACGACCAGGATCAAAAACAGCATCAGCTCCATGCCGCTGCCACTCTCAAGATCCAGCAAAAGAAGCGCGGGGATGTGCGAGATACAAAACACGCAGATCATCAGCGCCCACTGGATCTTCGTCGAGCGCTCTAAAAAATAGGCCGCATCGCCGCAAATAGCCGCCAAAATCGGCAAAAATAAAAATCCGTAAACCGGGATAAATATCATCGCCATCGCGTACCAATCAGCATAGATAAAAATATACTGCACGGGCAAAATCACGTAAAAACACGCCACTAGCGCGATGTGATCGCCCCTGCGGATGTAGATGAGCGACAAAAACTCGCGCAATGCGGCAAAAGATACGAGCAAAAACAAAAATATCACGGCGTTTTTGCCCATATACGTAAACGCAAAAATCACCAAAATCATCGCCCACCAAGCGTTTATGCGCGAGGTCAAATTTGCGATAGTTTTGTTCTCGGTGCCAAATTTGGCCTTTAATATAAAAGCCACGACGCTAGAGACGACAAGCACCGCGATGAGTCCTAAAAATAGATTTAAGATATGATTTTGCGGGTTCATTTTAGGGCCTTTTGGTTAAATTTGAAGCTAAATTTGACACCTACGTCGGAGCTTTCCGAGTGAGCAAAATTTGCGCGCATTTGGTTTGCCGCGCGGGCGGCTTGATTGGTTAAATTTTTTACGCGGTTTAAATTTGCGTTTGGGTCAAATTTGATTTGTGGCAAGGCTGGTGTTTTAGCCGTCGTTTCACGCTTAAATTTGACGTTTTTAACCGCTATTTTAAAAGACTCGCCGTCAAATTTGCCGCAAAAATCGGTCGCAAATTTTGCTTTTTCATTTGACGGATTTACGGGGCTTAAATTTACCGCCATCGCCAGAGCCGCCAAATCAAGCTTTAGTTCTATCATTTTGCGTATCGCTCATCGCTAGTAGCGCGTCTTGCGCCTTTTGCAAAAACTCGCCCTTGCCCTCGCCGCCGTAGGCTATCTCCTCGCCCACTACCAGCTCGCAAAGCAGCGGGATAGGTATCATAAAGCCCTTAGGCAGGACGTTACGCGCATTTTTGATCCAAACCGGCACCAAAGGCACGGAGGGGCACTCCTGCGCCAGGCGGAAAATCCCGCTTTTAAACGGTTGCAGCGCTAGGTCGTCGTTCATCTTGCGCGTGCCTTCGGGAAAGATGATTAGAGAGTGCGTTTTTAGCGCTTCGCTCATTTGCGCCAGCGCTTCTAGCGGATCTTTGCGGCGACTGATTAGAACCATATTAAACACGTTTTTAGCAAGAAACCTGCGCACCGGCCCGCTCTCCCAGTACTCCGCCGCCGCTACCGGGCGCACGCGTCTTCTCGCGCGGTATGGCAGTGAGACGAAAATCAGCAAAAAATCGCCGTGGCTAGCGTGGTTTGCATAGTAAATTTTAGAGCCCTCGCCGATGTTTAAAAGCTCCTTCGGCGGCCGTACGCCCGTGATAAATATCGTGATGCGGCAAAGGATAAAATCAAGCGCTGCCGCTAAAAACTCTTTCATCTTTCGTCCTTTTTGTTAAATTTGCCCTGTCGGTGCGTCAAATTTGACGAGTAGCGAAAATTTGCCGTAACGTTTGCCGGCAAACGAAGTAGGTTTTAAAACTAGGAATTTTAACTCGCAAATGCTCATGATACTCCAAATAATTAGACTTAGCGCAACCTGGGCCGATCTTGGCTGCGACTCTATCTTACCGCCCGCAAAACCGCTTTGCCGGTTTTAGTAAAATATGATGAAATTCTTTTATATATTTGCCGTTATTATACCTAAATTCGCATTTTTTAAGCGCGGCTCTCTTTGCCCTCTGCGGCCGCTTAAATCTTTAGCTAGATTGTTTTGTGCAGCAATGAGCCTTAATTCCATAATGCGCTAATCTGCCGCGCTTTAGTTAAGAATTCTAAAAACTTGGCCAAATTTGAGTAGCGACCGCGCTGTTGCGAAAATTTAAATTCTCATTTTATAAATAAATTTGATAAAATTTAGCCGTTTCTTGATGGCGATCAAGTCGTTATTATAAATGAAATCTTAAAATCTGCAACTAATTTTTTATAAAGGATTTTCTATGAGTTACAATCAAGAGATGTTCTGTCATCAGTGTCAAATGAGCGCACCCGAGGGCTGCGGCGCCAAAGGCCAAGACCGCGGCACTTGCGGCAAAACCTCGACGCTGGCGTTACTTCAGGACACTATGGTTTTCGGACTTAAAGGCCTTAGCGCCTACCGCCACCACGCGCACGAGCTCGGCGCCGATACTAGCGCGGTCGATACCGTTATGGCGGACACGCTGTATTTCACGCTGACGAACTCAAATTTTAACTTTGACGAGCATATCTCGCAGCTGATGGCCGTCGGAAGCGCTGGCGTGCAGATGATGGATATTTTAAGCGAGGCGCATACCGCAAAATTCGGCGTACCGACCCCGGTTAAAGTAAGCCAAAACAAGGTCGAGGGCAAGGCGATTTTGGTTAGCGGCCACAACCTTCACGCTCTTGAGGCGCTACTAAAGGCGACCGAGGGCAAGGGCATCAATATCTACACCCACTCCGAGATGCTTCCTGCACACGGCTATCCGCAGCTTCGCAAGTATCCGCACCTAAAGGGCAACGTCGGCAAGGCGTGGTTCGATCAGACCAAGCTTTTTAACGAATTTAAGGGCGCGATTTTGATGACCACCAACTGCATCGTGCCGCTTCGCTCGTCCTGTAGCTACGCAGACAGGCTGTTTGGCTACTCTATCGCGGGCACCGACGGGATCAAACATATCCAAAACGACGATTTTACGCCGCTTATCGAGTGCGCGCTTGCATGCGGCGACGTGAGTATGGATAGTGGCGAGAGCTTGGTGACGGGCGGACACTATAAGACGATTTTAAGCCTCGCGCCGCAAATTTTAGATGCGATCAAATCGGGCAAAATCCGCCGCTTTTTCGTCATCGCGGGCTGCGACGCGCCGGGCAAAGGACGCGAGTATTACCGCGAGCTAGCGCTTAGCCTGCCGAAAGACTGCGTGATTTTGACCTCCAGCTGCGGCAAATTCCGCTTCAACGACGTGGATTTTGGAACCGTGCCCGGCACCGAGCTTCCGCGATATATCGACCTAGGCCAGTGCAACGACAGCAACGGCGCGGTCAAAATCGCCCTAGCGCTTAGCGAGGCTACGGGCATCGCGGTAAACGACCTGCCAGTCTCGATCGTGCTAATGTGGATGGAGCAAAAGGCGGTCATCATCCTGCTTGCGCTGCTTAGCCTGGGCGTTAAGAATATCAACGTGGGTCCTACGGTGCCTGAGTTTTTCAACGATGAAATTTTGGGCTTTTTGGTGCAAAATTTCGGCCTTCGCCTAATCAGCGACGACGCGCAGGCGGACCTGAAATACTTCCTGGGCGAATAACCGTCGCTTGGGCAATCTTTGCGGGTGCGCGAATGCTGCATAAAACGGCGCGCGGAATTTCTCGCGATTTCTCGCGCCCGTAATCCGCTTCCGCTCGCTAAATTTTAAAATTTCGGCGGGCGACAAATTTCGTTTTACAACACGAGTATTACATAGTCTTTGCTTAATAAAAAGCGATCTTAACCACCAAACCTACAACTTAAACAAAAATACCCGCTCGCCTTAACAATAAGATAACTTTAGTAAAAACAGAATTTGCAAATTTGACATACTCGCCAAATTTAGTTTTTTGTACGGTTATCGTAATCCTTGTTTTTTAAATTTGACTAGCTTGCGTCATCCGTAAATTTGGCTATCTTTTTGATAAAGTTTCCCCACGACCATGCTATATTTTTCGGCTATTTTTAAAGAATTCATCTGAGTACGGATTGAAATTTATTGCTTACCCGCTAACCCCACGCTAGCGCTTTATAAACCTTTTAAACCAAATTTGGCCGTACCGTAAACTGCGCCAAATGTTATAGCATTGCAGTTGGATATTGTTTTGGGATTATATCGTTTGATTTATGGGAGTCTAGGCATAAATTTGCAAAAATACGTCATCCTATTTTTGCTTCATTCCTTAAATTTATGCCACATATTTTATTAAACTAACTTTTTAACCCCATTCTAACGCGATTTATGCAGGTAAGCACAAGCAAAAGCGCCACCGCGTAAAGCGCCCAACTAAACCATGAGGGCAGCTGCCCAAATACCGCATATATAGTGCCGATAAGCCCAAATACAAATGCGCGGTCGCTCTTACCCATAGGTCCATCGTAACGCCTACCGCTACCGTGCACCTGCCCCAGAACGCCTAAAAACTCGCTCATAAAGGCCAGAAAAATAACGAGCGCGATAATGCCCCATCCAAATGGTGCCACGAAAGCAAACGGCAAATAAAGCGCGGCGTCAGAAATAACGTCAGTAGCTTCGTTTAAATAGCCCCCTAACGTGGTTTTCTGATTAAACTCGCGAGCCAGCATGCCGTCGATAGCGTTTAAAGCCATACGTAAAAACATCCAAACTGGTAGAAGAAAAAATAGAGTGTAGACGTCGGCAAATTTGATTAGTAGTGCACCTAGTAAAATAGACAAAACGCAGGCTGCTAATGTGACTTGATTTGCCGTAACGCCCGCGCCATAAAGGCGTCTTACTAGGGGACGAAGTAGGTTTTGGAATTTGGGTTTTAGCTCGTAAATACTCATGATGCTCCAAATAATTTTAATTTAGTATTTTCCCTAAAAAATACTTGGATAAAGTTTAATGAAGATTTGTGTGTATTTTTTAACGCCCCACTTAATTCTTTGCATTTATTTAGTCTATAGGACTTTATAGCAAATAAGATAAATCAATATTAGCTGCTGACATTTTCATAAAAATAAATCAAGATCGTATATGGACACAAATGTTTAAATTTCCGAACTTCAATAACACCTTTTCTATATTGCTATTAGTCAAAAACACAAATTTCTAAAACCAAAAACAAATTTACAAAAACAGATAACATATCGCAAGAGAACTAAAGCAAAGAATAAAGAATGTAAAATAAGAGATAAAAAGTATAAAGGAATAAAAGAATAAAAACAAAGCCCGCAACGACCTACTTTCCCGACATCCCAGTAAGGGAGAGTATCATCAGCCAGGACGAGCTTAGCTTCTTGGTTCG
>CAUPZP010000022.1:0-30582 GCA_963516105.1 uncultured Campylobacter sp.
CGCTAAATTTTCAGAGCGGACATCAGGAATACATGCTGTTTGCGAGCAAAAACGGTATATTTTATCTAAGCAAGGATAAAATTTTAAATCGCCCGCGCGCTAGCGGTACCGAGGGCCGGCTCAAGGACGCATTTTGGTACGTTTATTATAAATTTGGCGGAGATGGCAGTAGGCTAAGCGCGCTAAAAAGGGCGGGCGACAATCCGTTTAAAGGCGCCGTGCGGCAGATCTCGGAAAGGCTTTTGAAGGACGACGCGGGATTTTACTATCTAAATTTTTACTCGCATAGCGTTTACGTCACGGGTCGCAGCGGCAGGCATTTGGATAAGCGGACGAATTTCATCGAGCTGCGAAAGATCACGCTTGGCGTGCATGACGATGAGGTGATGGCGCAGATCGCGGATGAGGCGGCGCGAAACCCCGAGATGTCGCAGCTCATTTTTAGCGCGCAGGACGTGGAGTATGAAAACGGCGCGGCTTTTTATATGTATTGCCTCGCGGCGGTTTTATTGCTTGGAGCTTGGATTTATAGCTGCCTTAAAAAACGCAGTTTGCGACGCGGTTAAATTTACCGTCAAATTTGCTCTAAATTTACAGCCTTTTTTACCGATTTATTACGATTTCTAGTTAAAATCACAGCGAAAAAAATCAAAAGGAAATCCAATGGAAAACAAAATCGTGGATAGCGTCAAGGGTGGCTTTTGGACGAAGCCCGTCATTATTTTCGTACTGCTTTTGCTGCTGCTTATCCCGCTAGGTTTCATCAGCTCGATGATCTCTGACCGCGCCTACGTCAAGCAAAGCGCCGAGGAGTCCATCATGCAGCCAGTCGGCGGCCCGCTTAGGATCGAGGGCGTTTTGATCTCGGTGCCGTACAAAAAGCAAGCGGCGATCTACAACGAAAACGGCGTAGCGGCGGTATCGCAGACAACCGAGCAGATCATGATAGCGCCGCAGTCATACGAGCTATCGACGCAGCTAAATCCGCAGTATTTAAAGCGCGGTATATTTAGCGTGCCCGTTTTTAACGGCGAAGTTGCGCTAAAAGCAAAATTTGCGCCGCTAAATTTCGAGCAGCTAAATATCAAAGAAAGCGACGTTTTGCTAGGCGAGGCGACGCTGATTTTAGGCGTAGGCAGCAAAAAGACCTTTACCGCGTTTCCCGCGCTAAAAGCAAACGGGCAGGATCTCGCGCAGTCTTTTGCGCCGCCTAAATACTCGCCCTTTACCCAAAGCGTCCACTATAAGCTACCTGCAAATTTGGCAAACGGCGGCTTTGAGCTAGCGGGCGTGTTATCTATGCAGGGCGGACAGAGCGCGAGCTTCGTTCCCGTCGGGCAGGATAATAAATTTGACGTGAAATCCTCGTGGAGTTCGCCGTCTTTTAGCGGCGGCTGGCTGCCTAAATCGCGTGAAGTTACGAGCAGCGGCTTTAACGCGCAGTGGGAGATCTCGGGCCTTAGCACCGGCGTCCCGCAGGCGTGGATCATGGATAGCGGGCGCGAGATGAGGCTGGAGAGTGTCGAGGCTAGCTTCATCAGCCCCGTAAACAACTACTCGCTCATCGCACGCTGCGTGACTTACGCGATCTTGTTTTTGGCGGTGCCGTTTTTGGCGATATTTTTGTGCGAAATTTACAGCCGCGTCCGCATCCATCCTATCCAGTACCTACTCATCGGAGCCGCCGACGTGCTATTTTACCTGCTCGTGCTCTCGTTTTCCGAGCATATTAGCTTTTTAGCTAGCTATCTCGTCGCGGCCGCAGCCGTGTGTGCGACGATACTTTTCTACGGCTCGGCGATCTTTCGGGCGCGCAAATGGGGCGTTTTTATCGCGCTCGTACATGCGGTTAGCTACTGCTTGCTCTACGGTATCTTGCAATCCGAGGACTACGCGCTTTTGATGGGTAGCGTGATGATATTTGCGGTGATTGCGCTGGTGATGTATTTGACCAGGAAGATAGATTGGTACGAAAACGGGCTGAAAATTTAGCCTTTTGCGGCTTGTCTTTTTGGTTTATACGTCGTTGGAAACTCGGTCGGCTTCGGTCACGGACGACTAGTCCGCTCCCTCGCCTCCGTCGTTTCCGCCTTGTCTAAACGCAAAAATACTTCGCCTTGTCTTTTTATGGTCAAATTTGCAAATTTGACTCGCCGAGACCCGCACTCTGAAAATGTCAAATTTGATTCAAATTTGCGACGCTTTGCTCGCAGAGCAAAGCAATGTCGCCACTTCTCACGTCGTAGGGGATGGGGGATCGTTAAGGGGGGGGGAGGGAGCGACCTCGTAATTCAAGCCCCTTCCCCCTCAACAAGAAAGATTAAATTTAATGCACAACACCTCAAATTTAACCAAACCAAATTTAGCATTTTCGCGGTGCGGGTCTCGGCGGGTAAAATTTAAAAATTTATCCGAATTTAACGCTATAATCACGCTCGTTTTAAAAACGCAAAAATTTAAAGGATAAAAATGAAAAATTTTCTCGCGCTATTTTTGGCGCTTAGCTTTGCCGCTTCGTCGCAGGCGTTCGGCGGCGAAAAGCAGAGCTCGGCGAAGCAAAACGCTCAAATTTTACCCCAGAGCGAGCTAAAATTTACCCCGCGACCAAAGCTAAAAGGCAAGCAAACGGGCGAGCTGGAGATGAGGTTTAGCTACGACGTAGAAAGGACGGGCGAGTACGATCCGGAAAGCCGCCTAGAGCTAAACAATGTCTATGAGCGCATCTATACGCCTGAGGGCGAGACGCTGTTTTACGGTAGGCTATACGGCTACATCAAGCCGCCCTTGCATCATCCGCAAAAGCAGATCGTCAAATTTATCAAAAGCGGCCAAGAGCGCTGGATCGAGATAGATTTTTATCATGCGGACGGCATGCATAGCGGCACGCTGCAGCTGTGCTTGTGGGACGACATAAACGTCGAAGTCAAGGAGGCCTTTGACGAAGGCAACGTCGCTGGGCTATATAAATCGAGCAATAAATTCGACGTGATGCTGGGCATCTTTTCCGACAATAACAACTTCTCCTACACTAGCGACGGCAAACCCCGCCAAAAGCACTTTATCACGGTGCGCTCGGGTCCTAAAGAGGATTATTACGAAAACTACGACGAAAACGGCGCGATCGAAAACACGAGCTACCAAAAAGACACGGTATTTATTTGGGTAAAGACGTTTTATCCAAACGGCCGACTAAAGTCGCTCAACGACTACGAAAATAAGATCGAGCGGGAGTATGATGAGAGGGGGAAAATAATAAGAGACGAGAAATTTTAAATTTTTTCGGCTTGTCTTTTTGCCCTATACTGCGTTGCTTTTAAATTTGGCTCGGTCATTACCGACCAGGTAACTCCCGTCGCCAAATTTGAAAAGCGCCTCGTCTAGAACAAAAATACTTCACCTTATCTTTTTACGTTCAAATTTGAAGTTAAATTTTACTCGCCGAGACCTGTACCCCAAAAATGCTAAACTAAAAACGTGCGGCGCGGCAGCGCCAGATAAAACTGCGCATAGCGCAGCAACCTCTCACGTCGTAGGGGATAGGGGATCGTTAAGGGGTAAGGGAGCGACTTCGCAATTTAAGCCCCCACCCCCTTTACAACAAAGTAAAAAACAACCTTAAACGGTTGTTTTTTACGCAAGGAAGCTCGGCTTGAAACACCAAATTTGACTAAACCAAATTTAGCATCTTAAAAGTGCAGGTCTCGGTGCGTCAAATTTGGATTCAAAATTATTCAAATTTGGTTTCGTCGCAAATTTACGGCAAGCGATTTGCACGCGTATTTTGCCGCCATTGCCAAAAAGCGGAGTAAATTTATAACCGCGAAAGCAAAAAGCGGTAAAATGCGCTAAAAAAGGAAAATCAATAAAATGAGCGAAAATTTACGAAGTAGCAGTGCGGACGGGCTGATTTTGAGTATAGAAAGCAGCTGCGACGATAGCTCGGTTGCGCTGCTCGATATCGAGACGCTGGAGTTAAAATTTCATAAAAAAATATCGCAGGACGCCGAGCACTGCGCATTTGGTGGAGTGGTTCCGGAGCTAGCCGCGCGCTTGCATACGGCTGCGCTGCCTAAAATTTTAGAGCAGATCAAATCAGGGCTACCTCGCGTAAAAGCCGTCGCTGTCACGAACGAGCCGGGGCTCTCCGTGAGCCTAGTTGGCGGCGTCGCGATGGCAAAGGCGCTCGCCTCGTCGCTGCGCGTGCCGTTAATCGCGGTAAATCACCTCGCCGGGCACGTGTATTCGCTATTTTTGTCGCAGGAGGCGCGGCTGCCTGCGGGCGTGCTGCTCGTTAGCGGCGGGCACACGATGGTGCTAGATATCGGCGTGGACGGGGCCGTGAGCGTGCTAGCTACCACGATGGACGATAGCTTCGGCGAGAGTTTTGACAAGGTCGCAAAGATGCTGGGGCTTGGGTATCCTGGCGGCGTAGCGGTCGAAAAGGCGGCAAAAAGCGGGCGCGAGAGGTTTAAATTTACCGTGCCGCTGCTTGGCGATGCGCGCACGGCGTATAGCTTTTCGGGACTAAAAAATCAGGTTCGCGTCGAAACCGAAAGGCTCGCCGTAAGCGGAAATCTCGGCGCGCAGGATGTCGCCGATATCTGCTTTGCCTTTGAAAATACCGCCTGCAAGCACATCTTAAACAAGCTAGAAAAGATCTTTGTCCAGCGTAAATTTGAGCGTTTCGGCGTCGTGGGCGGAGCGAGCGCGAATCTAAATTTGCGCTCCCGTCTAAAGGCTTTATGCGAGAAATACGGCTGCGAGCTCATATGTGCGCCGCTGGAGTTTTGCTCCGATAACGCCGCGATGATCGCGCGCGCCGGACGCGAGAAATACCTGCGCGGCGAGTTTGCGGGGCTTGATCTGCAGGCTAGTCCTAGAAGCGAGCTAACGAGGATTTAGATTTGGCTTTTGGTCAAAAACTGCTTTTTAGCTCAAATTCGGCGATTATTACCCCAAATTTAGCTTTTTGTGGCGCTGTTGCGAGCGAGCAAGCATAAAGCACGGCAAATCTAAATTTGGCATGATGAGCTAAAAGCGCCAAATTTATAGAATCTAAAATCATTTCGCTAAAAAAATACCGCGACAATCGCCGCAAACGCTAAGACTGAATAAATTAAGATTTTGACTATGCTTGTTTTTGTGCTGGCTTTTTGCTCGTAAAATACGCTTAATTTGTATTCCGAGCTCTTAAGCGTGCGCCATGCCGCAAAAATCGCCATCACCAAAAGTAACGAGCAAAATTCTCGCGACGGCAAGCCTCTAAAATCCTCCAAAAATAAAATGGTCGCAAGAAGCGTCGCCAAGCAAAATAGCATAAAAAATACCCAGCTCAAAGCGATGAAAAATACGGCGTCCATTTTGCAATCTATGCCGTGATTTTTATATGCTGCGACCCTAAAGCTGATATAAACGGCAAGCAATGCGCAAGATAGTATAGTGAGCGGGTTAAATAGCACAGAAAGCGTCATTTGGCTCGTCTCCGCACCCAAGATAGACGCCATGGGCGCAAAAGTAACGAAGGCGCAAAAGTAAAAAAGGATAAATAAAATTCTAGCCTGGAAAATGACGCTAAGAACTGATTTTATGATTTTTAACAATTGTTTCCTTTAAATGTTTGGCGACTTAGGGCTTGAAATTTGACTACGATTTTAGCTAAATTTTAAATGAAATTTATCGACTCTCGTCTAGCTGGTCTTAAATTCGGCGTTGCTATATAATGTATTTACTTGAGCCGTTTAAATTTGAAATGCGGCGAGTTGCCTTTTAGTTTATAAATTTAGCTCTTTTATCGCTCGTAAAATTTCATCCTCTCGGGCTAAAAAATCCTTTGCGATGACGATAAATTCGTTGTTTTTTAGCGAGGCGGCGTCGTAGATCGGCGTTTTTAGCGTCGCTAGATCGATCATCTTTGCTCCCGTGCCCGCAGCGATCATCTCGCCCGCGGCGTTGTCCCAGATAGAGCTTGGCGAGTAGCGCATATATGCGCCCGCGAGATTTTCGGCGATGCGGCAGTATTTGATCGCCGAGCTTAGCCGCGCGATGTCAAAATTTAGAGCGGTCGCGAGCTTGCCAGCCGTTACGTTTTTGCCGCGTTTGCCGCTGATTATCGTTTGCGGCGCACGCTCTTTTGCGGCTAAAATTTGCGGGATAAATGCACCGTTTTTATAAAGCTCTTTTTGCGTTTGTCCGCCCTTTGCTGCGCTATAAATTTCGCCAGTAACGGGCAAGTAGATGACGCCAAGAACCGGGCGACCGTCCTCTATGAGCGCGATACAGACGCAAAACTCGCCGCTGCCGCTGATAAAATCCTTCGTGCCGTCTAGCGGGTCGATGAGCCAAAATGTCCGCGTGGACTCGCCTAAAATCTTTTCCTCCGAGCAAATTTGGATTTGCGAGCTTTTTAGCGTTTTAAATATCGCGGCATTTGCCACAAGATCGGCCGAGGTCACGGGCGAATGATCGGTTTTTAAATTTACCTCGAAATCCCGGCCGTTTTGGCTAAATGCGCTTTCTGGTAAAGTCGAGCGAGCTGCTAAAATCTCGTCGTCAAAGCCCTTGTGGGCGTAAAATTTTATTATCTCGTCGCCTGCTTTGATGGTCGCAAGCTTGGCTAGGTTTAATAGTTTTTGCATTTTGGTTTCTTTTTTTAGCGGCTCGTCTTTTGAGCGCCTTTGAATGAGTTTGAAATTTTCGCCCTGCGGCAGACTATCTGTCTAGCCTTGGGACGAAAATTTCCGCACAACATTCAAATTCATCTCAAAATACTTCGCCTTGTCGTTTTGTGTTCAAATTTAAAGTCAAATTTGCGAATTTGAGTTGCCCAGACCTGCACCTTGAAAACGTAAATTCTACCTTAACTTAAAGAGTTAAGGCGTCGTATTTTTTCGTCAGACGAGGCAGTGGCGAACGAGGCGAGGGAGCGTATATATAATACGTGACCGAAGCCGACCGAGCCGCTAACGACGTATGGCGGAAAAAGACAAGCCGTCAAATTTAAAATTATTTCGGCGTTCTGTTCGTCTCGCCCACGTACAGCTGTCTAGGACGTACTATCTTGATACTTTCCTGCTCTTTTAGCTCTATCCACTGACTGATCCAGCCCGGGATCCTGCCGATGACGAAGATAACCGCAAACATATCATTTGGTATGCTAAGCGCCTTTAAAATCAGTCCCGAGTAAAAATCGACGTTCGGGTAGAGGTTGCGCGAGATGAAATACTCGTCGTTTAGCGCGATCTCCTCGATCTTTTTGGCGATTTTTAGAAGCTCGGTGTTTATGCCGATCTCGTCAAACAGCTGGTCGCACATAGATTTTAGCACCTTTGCGCGCGGATCGAAGTTTTTATACACGCGGTGACCAAAGCCCATCAGCCTAAACGGATCGTTTTTGTCTTTGGCGCGGGCGATGTATTTATCGACGTTTTCGACCGAGCCGATCTGCTCTAGCTGGCGGATAACGCCTTCGTTTGCGCCGCCGTGAGCCCAGCCCCATAGCGCTCCGATACCCGCGGCGATACACGCATACGGGTGCGCGTGCGTCGAGCCCACCGTGCGAACGGTCGTCGTGGAGGCGTTTTGCTCGTGATCGGCGTGCAGCATAAAGACCGTATCAAGCGCCTTGACCTCGATCGGACGCAAATTTACGTGCTCATAAGGGTAACTCCTCATCATGTAGAGGAAATTTTCCGTAAAGCCGCGGTCTAAATTTGGATAAATGATCGGCAGTCCGCGAGAAAACCTATAAGAAAATGCCGCTATGGTTGGTATTTTGGCGATTATCCGCATCGCCATCTCGTGGTACTCCTCTGGCTTGTCCATATTTAGGTGGTCGGAGTAAAAGGCCGAGAGCGCAGCAACCGCAGCCTGCAAGATCGCCATCGGGTGCGCTTTGTCGGGAAATGCGTCAAAGAGCTTCATCATGCCCTCATGAATGAAGCTGCGCTTTTTAAGCTCGAGTTTAAATTCGTCGTATTGCTTTTTATTCGGTAGCTCTTTATTTAGCAGCAGATACGCCACGTCGATGAAGGTTTTGTTCTCCGCTAGATACGCGATGTCGTAGCCGCGGTACATCAGCTCGCCTTTTAGCCCGTCAATATAAGTGATGCTAGAGCGGCACATCGCCGTCGAGGTATATCCGCGGTCAAACGTAAACATCCCCGTATCGCTAAAAAAGGTCGAGATATCGATGACGTCGGGTCCCATCGTACCGTGCAATATCGGAAAGTCGTAGCTTTTGCCGTTTCTGTTGTCTGTTAGCGTAACCGTATCGCTCATTTTAGCTCCTTTTGCAAATTTTTATTTTCGTAGCTCATTAGGATTTTGATACAAATCGTTACTATTATAGCTTGAGTTAGGCTCGCTAGTATGAAAGAGAAGTAAAAATTTTCATTTATACCGCCTGATTTGTAGGCTATGGTAGCAACCGCGATAAGAAGCGTCAGCGGCATCGAGTGCGATAGCGCAAAAAGCACGGTGTTTTTTAGTCCTAGGATGTTTAAAAACACCGTGCTAGCAGCGAGTCTAAAGCCTATCATGACGCCCGTTATCAGCGCCGCGTCGCGCACGACTCCGTCTATCATAAAGGCGTTAAGCTTAAACGTCGAGCCGATATGCACGAAAAATGTCGGCACCAAAAAGCCAAAGCCAAAGCTGGCAAGCTTGTGCGGGAGGTCTTTTTTGTGATCGAAAAATGTCGCGATAAAGGTCCCTGCCACAAACGCGCCAAACGCGATCTCTAAATTTAAATAAAGCATAAGCGCGATGATGCCAAAAAACAGCGCCATGCACAGGCGGATGTCTTTTTCGGAGTTGTCGTAGTGAGGCATCAGGATGACACGCAGCTGCGGATACCACCAAAACAGCACATTTAGCGTCTTGTACCCGATCACCGCCGCGGCTAAAAATCCGCTCAAATATATGATCGAAAACGCTAGCTCGCTACCCGCGCCAAATTTCATATATGCGCCGACGAAGGTTAGTAGCGTGATACTCACGACCTCGCCGATCGAGGCGATGAGCATGCCGATATTTAGCCACTCCTCGTTTTTGCCGTACTCTTTAAACAGCGTAAATATCATGCCCACGGCCATCAGCGGCACGATGAGGATAAAAAGGCGGTTTAGATCGAGCGAAAATGTCAGCAGCGCCGAGAGCAGATAGAGTATCGCCAGGTAGATGACGCCCGTTTTTAGGATTTTTTTATCTATCGTAAAAAAGAGCTTAAGATCGACCTCCGTGCCGGCTAAAAACATGAGGTAGAAAAAGCCTACTTCGCTCACGATTTTAAACATCTCGTTGTGCCCGATAAAGCCCAAATACCCGGCCAGCGAACCCAAAATAATCTCCACGGGCGCGATAGGTATGCGTAAAATTTTAGAAAAATACGGCGACGTAAAGATGATAAAAGCTAGCGCGATGAGGATATTTAGCTCGTTTGCCTGCAAGAAAGTCCTTTGTAAATGGGGGATTATAGCCTAAGGTTTTTTATTCTTTAATAAATTTAACCGGCTTAGGCTTGTCTTTTTGCCCTATACTTCGTTGCTTTTAAATTTGGCTCTGTCATTACCTACATGGTAACTCCCGTCGCCAAATTTAAAAGCGCCTCGTCTAGAACAAAAAAAATACTTCGCCTTATCGTTTTACGTTCAAATTTGAAGTCAAATTTTACTCACCGAGACCCGTATCTTGAAAATGTAAATTTAAAACCTGCGACGCGGCAGCGCGATCGCACCCCTTGAACGTGCAGTGGGGTTGGAGAGGGCTTGGGAGAGGAAGGGGCGACGCTTCGTAAGTAGAACCCCTTCCTCTCCCGAAGAAAAGAGAAAGGTGGATACAAAAAGGGGCTCTTTTGCTTCGGCTTTGCCTCGCAACTGTAAAGCAGAGCGCAATTTAAGCCCCCACCTTCTTTACAACAAAGTAAAAAACAACAACCTCAAACGGTTGTTTTTTACTAAAGGAAGCCAAACTCGCAACGCTAAATTTAACCAAAAATTTATAATTTTAGCGAAATATAGTGTCTAAACTCCAAAATACATTTTAAGAATAGGCCAAATTTGACGGTTACTCCGCCAAAATCGAGCCCGCAAATTTTCCGTCCTTTAAAGGCAAATTTGAATCAGTGGCAAAGCGTCGCGAAGCTAAATCCACGCGCTTTAAACTCGGCGATATCGCGGCTAGCGACCTCGCCCTTGGTCGTGAGGTAGTCGCCGATAACGACGGCAGAGACGCCGTGATCAAAGATTTCGTATTGGCGTTCGCCTAAAATTTTCTCGCGACCGCCTGCGATCATAACGCGAGCGTTAGGTAGTGCGCGGACGGTGTCATCGATGATACGCAGGGCTTCGTCCGCTCCCATAGGCGGCCGTTTGACGCGTAGCGCGTCGTTTGGGATAAAGAAATTTATCGGGCTAGAAAACGGATCAAGCTTGGCAAGGCTAGCTTGCAGGCTCGCGCGGTCGGCCTGGCTCTCGCCAAGCCCGTAAATCCCGCCCGTGCAAAGCATTAGCCCCGCTTCTTTGGCGTCGATGTTGGTCTGCCAGCGCTCGTCCCAGCTATGCGTCGAGCAAATTTGCGGGAAAAACTCGCGCGAGGTCTCGAGGTTGTGGTTGTAGCTAAACACGCCTGCGCTTTTTAGCTCTTTTAGCTGCGGCAGTGTCGCCATGCCGTTGCAAGCGATCAGCATGAGGCTTGAGACTTCTTTATTTACGGCGCGCGCGAGGCGGGCTATCTCTTCGGTCTTTTTGTCTGTGAGCCTTGCGCCGCTGGTGACTAGGCAAAAGCCAAGCGCATGGTTGGCCGCCGCGATCTTGGCCTCAGCGACTACTTGCTCGGCGGTTTTCATTTTGTATTTTTCGATATCGGCGTTTATACCTGCGCTTTGCGTGCAGTAGCCGCAGTCCTCGGAGCAGTTGCCCGAACTCACGGAACAGATGGCGCATAACATAATAGTTTTCATTAGATTATTCCTTTTTTATCGGCTTGTCTTTTTGCCCTATACTTCGTTGGATCTCGCTGCGGGCTGCAGTCACGTATTACATATACGCTCCTTTGCCCTTGCTTATCCTCCTCGCCTATGACAAAAATACTTCGCCTTGACTATTTTCATTTCAAATTTGAAGTCAAAATTGCAAATTTTACTCGCCGAGACCTGCATCGCGAAAATGCTAAATTTGGCTTAGTTAAATTTGGAATCAAATTTTGTTTCCAAATGTGCGGCGCAATAGCGTGTTTTAAATTTGTAAGGCGACGTATTTTTATTCTAGACGAGGCGAAATTTAATTTTTAAGCGTAGGCTAGGCATGTAGTCTGCCGAGCTTGAAAATTAAATTTCAACGAAGTATAGGACAAAAAGACAAGCCACCGTTATTGCTCCGCGATTTGTACCTTCTTCTTGCATTTTGTGCACTCGTGAAACGTCCCTTTTTTGAGCTCTTTTTTGATCATATCGCCGCCGCATTCGTCGCATTTTTCGGCGACCGGCTCATAGTTTGAGACGAAGTCGCATTTTGGATAGTTTGCGCAACCGTAAAATTTACCCCTGCGGCTGATGCGTTCGACGATGTCGCCGCCGCATTTTGGACACGGTACGTCAATCTTTTTTAGCTCTTTTTTCGGTTTTATCGCAGCTTCGCCTTCCTGCGCGCCTTGCTCGGCCTTGGCGATATTGCGCGAGTATTTGCATTTTGGGAAGTTTCCGCACGCAATAAACTCGCCGTAGCGTCCTTTTCGTAGTAGCAGTTCGCCGCCGCATTCAGGGCACTTTTCGCCGATAGGAGTGGCGACCTTTTGGCTTTTTATGCCTGTTTTGCCCGCCGTGATTTTATCTATAAACGGATGATAAAAATCGCTCAAAAGCTTTTGCCAGTCGGCCTTGTCTTCGGCGACGTGGTCGAGCTTTTCTTCCATATTTGAGGTAAATTCGCTATCTACGATATCGCTAAAATGCTCCTCCAAAACGCCCATCATCGTAAAAGCGATCTCGTTTGGCACGAGCTGTTTTTTCTCGACCTTGACGTAGTCGCGAGAGGTTAGTAGCGAGATGGTCGGCGCGTAGGTGCTAGGTCTGCCGATGCCTAGGCTCTCTAGCTTTTTAACGAGTCCTGCCTCCGAGTAGCGAGACGGCGGTTCGGTGAAGTGCTGCGAGCTTTTTATGCTTTGCAGACTCATCTCGTCGCCGATTTTTAAGTCGGGTAAAATTTTATCCTTATCCATATCGCCGTAAACGCGGTAAAATCCGTCAAATAGCACCTTGCGGCCGCTTATTTTAAACTCGCCCTTTGTGCCCGCGACGAATACGTTTTGCGTCTGACTCACGCTCGCGCTCATTTGACACGCTAAAAAGCGGTTGTAGATGAGCGTGTAGAGGCGCAGTGCGTCTTTTTCTAGATACTGCGCGGCGATAGCGGGCGTGAAGCTGAGATTCGTCGGGCGGATCGCCTCGTGGGCTTCTTGCGCGCCTTTACTTTTGGTTGCGTAAAATTTGGCCTTGGCAGGCAGGTAGCGTTCGCCGTACTCTTTCTCGATCGTCTCGCGCGCTGCCGTGACGGCCTCTTTGGCGAGATTTAGGCTGTCCGTTCTCATGTAGGTTATCGCGCCCATAAAGCCCTGGTGCGTCTGCACGCCCTCGTATAAATTTTGCGCGATCATCATTGTTTTTTTCGGGCTAAAGCCTAGGCGGTTGCTCGCGCTTTGTTGTAGCGTAGAGGTCATAAACGGCGGTGCAGGCTCGGTTTTGCGCTCTTTGGCTTCGATCTCGCGGACGTTAAATTTATCGCTTTTTAAATTTTCTACGATAAATTTGGCTCTATCGCCGTTTGTTATCGTTAGTTTTTCTATCTTTTGCGCTTCAAATTTAACCAGCTCGGCGTCGAGGTCTTTTTTGAAAACCGCGTCGATACTGTGGTACTCGATCGGTTTAAAATCGCGTATCTCGCGCTCGCGGTCTACGATGATTTTTAGTGCCGCGCTTTGCACTCGTCCCGCACTCAGTCCTTTTTGGATCTTTAAATTTAACAGCGGCGAGAGCTTGTAGCCAACGATGCGATCTAGCAGGCGGCGGGCTTGTTGCGCGTTTACGCTATCCATATTTATCGTGCGCGGGTTTTTTAGAGCCGCTTCGATGGCGCTTTTGGTGATCTCGTGAAACACGATGCGAGGAAGGCTCTCGGGCTTTTTGCCGATGGCTGCGGCGATGTGGTAGGCGATGGCCTCTCCTTCGCGGTCCTCATCGGTTGCGAGGTAGATTTGATCGGCGCTTTTGGCGAGCTCTTTGATCTCTTTTACTATTGCGGAGTGATCGGCGCTTATTTTGTATTCGGGAGTAAATTTTTCGCCCTCGATCTTGATGCCAAATGCGGTTTTTGGTAGATCTCTGATGTGGCCTTTTGATGCGATGACGTCGTAGTCGCTTCCGAGGAAATTTTTTATCGTTTTGGCTTTCGCGGGGGACTCCACGATGATTAAGCTTTTCATTAATATAGCCTTTTTAATTTTTTGCGGTAATTGTAGCAAAAAATTTAAACTAATGGCATTAATTTACCGTTTGAATTTAAATTTGACTTGGAAAAATGGGATAAAATTTGAAGCAAAAAGTCGAGCGGGTAAAACTCGACTTTAAAATTCACTTCTAAAGAGCAGGCGCTAAATTTGGCGTCTGCATTAACTATTATTTTTGGAGATGTCTTAATTATTGGTGTTTGGGTTTTTGAAATCTAAGACTGCCGAAGCGGCCTTAGATGTTTAACTACTGAAGTAGTCTCAAGACATTTTTCCAGCTACGCGGGGTTGCCCCCGCTTCGCGTAGAAATTTTACGTTTTTCCAGTTCTGTAAAGCCTAAACGGCTTTACTTCACCTAGAAACGTTTTAATACTACTGAAGTAGTCTTAAAACGTTTTGCTGAACAGAGTTAGCTTGACTCATAGCATAACTTCCTGACTGAGCAAGGATGTTAAACTTAGAGAAGTTTGCTGACTCGGCAGCGAAATCAACGTCTCTGATTTGAGATTCAGCTGATTTTACGTTTACTTGAGTAACCGTGATGTTGTTTACGGTTGCGACAAGCTGATTTTGAACAGAACCTAGGTCTGAGCGGATCTGATCAAGAGTTTTTTGAGCAGACTCAGCGATATCCATAACAGCCATTGCGCCGCGTAGAGTCATAACACCTGCTGATTGGTTAGAGCTTATATCGGCTTTCATTCTTTGGAAGCCCATAGCAGTTGCTAGTTTTTTATCTATCTGTCCGCGAATATCTCTCATGGCTACTGATTGTTGAGCGCCGCCGTCACTTGAGAACGCTACTGAGAGCTTAGTGCCTCCGCCGCCTTTCATTTTGATATCTCTGCCGTCTAGTCTTACTAGGTTTAGTCTACCTATAAAGCCTGATTTATCTTTCGCGCCGATAACTTTATCGATATCTTTGCCTGCAAAGCTCATAGCGCGACCGTCGCGGCTAGTAAGAACCATCTTGCCTTCTGTATTTATAGAAGCTTCAACGCCGGTTTGGTCTTTTACTCTGTTGATAGCGTTTACTAGGGCACCATTGGCATCGTTTGCTTGTACATCCAAATCACCGATCTTTACGCCGTTGATAGCAAAGCTTTGGATAGAGGCTTTTTCTACGGCCTTGCTCATGATGCGAGTTACATCGTAAGTAGCTCTGATACCTGTTTTATCAGATACTTTATTGATGTTTTCAGCTAAAGCGCCTATTCCTTTTCCAAGACCTGTTGAAACGGTAGCAGCAGCGACTTTTACGTTGTTTACGCCGTCAACGTTTAGAAAGGTAAGAGATACTACATCCATTTTAGTTAGTAGCTTAGAGCTCTCAAATCTTGTTAAGCCGATCTTATCTGAGGTAGTAGCACCGATAGAGGCTTTAACTGTTTGGTTTGAGTAAGCGCCGATTTGGAACTCTTTGTTAGAGAATGTTCCGTTTAGTAGCTGCTGACCGTTGAAAGACGTTGTATTTCCAATGTTGTCTAGCTCTTCCATTAGGCGAACGATGTCGGCTTGTAGCGCTTGACGAGAATCTGTTGTTTGACCGTCTTGAGCTGATTGAGTAGCTTTTACCTTGATCGTGTCTAGGATTTTTAGCTGCTCGTCCATAGCCTTATCCGCTACTTGGATGATACCGATAGCGTCATTACCATTGTTGATAGCTTGACCAAGCGCGCTAGCTTGAGAGCGAAGGCTATCAGCGATAGCAAGACCAGAAGCGTCATCTGCTGCAGTTTGGATTCTCAAACCTGAGCTAAGTTTACCCAAAGAAAGAGAAAGGTTGCGGTTGTTACCGACTGCGTTTGCGTGTGTGTTTAGAGCGTTGATGTTCGTGTTAATACGAAAACTCATTGTAAATCCTTTTAAAGTTTAATTACGACTTCTTGTCGTTCAAAAACTATATCGGACGAAATCAAAAAAACTTTAGGGGTAGAGGTAAAATTTTTTTGATTTTTTCAAATTTGATTGAGAAGGACGAATTTTAGGGCTTTACGGCCGGTGCAAATTTGATTATTTCAAATTTAACGCGGCGAAATTTGCATTTTTGCCGTCAAATTTACGTGCAGCGGATTAAATCTGAGCGCAAATTTGGTCCATCGTTAAATTTGATTCGTTCTGTAAAATTTGAAAGAGGGAGAAAATTTGAGAGTTTAAAGAAGATAAACCCCGAAAGGTCGGGGTTTATCGCGGAGATTAGAGGGTTAGCTGTAGGCCACTATTGTCGGCAAGCGTAGCATTAGCTAGATCTACTATGCCGTTTAGTTTTACTACATAGTCGTCGGCGGATAGACCAGCGGTAGCGTCTGATCTTACTAGATATGTGTCTGTTGCATTGCTATCAGGATCGGTGTAGGTAAAGTAAGCTAGTTTGTTGCCTGCAGCCTTTGCGACGTCTAGGGCTCTAGATAGGTTGTTTGCAAAGTCTAGCGATTTTGTTGAATCGTATCTTGCGATATTTTGATCAATGGTTCCTCCTAAATTTGCGCCTATTTTGAGTTTGTCACCTTTAGAGAAATCTTTAATGGTAGCCGTTTTTGATGCAGGGAATGCTGCGCTGTCGCCTACGGTTCCTAATACAAACGTATCGTCGCCCGCTCCGCCGGTTACGGTTACGCCTGATTTGCTACCAAAGGTTATCGTATCGTCGCCCGCTCCGCCTTTGATTACTGATTTTTCATCAAGGCGACCGCTAGCGTCAAATGTAAATTTTCCTTTAAGAGTGCTTGCATCTACGGTTTTTATCTTTTTAAAATTAGCGTCTAGAGTTAGTATTGTTGAGTTTGCATCGCCTTTTACTACTATGTTAGCTAGAGTGCCTTTGTCGGCGCTAGCTTTTAGATTTACGGTATTTTCAGCTGTAGCTATCTTTTTTTCGTCCAATTTCGACACTATATCGATGTTTTCTATATCGTCTACTTTGAACTGACCTTTTACCTTGCCATTTGTGCTGTCTTTTGGATCTAGTACCAAATTTAACTTATCGGCAGTGCCGGTATCTGCGTCTTTGATCCCTACTTCAAGGTCGTTTGATAAATCATTTTTTTCTACTGTTATAGTAGAGTTATTTAAGACTTTTGTAAGTTTTTTGCCCGCATTTGCGCCTAGAGCTAGGGTGATATTGTTAAAGCCTTCCCATTTTGACATATCTATATCATTTGCAATAGCATTATTAATTCTTATGCCTTCGAAATTTTTAAGCGTCACCTTATCCGCTCCGGCGCCTGCGATTGTTGTAGATATGGATATTAGATCCGTTCCTGCTCCGCCGTTGATGGTTTGCTCGGCAGCTGTATCATCTATGTCTACTACGTCGTTTCCTGAGCCTAAAAGTACTTGTGAGCCGGCGACGTTTTTGACCTTTAGTTCGGCGAAATTTCCGGTAAAGGATGCTGCGTTTACGTCTTTTAGCGCAGTTTCTTGTTGCAGATTGATTTTTAGATCTTTTGCGTTTCCATCAAAGGTTACTTTTTCTAACTTGTTGTGAGGAGAAACGAACTCGATAGTAGACTCTTTTTCGCCGTTAGCGTGAATGGTTAGCTGAGTGGCATTGTCTGCTTGTAGTTTAGCCGCTCCTTTTTCCGTGTAGTTTGTGGTTAGATCCACTTTTTCTTCGTTGGTTGCGATTTGGGCACCGTTAAAGTCGACGTCTTTTACGTTGATTTTAACTAGTTTAGCCGCGGTGAGCGCTGCTGCTAGTTTTAGGTTTGCTAGGCTTAGATCTTCGACTTTATCTAGTCCGTTTGCGCCTACGGTTAGGACTTTTGTGTTTGTGCCTAGATTTATGCTAGCTTTTGTAGCCTCTTTTGCGGATATAGTGCTATCTTCTCCGCCTTTTACAGATATCTCTTTTGCTTTATCTGCTGTTAGAGTGGCGATTTTATTCGTATCTATCGTTACTTTTTCTTTGGTATCGGTTTCTAGCTTTATGTCCCCAGGGGATGTAATGCTTAGATTATCAAGACCTTTGTTTAGTTTACTCAAGTGCGGTGCTGCTGGAGCCTTTATTGTTACCTCTGATCTTATCTCTAAATTTTCTATGTTGGTTACGCCTCTCATCGCATTATCGATATTGTCTAGATCAAGCTGTGAATTTGAACCGTTTTTTAGTACGGTTACTTTTAGGGTGTCTTTACCGCCTAGGCCGTCTAGGGTGTCTAGAGAGGACAAAGTAGAGGTCTTATCGCCGTCGCCAGAGTAGTAAACAGCGCTAAAAGTATCGTCGCCTTCGGTACCCTTAAGCGTATCGACTCCGGTGGTGAAAATTTTGCTTCCCGGTTTTGCAGCGTCTGCTAGTTGATCTATTTTAGCTTTTTGCTCCTCTAGGTTGGTGCTGTTTGTGGTCTCGATAATCTGCTGGAACGGAGCATAGTTAAAGTTACCAGATCCGTCGCTTTCTATGTCGGTTATCTTTTCAGCCATATATGCCGCGATAGCGGTTTTGTTTGCAAATACCGCCGCTGCCGTAGGGTCTGCCGCGATAGCCTCAGGCGATCTTGCTACTTGGAAAAGAGTAACTAGAGTCTCGCCTCTTGAGTGTCCTAGCTCTAGGTGGCGCACCCAAGCGTTGATGCCGTCTGGATCTTGAGAGTAGTCTTTGCCTAGGATATTTTTATAGATATTTTCTACATATCCTCTGTTTGTATCTATTCTGCCGTTAAAATATGCTGCGATAGCAGGGCTTTGTAGCATAGCGTCTGCGGTTTGAGCTTGATCTCTAAAAACGCCTGCTGAAACCCATGCGTTTAAACCCGCGCCTTCGGGTGCTCTGTTAAATAATGCCACATAAAGTTGGGCTACTTGTGCTTTTGTTACTGCCATAAAAGGCCTCCTTTGGGTAAATTTGGGATTTTGTTTAATTCCATGGCGATTATAGCATTAAATTCCTGATTGTCGATAAATCGTAGATAAAAAAATGAAAATCTGGGCGGCAGAACCGCACTGTGTCGGCCTGCCGCTGTGAAGGATAAAAATGAATTTAGGCGAAACTATAAGACGATATTGTGATCGCTATCTACTCTTGCTCCGCCCAGATCTATCGTGCCGGCTAGCTTGGTCACGTAGTCGTCCTGTCCTACGCCTTGCACGCCGTCGGACGTAACGATGTAGGTGTTTGACTGATAGGTGAAATACGCACTCTTTGACGCGTGCTGAGCGGCCGCCTTTTCGGCTTCGCGTAAGTTGTTGGCGAAGTCTAGCGATGCGTCCGAGTCGTACTTGGCGATAGAATTTGACTCCGCGGCGGCGCCTCCCGTGTATAGTTTGTCGCCTTTGCTAAAGTCCGTGATAGAGCTTAGTTTATCCGTGCCAAAAGGCGAATTCGCCTCCGCTCCGAGCTTGCCGACCTTAAAGACGTCGTTGCCCGCTCCGCCCGTTATTTTAAGACCCGCCACCGAGCCGAAGCTTAGCGTATCGTCTCCGCTACCGCCTTTTACGACGCCGCCTCTTTCGACGTGATTTCCCGCGTCAAAGGTAAATTTGCCTGTTAGCGAGCTTGCGTCCACACCTTTTATTTTCACGATATTCGCGCCTAGTTTTAGCTCGGTATTACCGTCGCCGCTCACGTAGACGCCCGATAGCGCGCATTTAGTCGCGTCGCTAGCGTTTAGGTTTATTACGTTTTTGGCTGCGGCGGTTTTTGCCGTATCGGCGTTTGAGACTATTCGGACGTTTTCTATGCCGTCTATGACGAAATTTCCGGTATTGTCCAGTCCTGCCGTATTTGCTTTAGGATTTATCTTTAAGATTAGCGTATCGTCCGCGCCGCTCGCCGCATCTTTGATATTTACGGCTATATCGTTTGCGATCGCGACGTTTTCGACGACTATCGTAGAGTTATTCGCTAGATTATCTATCTTTGCTCCCGCTCCCGCTCCGCCGGCTAGCGTTACGGAGCTCAAATTTGCCCATTTAGTCATATCTACGGCTCCGCTTAAGGCATCGGTTATCTTTAAATTTTCAAAATTTAAAAGAGAAAGCTTATTTGTCGTCGCGGTAGCTACGGCAGAGGTTACGACCATGGTGTCTTCGCCCGCGCCGCCGTCGATACTATGGACATTTGCCGCGCTATCTATCTCTACGAAATCGTCCCCGCTGCCTAGTTTTGCGGTAGCGTTTTGGACGTTTTTGAGTTTTAGGCTAGAGAAGCCGCCCTCGTAAGCGCTAGAGTCGAAATTCGTAAGATTTGTTTGAGCCGACAAGTCCATAGCAAATTCTCTCATGCCGCCGTCCACCGCAACCTTGGTTAGCGACGCGATATTGCCCAGGTCTAGCTGGCCTTTTTTGCCCGCTTTAGCGTGTAAATTTAGCGTTTTTACTTTATCGGCCGCGCTTGAGGATAGTTTAGCTAGGCCTTCGTCCGCGTAAGACATCGTAAAATCCACGTCCCGTTCGTCGGTTTGGATGGAGTTGGCGCCAAAATCGACGTCCGTCACGCTGACCTTTTTGGCGCCGTATGCGATGAGTACGTTATTTCCGGAGGTATCGTTTATCTTTAAATTTGCAAGCGTTAAATCGGCGGCCTGGGTCGTGAAGTTTTTAAGAGCGTTGGTTTTGCTTTTTAGATCGATATTTACGGTCTTTGCGCTCGTTGCGACTTCGGTTTCGCCGTTGGCTTTTAAATTTAACGTCTGCGCGGCGGTTGCGGCGATATTTGCCTTGCCTTCGCTGTTTACGTTTACGGTTTTAGCGTCCTGCGCGATCAAAGTTACGTCTGATTTTGCCGAAATGTCGATGTCTTGGGCGTTTTTTGCGTTTAGCGAAACTTTGCCGGTCGTATTTACGGAGACTTTGTTCGTCGCGTCGGTCTCGGATATGCTCACGTCGCCTATGGTGGAGATGTTTAAATTTTCCAGCCCGAAGTTAAATTTGACTCCGCCGGCGTCAAATTGGGTCTCCGAGATCAAATTTAGATTTTCGACGTTGCTTACGCCTTTAAAGATATTTTGAAGCTCGGTCGTAGTCAAATTTTGCGGAGCGTCGTTTTTAAACACGGTCAAATTTAACGTGTCTTTGCCCGCGCCGCCGTCGATTTTATCAAGCGGTGACAAAGTAGACTTTTGCGTGCCGTTGCCTGCGTAGTAAACGCCGTTAAATACGTCGTTGCCCGCGGTGCCTGCTATGTTGTCCAGACCGTCGGTTAGGCTCTTTTCGACGCCTTTGCTGGCTAGCTCGTCTATTTTGGCTTTTTGCGCTTCTAAATTTGACTCGTTCGTCGTCCTGATAATCTCCTGAAACGGCGCGTAGTCGAAATTTCCGCTGCCGTCTTTGCCGATATCGCCTATTTTTTCCGCCATATAGGCCGCGACTGCGGATTTGTTTTCGAAAATTTTAGCAGCCCTAGGATCGGCCACCTTAGCCTCCGCCGATGCCGCTACCTCAAAAAGCTTCGTTAGCGTCTCGCCTCTGGTATGGCCGGCTTGTAGATGCCTTACCCACGCATCTATGCCTGCCGGATCTTGCGAGTAGTCCTTGCCGAGGATGTTTTTATAGATATTTTCGATATAGCCTTTATCGGTATCTATACTGCCGTTAAAATACGACTGTACGGCCGGCGCCTTGAGCATATCGTCGGCTATTTGCGCTTGGGTTTTAGCGGCTCCGGCGCTTACCCACGCGTTTAATCCGGCTCCCTCCGGCGCTCTGTTAAACAATGCCACATAAAGCTGGGCGACTTGTGCTTGCGTTACTGCCATATTGGCTCCTTAGAAGTGAATTTTAGTACTACGTACTAATGATAGTAAACGACAAATATCGTATATTACGATATCTAGGCTAAAAAATCATAAAATACAACGAGTATTTACCGTGGAATTATAAGCAATAACTATTCCATAGAATTTATAGCTTAAAAAATAAAATTAGTTACTCTGGCACTTTTTAATATTTCTTTAAGTATAAAAGGATTACAATCACATTCTTGATGTTTTAGTTACTGGTTAAGGTAAATTTTGGGTAGAGCGGTTAGAGAAATAAAATCAGAAATGGTTTTGATAAAACAAAAGGGCAACTTTTTTGCCGATCAAAGCGAAAAAGACCTTTATGTTGAAATTTTAAGTTCTCTAACCCAAAAATACGATATGGAAATTTTAGGCTACATTTTGGAGTCTAATTCCATATCGCTATTTTTGAAATCCTTAAATATACCTAAGATCATGCAAGAGCTAAATAGCACCTTTATAAGAAATAGGAATAAAGCGCGGGGTTATATCCAAGAAAGCGACATTAAAAGATACGAAATCCGAGACGTTTTTATAAACGAATTTGAGGATGTTTTGGCATTTTTGCAACAAAACGGCGGATATACCTTTAGAAGCATCGACAAAAACTTAAGCTTAGCAAAAAAAATAGAGATTCAAAATTTTAAAAAAAGGACTGAAATGAAAATAGTTGCTTTAAATTCAGAAGTACATAACGGAGTGTCTTATCACCAAGATGCGTTACCAAATTTCCCGTTTGCGGAGATAGTAGCGAGTGAGGCGTTTTTCTGCGAGAAAGATTTACCTATAGTTTTCACGAACGACGTAGTGCCTAAACTTCTAGTACTACTAGGTAGAAATGAAAATCTAATAATAGATAAAAACTACAAAGGCTACGTGCCTGCGATCTTGCAAAACTATCCTTTTACTCTGGCTAAAGTCGAGGATAAAAATATCCTTTGTATAGACGAGGATGCGCCTCAGCTAAAAGGTAAAGGCGAAAAATTATTCAAGAAAAACGAAGAGCCGAGCGAATTTTTGCAAAACACGATAAACGCTATGCAAAACTACAATGCTCAGCTAGAGGCTACGCAAAATGCGTTAGAAGAGATCAAAAAGGCTGGAATTTTGATAAACAAAGAGCTAACCGTCTCTGATAACGATAGAAAAATCACCTTAATCAAAGGCTTTTCTGTCGTGAGCAGAAAAAAACTAAACGAGCTTGACGACGCTACTTTGGCCGATTTTGTTAGAAAGGGCTATGTTAGCCTAATAGATGCGCACATTAGAAGCTTAACGAATTTGGAAAATTTGGCGGGTAGAATTTTAGAAAACGAAAGTAAAAAAGAAAATGAAAGTAAATGAACTAAAGGAGAGTATTAAAAAATCCAAACACGCTATGATATATGCTGGAATTTTCAGCATGTTCATAAACGTTTTGATGCTAACTTCTCCTCTATATATGTTACAACTTTACGGTAGGGTCGTAACGTCAAGAAGCCTTGATACGTTATTTTTCCTTACATTGATAGTTATATTTTTATATCTATGTATGATGTTTTTCGAAATTTTACGTTCGAGAATTTTGGTAGTTTTTTCAAACCAGATAGATTTAAGGCTGTCCGAGAGAGTGTATGACGCGATCTTTAAACTCTCGGCCAGACAGCCTGGCAGGGTATCTTCTCAGCCGATGAGAGATCTAAATACCATAAAACAATATCTCAGTACTAACGGCGTATTTGCATTTCTTGACGCGCCGTGGCTACCTTTTTATATATTGATACTGTTTTTCTTCCACCCGTATTTTGGATATTTTAGTATCGCCGCCGCGATTGTTTTGTTTGTTTTGGCTCTTTTAAACGAAGGCGCGACTAAAGACGGACTAAAAAGGTCAAATGACGCTTTCGGCGCCGAAACCCGCTTCGTCGATCTAAATTTAAGAAATTCCGAAGTTATCCAAGCTATGGGCATGAACGGAAATTTAAAGAAAATTTGGCACAAAAAGCATAATGAATTTCTAGAAGCTCACTCCGAGTCTAGCGTAAAGGCGGGAATGTACGCAAATATCAGTAAGGTATTTCGCGTCGTTTCCCAGTCGCTGATGCTGGGTCTTGGCGCATATTTGGTTGTCCTGCAGGAGGTAAATCCGGGTATGATGATCGCGGGCTCTATTATCATGGGTCGCGCGCTAGCTCCGCTTGATATATTGATCTCAAGCTGGAAAAGCTATAAAAACACCAAAGAGAGCTATGCTAGACTTTCGCAGTTTTTGGAGGATTTCCCCGCCGACAACGAAAAACTTAAACTTCCGGATCCAAAAGGCGATATTTTCCTAGAAACCATAAGCCTAGTACCGCCTCATGGTAAAGCGCCTACTTTGATGGGCATAAATTTCGAGCTTAAAAGCGGAGATATGTGCGCGATTATCGGTCCGAGCGCCGCTGGTAAAAGCTCGCTAGCTAGAGCGATGCTAGGCGTGTGGCCGGTATTTCACGGCGTAGTTCGCGTGGACGGAGCCGATATCACCCAGTACAATAGCGACCACTTGGGGCAGTTTGTGGGATATTTACCGCAAGACGTCGAGCTTTTCGAAGGAAATATCGCAGAAAACATCGCGAGATTCGGTGAACTGGATAGCGAAGCGATCGTACGGGCTGCAAAGCTAGCTAACGTTCATGATATGATATTAAATTTACCGGACGGCTATGAAACCAAAATAGGCATAGGTGGAGCCAGCTTAAGCGGCGGACAACGTCAAAGAGTGGCTCTTGCCAGAGCGCTTTATAAAGAGCCTAAAATAATCGTGCTGGACGAACCTAACGCTAGCCTAGACGAAGAGGGCGAAAGAGCGCTTTTTGCCGCGCTTGCGTCGATGAAAGGTAAGGCGACTATAGTGTTAATAACGCACAAGCTAAATATCTTAAATTTAGTTGATAAAATCGCCGTTTTAAATGCGGGAAGATTGATGTACTTTGGCGCTAGAGATGCGGTATTGGCTGAGCTCGGCAAGGCAAATGCGCAACAACCGCAGGTAGCAGAACAGCAAAAAAGGCGTAGTATAAGCCTAGAAGATGCGGAGGGCTAAGATGATACTTAAAAATGAAAAAGGCACCGTAAATTTTGGGCTATTTGTTATATTTTTATTGGTCGGAGTTTTTGGAATTTGGCTCGGCATGGCACCACTTAATAGCGCTGCCGTAGCCGTCGGTAAAATAGGCGTAGTTAGTAACAAAAAAATCATCCAACACCTTGAGGGCGGCGTCGTAGATAAAATTTTCGTTAAAGACGGAGATATGGTCAAAGAGGGCGCTCCGCTCGTCGAGATAAAAAACGTCGCTTTGCAAAGCGAGATGAGCGTAGTTAGAGCAGAATTTTTAAGAACCAGCGTCATAGTTTCTAGATTGGAAGCCCAAAAAGACGATGCGACGGAGGTCAAATTTAGTGACGAAATAAAGCAAATCGAAGGTTATAAAGAGGCTATAGACGGGCAGTTAAGTATATTTAACGCGCAAAAAAAGCTTTTAGATGAAGAAAAATCCATCCTCAAGCAACGTATAAAACAGCTTGAAAATCAAATCAAAGGCGCAAATGCGATTGTGAGCGCCAAACAAGACCGCATAAAGTCTTTGAACGAAGAGATTAAAGAGTGGGAGAGGCTATTCAAAGAACAGTTGGCAGACAAAGTCAGGCTACGCGACCTAAATAGAGAAAAAACGGCGGTCGAGGGTGAAATAGCTGCGGGCAAGGCCGAGATAGCAAGACTAAACGTCCAAGTTACCGAGACGCAAGCTCAGATTATATTAAGAGACAGAACCTTTAAAGAGGATGTATTAAAAAAGCTTGAAGACGCTAAAACTCGTCTTGTGGATCTGCAACAGCGTTATAATGCTTTAAAAGATCAATCCGAGCGTACTATCGTAAAATCTCCGGTAGAGGGTAGCGTCGTAGAACTAGCCTTCCATACTATCGGAGGCGTAATAAGACCGGGCGAGAGAATAATGAGTATAGTGCCGGACGAGACCGACTATGTTGTAGAGGCTAGACTAAACGTAGTAGATATCGATACGGTGCATGTGGGACAGCTTGCCGATATTAGATTTAGCGCATTTCAGCACAGGCCGAGCTTTGTTATGGAGGGCAAGGTAACGTACATATCTGCCGATAGTATTCAGGATAATGCAGGTCACTCGTTTTACGATATTAAGGCCGTGCTTACGGAAGAGGGTATGAAAGAGTTTAAAAGAAATGACTTTTTTATAGTTCCGGGAATGCCGGTTGAGGTAATGATCAAAACCGGCGACAGAACGATGCTTGAGTATGTCTTAAAACCGTTTATAGATATGTTTAAAAGGGCATTTAATGAAGACTAAAATTTTACTTTCGGCCTTATTGGCTTCAAATTTAGCTTTTGCTCAAAGCGTTAGCCTCTCACAGGCATACGAAATGGCGCTCGAAAATAATAATGAGCTTAAAATGACCATGTACAATAGTATAGCCTCTCAAGAGAGGCTATCACAAGCTACGGCCATGTTTTTGCCGACTATTAACGCCGAGGCCGCATATGTCGGCGAAAAATACGACAGAATGGATAGGCGAAGAGTATCAAAAATAAACGAAAGCTATAAAAAGGTAGGCGTTAGTCTTAGTCAGAGCGTATTTAGGCCGGCAATCTGGTATCAAAGAAATCAAGAGGAAATCAGGGTGCGCGGCAACGAGCTGATGTATGAAAACACTAAACAAGAACTAGCAAAAAGGGTTGTAGAGGCGTATTTTAACTACACCTTTGCATCCGAGACGCTAGCTCTTGCTCAGAGTTACGAAGAAGCCAACCGCGCCAAATATAACCAAATGCAGAAATCTTTGGAATTTGGGTTAGTAAATAAAATGGATATGCTCGAATCTAAAGTTAGATTAGACGAGGCGTTGCTGGGCGTAAACAAAGCTAAACTAAATATCGAAGTAGCAAAGCTAGAGCTAGTAAAGCTAGTCGGGCAAGAGATCGAGGTGAAGGATAGCTTTTCAAACATCGATACCGAATTTTTCAAAAAAGTAAATTTGTCGAATTTTAGCGACGTAGCAAGAAATTTTAAATTTCAAGACAGCGTTTTGGCCGTCGAAATCTCAGAACAAGAATACAAAAAGAGAAAAAGCGAGCATCTCCCTACGCTTGATTTTAGTATCAGCTATGCAAATTTATACTACATAGACAACGACTATTCCGGTGACAGAAGAAGAAAGCTAGATACTATGTTGCGTTTTACTCTGCCTTTATATACGGGTGGTGCGACCAGCTCAAGAGTAGAGGAGGGTAAACTACTAAGACTAGCTAGTGTCGAGCAGCAAAAGGATATTCAAAAAGAGATAGAGATCAGCCAAAAAAGAGCGATAAATAACTATCTTAATTATATCGACGAATGCGAGTTAATGAAGCGCTCTTTGGAAAATGCGGAGCTTTACGTAAAATCAATAGAAAGAGGCTACGAAGAGGGCTTGAAAGATGCGGTAAATTTGTTTGACGCTCGCGCTAGAGTTTTTAAAACCAGAAACGAAGCGCTAACGGCATCTTATAATTTGGTCCTCGCATATTTGGAAATCCAGTGGCTTAATTCTAATATATCGGTTGATATGATGCGGGACTTGCAAAGAGCGTTTAAGTAAAATTTATTTTTTAAATTTTTACGTTTTAAGTGATTTTTTATGCTATAATTAGCAACAGTATTCTGTAAAGATACCCAAAAACTCAAGAAACACACTAAAAAGGAGTCCTTAATGGCAGTAACACAAGCACAAGTTGCACAGCTTTACGTAGCGTTATTTAATCGTGCCCCTGAAGGCGCGGGCTTTAACGCATGGGTAAGCGCAGGAGCAACTAAAACTCAAGCGCAGATAGCTAATGATATGCTAAAATCGGATGCGGCTATAGCGTATTACGGCGGTAGCATAGATCAAGATAGAGACTTTGTAGAGATGGTCTACAAGAACATCTTGGGCAAAGATTATTCTCAAGACCCTGACGGCATTAATGCCTGGGTAAAACACCTTCAACTTGGAAACTCAAGAGGCGATATGCTTGTAAAACTTTTTGACGTTGCTACTTCTGCAATAGCCAAAGCGGCAGATCCGGTAGCGGCAAAAGTCTTTGAGAATAAGACCGAAATTTCTAAATATATGGCGGAGAAAATTTCAAGTATTAGTCAAAACGGTACAGGCGATTACAACTATACGCCATTCCAAGAGATAATTAGAACTACAAATTCTACAAATTTGGCTGAGCAAAAAGTCAAGGTAGACGAGATGGCAAATGCTGATTTCCATACGCTTACTACTTCAGCGGATACTATTAATGGTACAGCTAAAACTGATGTCATAAAAGCTGTCGCAAGCTCTGTATTTTCCGAAAATACTCTTAATCCTGAGGACAAAATTGACGGCAGCACAGGAAACGACACTCTAAGCGTTACTATGAATACAAATTTTAATGGGTTTACTACTGGTGAGCTAAAAAATGTAGAAAATTTAAACCTAATAAACAACGGTGGGGCGCTTAAAGAGTTTAATGCTAACGGCGTTACTGGTCTTAAGAGTGCCAAACTTGATGGAAATAATGCTGTTAGGGTTATCAATTTGGCCAATATTATTGACTTTAGCGTAGCTGACCTCAGAAATGACTATATAACGCTAACATATCAGTCTAGCACCATATCTGGTAATAGCGATGTTCAAAATTTAACACTCGATAATGTAGGTGCAAGTACTCCTGTCGGTATGCTGTCAAATTCTATTTCCACTACATTTAGCGGTATAGAGACTTTAAATATCAAAACTCAAGGTCGAGCAAGTTATATTAAAGATGTGAATACTGAAAACGTTAAGGTTTCCGGTGATGCTAGTTTAGATGTTGCCGTTGCTGCAAATACTAAGAGCTTTGATGCTTCTGAATTGAAGGCCAAGTTATTTGCTAATTTGGTTGCGTCAAAATCAGTTCTAGAGAATATAAAAGGCGGTAGCGCTGACGATACTATTAAAGCAGACATTGATGCAAGCACTATTGGTGTTTTGCGTGTTGACGGTGGAAAAGGCTACGATACTTTAGAATTTGATAACTTAACAGGTGGTCTTGATACTGCAAGAAAGCTTGTTACGACTTCTGTTGAGCATTTGATATTTAAAAATGCTACAGTTACCAATCCTCTTAACCCGGCTGTTGTTGACTTGGAAAAATCGCCTGATGTAGTTAGACTGACTATAGGTCTAAAAGATACTCAAGCTCCTAATACAAAAGTAAATATTATAAATTCTAAGGTGGATACTTTAGACTATATAACAAACACTAAAGGCGGTAATCTCATTACAATAGACTCTACTGCTCTAAAAACTATCAACTATGTTAATGACAACCAATACGATACGCAGCTAGGAAGCATTAATGCTGCAGAAGCCGCAAGCCTTAATGTTAACTTAAAAGGTATTATGTCAGGAAACGCAAAAGTTACTGCCAATAAAGCTACGTCTATAAATCTTAATATAGACTCTTTGGATGTTGTTTCTAAAGGTCTTAGCTTTGAGGCGGAAAAAGCTACTACCATGAAAATTGTGAGCGTTCAAAAAGACAGCGTATTTAAAGCTACTGACAATAACATGAAAGCGTTGCAAAATCTTGATATTACCACGGCTGGTAGATTTGATTTCACAGGCGACCCTGAGAAACTTGAGTCGCTTTCTACTATTAATCTAAAAGGAACGTCCGAAAAATCATCAGCTACCGTAGTTGCTGGCACTGCTTTATCTATCCAGGATATAAACTTGACGGCAGATCATTTGCAGGCTACTATGGAAAAACAAGGATACCAATCTCTAAACGCTACTTTAAATACGCAAGGTACAATTAATGCGTTTTTAAACAACAACACTCAAGGCGAAGTAAAATTTGATATCGAGCATGCGGGATCTGTAAATATTGTTAACAATAGCGTTAATATTCAAAAATTTATATTAGTCGGCGGTGGAAATATTGAAACTTTCGTAAAAGATAGTTTTGTTATCAAGGGCGGTACTGCGCATCAAACGGAGCTTGGCAATATTTATGCAGATAAAATGAATGTAGATTTTGGTCAAACTCTTGGACTAACTGATTTACAGGGGATTTTAGCTGCAAACGATATAACACTTAAAATTTCACAAATAACAGGAGCAAATGGCAATATACAAGTTGCAATGGCTGGGGCTAGAAATTTTAAAGCGGATATAGAAGGTTCCGTAAAAGGCGATAAACTTGATATCTCCTACAGCAACCACGCTACTCTTAATACTGTTGAAAACATTAAAGTTTCGGGCGATTTGGGTGCAGGCTATGATATTTATAGTTTAAATACTGCAAATACTACCAATACGGTAAGGACTATCGACTTAAGCGGACTTAAAAATGTTGAAAAAGGTACTATAACCTTAGATAACTCTAATACAAATTTGTTATCGCTAAAGGCCACTGGCGGGGACGATAAGGTTACGCTTATTGACAATATGCTTACCAGCAACGTTGCAAACAATGTTGATATTGACCTTGGCGCAGGCGACGACGAGATTATCACAAAAACTCTAGTTGCTAATAAAACCGTTACTATAAACGGCGGTGCGGGAAATGATTTGTTTGATGTTAGGGCCTCCAAGACCGATGTGGATGCTAGCAAATATATTGTCGTAGGTGATGCTTCTAGCGGCGATAAGATCAAATTTAATGCCCTAGATCAATCTTCTGGCTTTGAGAGAGTGGAGGATAGCGTAGTAAAAGATGCTACAACGCTTAAAGAAGCGATTAACCTTGCAATAGCAAGCAACCAATCCGCTTCTCCAATTTTGAATAAAGTATTCTATTTTACATATGCTGGAGATACGTATGTCGTTCATAACGCAACATCAACTGCCGTAGGCACGCCAGACACTCTAACCGCTGCCGATACGGTTGTTAAACTAGCTGGTGTACGATCAGATGACCTTATTCTTACTGCAGACTATACGGAAAACACATTGAATATCAACTAATCCTATCTTTCCCCCGATGTTACAGTCGGGGGAAAGTCTGCATGATTCTTTTTATTTCAATTTAATCCAAAGTTACTCACATTTTAAAATTTGGTCAAAAACATTTTTTGACCAAATTTTAATTTAATAGCAAGTCTATTTTCTTTAAAATTCTGTATTTTATTTTTATTTTGCATAAATAAAATTTTGCTCTCCTAATATTCTATAAATAAATTTTCTTAAACAAATTCTATTTTTTTGTGCTATAATTAGCAATAGTATTCTGTAAAGATACCCAAAAACTCAAGAAACACACTAAAAAGGAGTCCTCAATGGCAGTAACACAAGCGCAAGTAGCACAGCTTTACG
>CAUPZP010000023.1:0-26499 GCA_963516105.1 uncultured Campylobacter sp.
AGCTTACAACAAGAAAAACGAGTGCGATTAGAAGTGCTGCGGCGTCGTGCATATCTGATCCTTTTTAAAAGCCAAATTTAAAATACCTACTGCCGTCAAGTAAAACGGCGATTTTTGGTTTCGCCGCTAGTTTTAAATTTGAGCCAAATTTGACTACTTTGCCGCTACGCTTGCTCGCTCGTAGTGTGCGATGATTTTATTGTGAATCAGTAGCGAGATATAAATTACCGCACCGCCAAGGCAGAGTCTTAGTATGTCCGCATCCTTATGCCAAAATGCTAAATTTACTATGATGGCTGCTGGTATTAAAGCGTTGTTCATGATGGCTAGAGTACCGCTATCTACCTCGCATGCGCCTTTGTTCCATAAAAAATACCCAAGACCGCTAGCTCCGATGCCAAGCCACAGTAGTACGGCGCTTTGCGTGAGGTCAAGGTTGATCTTTTCAGGATTGCCAAACATGGCAAATGCTATGCCCGTAACCGCGGCGGCTCCTACGAAAAAGTAGCCAAAAACGCCTCGCTGCTCCTTAAAATCATGCTTTTCTAACAAAAATTTATACGCGCTCTGTCCGACGCCAAAGCATAAATTCGCCCCCTGTACGAGCAAAAATCCGTGCCAAAAGCCGCTATTTACGTTGCCGTACTTGATGATGAGCGCACCCAAAATCGCCGTACCCACACTAAACAGATACAGTAGCCTTAGTCTGCCTGCGAGCACATCGTAAACCACACTCACGTAAAACGGCGTAAATATCGTAAAGAGCGCGACCTCGGCAACGCTAAGGTAGGCAAACGAGTTGTAGTAAAAAATATACATCGCGCCGATCTGAACCGCGCCGATCGCGGCTACTTTGGCGTATAGAGCAAGGTTTTGCGCGGCAAAATCCTTAATCATAAATGGCAAAAATACGCCAAGCGCAAGCACGACGCGCGAAAATGCGGCGAAGTAGCTATCCACTCGCCCCGCCAAAAACTCGCCGATGAGGCTAAAGCTAAACGCCCAAAGCACCGTAACAAAGATCAATTTTTTCACGTATTCTCCATTTGAGTTAAATTTCGTCTGAAATAGTAGCAAAATAGGCTTAAATTTATATGCAGTCAAATTTAGTAACAAAAAAGATCATGTAGGTCAATTTTAGAGCAGAAACCAAGAGAGCCGCTTTTATCGCGGCGACTCGATCGTTAAATTTAATATCTATACTCAAAACTCCCCAGTATCGTCCTACCCCTAGCAGCGTTGTTAAAGATAGTGATGTCGTCGTTAAATACGTCACTGGAGTAAGATGAGTTATAAGTATAAAGCGCATCCATGTAGTTTTTGTCGAATACGTTTTGCACTTCAAATTTAAAGGTTAAATTTTTAATCGGCTCGAAGGTGAGGTAAAAATCGAAAATAGTTGGGATTTTTGGCAGTTCTTGCGTATTGATAATCTTAAATCTCGGATCATTTTCGTCAAAAGCACCCCAGTTAAATTTAGGATTTATCCTTTTTGCCTTACCAGTAATTTTGGCTATAGAACCAAGAACTAACTTTTCATTAAAAAGCCTAGTTCCAACGTCTATCGTAGCGTAATATTTCGGCAGTTCGCTAAACTGCGTAGTTCCACTAGCAGGTCCGTTCGTCCAGTCTAGCGCGAAACT
The DNA here is from genome assembly GCA_963516105.1 of uncultured Campylobacter sp. Classification (GTDB taxonomy): domain Bacteria; phylum Campylobacterota; class Campylobacteria; order Campylobacterales; family Campylobacteraceae; genus Campylobacter_A. The sequence continues at coordinate 1,644 of CAUPZP010000023.1, forward strand.
ATCTGAGGGCTGATAGGAGGATTTTTGACGAGTGTATGAGGCTTTGGCGTAAAATACGTCCATATCGTATAAAAACTCGAGCTCAAAGCCTTTTAAGGTAGCTTTGTCATTTAATCTAGCCAAAAACATCGTAACGTCGCCACCAGCATTTGTGTAGCCGATTATCCTATCGTAGATAAAATTTTTTATTTTAGTATTGTAGTAAGCAGCTTTAAGCCCAAAAACGTCGTCGTCCGAAAAAATACCGTGCTTGTGGCTATTAAAGCCGATCTGATAGGTTTTTGCGGTTTCTGGTTTTAGCCCGGTGTTTATATCTTCATAAACCGTACCTGATGAGAAGAGCTCCTGCACGTTTAGCGGCCTAGTCGTCCTTTCGTAGCTGATAAACGGCGAAAACAACTCGTCAATCTTGGCTGAAGCCATGAGAGAATAGTTTAAATCGGTATCTTTTCTTTTAAAGTCTCCGGCCTCTTGTGGAGAGCAGTAAGGATTACCTGCTAAGCATTTGCCTTTTATACCGCTCGTTTTCCAATTTACGAGATTTAAATTTGCATCGAAGGTAAAAATGTCGTACTCAAGCGAATTGTCTAAATAATAATTAAATATCTTTTGTTTACCATCTGGTATAGGATACGACGTCCTAAGCGTAGAGTACGCCTCGTCTCCAGTAACGCGTTTGTATTCGTTATTTAGGACATTTATGCCTAGTTTTGAGCTAAATTTAAGCTTATCTGTTATATCAAACAAAAAGTTATTGCTCAGATCAAAAACCAGAGAACTATTTTTAAACTTCATCCCTTTTTCAAGATCCGCCCACGCCAGTCTTGCTTTTTTATCGTAAATTTGTCTGGTTTTATTGTAAGATAAGAGCAAATTTATATCGATTAGGTCAGAATACGGATCAAAACGATAATCAAGCTGATAGTTGTCGCTGGTTATATCTCTTTTAGCTAGATAATTGCTATATCTCCTATATGTCAAAATAGCTTTATTTATCTCACTATCGTATTCCAGCTTAAAAAGATAGCTTTTTGGACGTTGCTCCAGTGAGTCGGCATCTAACGCCGTAGGCAAATCAGGCACGCCGTCTCCGTCGATGTCTTTATTATTGTCTTTTATTTTGCCGCCGCCGCCTATCTTATAGTCTTGCGAGATTTTTTTACCGCTATATCCAAAAAGTACGCCTAGGCTTTGTCCGCCGTCAAATTCTTTTTTTGCCGCGACACTACCCATATAGCTTGGCCCCACGCCGTTTGAGCCATAGCTATATCTACCTAAAAAGCCAAAAATATGGTCGTCAGTTATAACGTCATTTACGCCTATGGTTCTAAAATTCGCACTTCCCATAAGTCCGTTTTGGGCACCACTAAAACTTCCTCTCTCGATGTCTATACCTACTAGGAAATTTTGATCTATGAGTGCTCCAAAGGCTGAAGTGCCAATGTTGCCGGTAAAGTTATGAACCCCACCCGTATCGCTCGACGTACCGTAATAAGTCTGCGTAACTCCGTCTATCATCGTGTTTACGCGCCCAAGCCCTGTAAGCCCGCGGATGTTTACGGACACGCTGCCCTGGGATTGGTCTATTTGCGTGTAGCTGCCTGGTAAGCTTCTAACTACGGAGTCTATACTTTGATTTTCGCTTCTAATATCCTCTCGCGAACTAATGGCTCCAGGCGTTGAAAACGCCTTTTCGCTATTTTTGACCTCAGTAGCCGAGACTTCCAAGGTACTAAAATCGACGTCTTTTGCGTCAGCGCTCACTAAACAAATAGCCAATATGCAAGCTATGTTAAAATTAAACTCATTCATGATGCTTCCTTCTAGATTATTTTGTTTTATGCGCGGATGTCAGGCGGCTTAAATTTGAAAGCGTCAATAACTTCTATGACTATATGGTAAGCCGTATCAAAATCATTATCTTGTCATTTAAGAATTGTATCACCGCATATATAAATTTTTACTTATACCGGTTATCTTTAATTAACTCTTTTTAAACTATGGCACGATAGATAAATTTATTTTTTTGAGGCTTTATATTTTTTTATATTAAATTCGATTGGAAAATTTAACGTCAGATCGCGATCTGAGCCCATCATTTCACTAGGAGGTGACGGCAGAGGTGAAGCGCGGTTAAAAAGCTCTGTCGCTTCGTTGTTTAAAATCTCAAATTTGCTCCCTTTAGTCAATAAAACGCTTAGCACTTCGCCGTTAGCTGCTATTTTTACTCTTACGTAAACGACACCTTCAAATCCACTTAAAAGAGCATTGCTCGGGTATTTTTTGTGCTTGTTTAAGTGCGACACAACCATACCTTGCCAACTTTTTTTATCCGCGCCGGAACCTGCAAAACTGCCGACTATCCTAGTTCCGCTACCGCTAACGGGCGCCGAAGCTACGTTATCCTTGGCTACGGAGTTTATATCCGAGTCCAAATTTGAAACTTTTTGTGTGTCTTCATTGCTTTTTTTATTTGTTTCCTCGGCGATTTTCACGGGTTTTTTTACTATTTTCTTCGGTTTTATTTTAGGTTTTATTTTTTTTGGTGTTTCCTGTTTTTTTACGACTTCAATTTGAGATTTTACCTCCTCTAACGAGGCTATCTCTGGCTTTTCCTCTTCTTTGGCCTCTGTTTCTTCTTCAAGTTGCGGTGTGGAGGATTTTTGAGAATTTACGGCAACCTCTTTGAAATCGCCTATCGATAGATCAGAAATTATCATAATTGACTCGATTTGGTCATTTTTTATCGGATAATCAAAGCCACCGAAATTCTGCTCCAAATTTATAGCCTTGCCACCATTTGCAATAAAAACAAAAAGCGCCGCATGCAACGCTGAAGCAAGAATAAAAGCAAATACCCAAGCAAGACGCGGAATTTTCATCAGTTTACAACCTTTGTCGAAAAAGCTATTTTGGTATATCCGGCTATCTTCACTCGCTCGACGGCATTGATCAAAATCTCATAAGGCACGCTTTTATCGACGTGAAAATACACTATCGCCTCATAGTTGCGTCCGCTTTTTATATCCAGCGCCTGTGCGATATTCTCCGCTAAAACGGCTTGGCTACCCAAATAAATTTCGAATTTATCATTTATACTTAAGATTATAGGCTTATTTACGTCCTCTTTTTGTTTGGCAACAGATTTTGGCAGCTCGACTTTCACAGAGCTGGTTACTATGGGCGTAACTACCATAAATATAATCAAAAGTACAAGCATAACGTCGATAAAAGGCGTTACATTTATCTCGCTTAGCTCTTCTTCGCTATTCATTTTCCGCAGCCAGTCTATCAAATATCAAATAAATTTGAGAACTAAGCAGCCCTAAACGAGCATTAAATTTAACGCTACACCGCACCAGATAGTTATAAACCAAAACCGCTGGTATCGCGGCTACGAGCCCAAGAGCTGTGGCAAAAAGCGCCTCTGCGATACCAGGAGCCACCACGCTTAGGCTGGCGTTGTTGCTGTTTGCTATACCCACAAAGCTGCTCATTATGCCCCAAACCGTCCCAAAAAGCCCGACAAAAGGTGCAGACGAGCCGATGCTAGCGAGCACTCCAACCCACCCTCTCATCACGTTCGCAAGCGACGATTTTTTAAGATCAAGCCTTTGTTTTACTCGCAATTTCATATTTGCGTCAAATTTGATGCTTTTTTTGCTCTCATCCTCAAGTTCTCTTATAAAATCCACTGCAAAGCTCTTTTTCTTTAACTTTAAAACCCGCCAATCAGACGCGTCTTTTACAGTGTTTTCGTCAGATTTGAGTCTACAAAATGCCAGCTTAAACTGGATAAATTTGACGATAAAAATCGTCCACGTAATGACGGAAAATAAAATCAAAACGCATATAACAATCTTTACGACTATATGTGCGTTCTTAAAAAGCGAAATAAATGACAAATCTATGCTTGGCGCCTGAGAATTTGAGGCGATGCCGGTCAAATTTTGCTCTTCGCCAAATTTCAAGCCAGCTTGAGATAAATTTACATCAAACGCTACTTGGCTACCGCTCGATTTTTCAAATTCGCTTACGTTATTTTCACCAAACAACAAACAAAAAGAAAAAATAATCACTAAAATTTTAGCCATCTCGTACCTTTATTTAAATTTCCATAGATAATCAGCCTCTTTAGCACTCGTATCATCGCCATCAAAGCCTAAAAACAAAGTCTTAAATTTCTTTTTCGTTTTAAAATCCATAAGATGAAGCGGCACCCCTATGTCCTTTTGGACGTGATACCTCCCAGCTATAAGCAAAGCGAAATTTGCAGATTTATTTACGACGTCGGCCATCCTACGATCTTTGTACTGCTGAGCCTGGACAAGCTTCTGTATATCTTGCTTATTTACGCCGCCGTGCACTGCGCGGACGATTTTCACGATAGCTTCTTGAACGCTTTTGGATGTGGAAAATTTACCAGATATAGGCTGGGCGCCAGTAAATATCAGCTTTATTTCGTCTTCGCTTAAATTTGCGCACTTGATGTTAGCGCTATAAAATGCTGCTTCTAGCACTCCTTTGTAATGCCTTAACTCCCACATTTTATCATTCCATTTTATAACTTTTATCAATTCGCCCGGACGAGTTTTTTTATCCAAGCCATCTGCATATTTTTGCTTATCACCTCCAAGCATCTCAAAAGCGACGTCTATGTTTTTATTTTTTGAAAGCGCTTTGATGAGTAAAATTTCTGCCAAATGGTGGTCAAAGTCGTCGTGCAGCTCGCCCACCAGTAAAATATCAGCATCTAACACCTCGACAATAAAGTCGTCAAAATCCATCGTTTTATTTGTACTTAGATTGACGATTTTAGCTGTAGCCTTGATATCATCTAGCCTTTGTGGTGTGACTTCATATTTGCCGCTACACCCAACCAAATATAGAGCAAAGATAAGAAAAATAACAATTTTTAAAGTATTCATTTTTATTCCTATTATCAGTTATTTTAGATAATGACTATAGTATAAAATTTGTTATTAAAGTAGTATTAATCAAAATTAAAAATTTAGCCTAAAAATCCCCGCATCATATAGGCTCCTGCCGCGCCCGCATCCTTGATCTTGCCCAAATTTTCAAAATTTATCCCGCCGATAGCGTAGGTTTTGATATTTAGACTCTCGCAAATCTCCCGCAAAAATTTAAGCCCTCTGCCCCGCTCTAGCGCGTGAGAAGGCGTATCAAAAATATGCCCCGCCACGACGTAATCGGCACCGAGACCCTGCGCCGCTAGAGCCTGGTCTAAAGAGTGCACCGAAACGCCGATTTTGAGATTTTGCGTCAAATTTGACGTGCAAATGCCAAGGGCCTCATCTTTATCCGTGCAGACGCCGTCAAATTTAACCAAATCTCTCAAATTTGTAGCCCATTTGACACTCGTAGACGCAAATTTAGCAAAAGGCAGATGCAGTTCGCTCGCACCAAGCCTACTTGCGGCGCTTGCGTAAGCATGTAAAATAAGCTGCGCGCTAGAGCCACACTCGGCGATAAACTCAAGTGTTTTGCGGGCTAATTTTTCGTACTCACACTCAGGCAGATCGCTCTCTCTGAGCAAAATTTTATCCGCCTTGCCGCTTTGCGCTATCCGCCTAACGTCCGCGAAAAAATCCTCGCTCAAGCGGCGATTCGTTACCCAAACGAGCTCAAATTTACCAAAATCCATCGCACCTACTCCAAAAGCCAAATTTTAGGCCAGCAAAAACCGCAGTCCTAAGCGTAAATATGCTCGCTCATCACGGGCTGCAAATTTAGCCCTCGCACAGCACCTAGTATCTCCTCGACCGAGCGCGCGTCGCTGATCTCAAACTGCTCGTCGCCTTTTTTGGCCTTATCCGAGTGCGTCCCAACGCCCGTGCTAACGCCGGCTGAGATTTTATTCGCAGCGACTGCGATGACGCCGTCACGAAAGCGCGCCGACTCGCGCGTGGAGATCGTGATATTTGCGTACGGCAAAAAGAGTCGGTACGCGCAGATGACCTGAAGCAGCGCCCTCTCATCGACGTCCCTCGGGCCGACGTGAGCCTTGTTTATCGCGGGACGCAGGCGCGGGCAAGATAGCGCGATCTCGGCGTGCGGGTACTTTTGCTGTATAAAATGTGCGTGCAGCGCGGTGGCTAGCGCGTCCTTTCTAAAGTCGTCAAGCCCCAAAAGCGCGGCAAATCCGACGCTGCGCATACCGCCCATGAGAGCGCGCTCCTGGGCGTGGAAGCGGTAGGCAAACGAGCGCTTGACGCCGCCGAGGTGAAATCTCGCATACGCCGCCGGGTCGTAAGTCTCCTGAAAAACCACGACGTAGTCCGCGCCGCAACCGTGCAAAAACGCGTATTCGTCGGCATTTAGCGGATATATCTCGACTCCGACGTTGCTAAAAAGCCTAGACGCCTCCTTGCAAACCTCGCCGATATAGCCCAGGTCGCTTTTTTTCGCGCTTTCGCCGGTTAGGATCAGCACGTCTTTTAGCCCGCTTTTTGCGATATTTGCTAGCTCCGTCGCTGCCTCATCCGCCTTTAGCCGCACGCGCGAGATTTTATTTCGCGAGCTAAAGCCGCAGTAGACGCAGTCGCTGTCGCAAAAATTTGAGATATAAAGCGGCGTAAAAAACTGCACCGAGTTGCCAAACTGCCTGCGCGTCCTATCTCGCGCAGCCTCCGCCATCTCGTCCAAAAATGCGCCGGCAGCTGGGCTTAGAAGCGCTTTTAGGCCATCTACGCTTAGATTTTCCTCGTTTAGAGCGCGCCTAACGTCGCCGGCGTTAAATTTCGCATAGTCGTAGTATTCGCGCGCCGTTAGCACCCGCTGCATCAGCGTTTCATCTATGCGCTGCGCACCGTCGGCATACTCCATCACGTCTAGATTTTTCAAATATTTCTCCGTTTTTCGTCTAAATTTCGGGCGTTAAATTTGATCGTTTTTAGGGCGCGAGGCGGCAAATTTTACGCGCCTAGACCCGCGCCTTTTCGGCGCTAAATTTAAAAACCGCGCGAAATCGTCAAATTTAAAATTCGCAGGATTTAACGAGGTAAATTTCATCCTCGCCCGCCTCAAATTTGACGCCGTTTTTCATGCCGTCAAATTTAAAGCCAAATTTACTCCAAAAATCCCGTCAGCGGACTTGACGCCCGCGCGCTTTCGCTTATGCCTCCAAGCCCGGATAGATACGCTAGCCTGCCCGCATGAATCGCCAGCGCAAAGGCTTGCGCCATCGTTTTTACGTCGCCGGCAGTCGCGATAGCGGTGTTTGCCATCACGGCCGCGCAGCCCATCTGCATCGCCTCGCACGCCTGCGCAGGGCTGCCGATGCCCGCATCCACGATCACTGGTAGGTCTATCTCGGCGAGCAAGATTTTAATAAATTCGCGCGTACAAAGGCCTTTGTTCGTCCCGATCGGAGCACCCAAAGGCATCACGCACGCAGCACCCGCCGACGCTAGATCGCGCGCTACGTTTAGGTCGGGGTACATATAGGGCATCACGACAAAGCCCATGTTTGCGAGCTTTTCGGTTGCTTTTATCGTTTCGTAGTTGTCGGGCAGCAGGTATTTGCTATCTCTGATGACCTCGACCTTCACGAGATCGCCGCAGCCCGCCTCTCGCGCGAGCTTTGCGATACGCACGCACTCATCGGCATTCCTGGCACCTGAGGTGTTTGGCAGTAGCGTCACGCCCTTTGGGATAAAATCTAAGATATTTTCAATCCCGCCTTCGTTCACGCGCCGAAGCGCCAGCGTCACGATCTGCGCGCCCGCCTCGTGCACCGCAGCCTCCAAAAGAGGTAGTGAGAATTTACCCGATCCCAGGATAAAACGCGAGCTAAATTTATGCCCGCCAAGCTCTAAAATATCGTTTTTTTCATCATTTTTCATCTCAACCTCCCCCGACAAAATGCACTATCTCAGCCGAGTCGCCGTCTCTTAGCGCCGTATCAAATTTATCTTTTGGCAAGATTTCGCCGTTTAGCTCGACCGCGATACGCTCAGGCTTTAGCCCCTTTGCGGCGAGCAGCTGCGCTACGGTTTTGCCGATAAACTCGCTCTCGTCTTTGCCGTTTATTTTTAGCATTTTCTTTCCGTTTTGTTAAATTTAGCGCGCCCGTACGGGTCAAATTTCGCGCCCTAGAGTCGCCGATTATACCGCTTTTTGCTAAATTTAAGCCAAATTTTTCATCGCGAGCATGCATGCGGCAAGCCCGTAAAACGCGACGCAAAGGCTAACGGCTAGCCCAAAAACGCTAACTGCGGGCGTCTGGCTAAAACTAAGCGCGAAAAACGAGATAAAGCTCGTGATAAACGCGGCAAATATCCCAAAAACGCGCTCTCGCCGCGACAAGTCGTCGTTTAGCGCAAAAATGAGATAATCTATCCCGACCGCGCTTGCCAAAATGAGCCCGAAAATAGCAAAAATATTTACGTGAACGCCAAGCACCGCAAAGCCGCAAAGCACGGCTAGCACCCCAAGCGCGATGATGCTCATAACCAAAAGCGAGCGCGCCGCCCCAAAAAACGCCCACAAAAGCGCAAATGCAACCAAAAACGCACCACCCTTTAGTGCCGCAGCCCAGGCCTTGGCTTCGGTCAAATTTTGATTTATCGCGCCGACGAAATCGACGCTAAAAGCGCCGTTTGCCTTTAAAATTTCATCCGTTTTCGCGCCGCCCGCAAGCCCATCGGCATACACCGCGGTGCTGTTTTTGCTCGGCAAAAACCGCGTCAAATTTTTTGCCGCGTCAAACTCCAAAATCTCGCTAACGCCGATAGTTTGTGCATTTGCGATCTTTTCTAGCTCGGATTTTACTAGCTCGCCGGGCAAGCCAAACTGAGCGTAAATTTTAAAGATTTCCTCGTCTTTTGCGGCCTCTTTAAAGATATTTTTTACACTTTCCTGCTCGGCTCGGCTTAGGATAAATTTAGAAATCGATGCGTAGTCTTTGACGAGATTTGCCTGCTTTAGCTCGCACATCAGCCGCTTTTCATCGCCGATTAGATCGTCGCCGCCCTTTATCATGATGACGGAGTTTTGCGGCGTAGCACCCGTTATCTCGCTGATCTTTTTAGACTGTTCCAGTAGTTCCCCGGGCGAGCTTGCATAGTCTTTGATCTGCTCTGGCGCGCTTAGACTTTTAAAATTTAGCGCCAAAATTCCCGCGCAAAGCGCAAATGCGGCAAGTAAAATTTTTAAATTTACCACTCCCACCGCACGCTCGCAAAATCCCGCAAATTTATCAAAAAACCTTGAAAATAAGGCGCTTTGCGAAAATGTCGCACCCTCAAAGACAAAAGGCAGGCAAAAATATGTAAATAAAAACGCCCCAAGCAGCGTAAATAGCGAAAATATCGCCGTTTGGCGCAGCAGCTCAAGCGACGAAAAGGCAAAAACGCCGTATCCGCTCATCGTGATGCAAAGCCCGAGCAAGAAAATTTTAAGCATCGGACGCACGCTCGCGGCAGCCACAAGCACGTTTTGATTTTTACCCAGCCAATGCAGCGCAAAATCAAACATAAGGCCAACGAGGCTCGTGCCGATAACCACGACCATGACGCTAAGGCTCTCGTAGATCAAAAGCGAAGCCGCAAGCCCGCACACAAAGCCGAAAATCGCGACGAAAATGACGCAAAAAATGCGCAAATTTTTAAACGCAAGCAGCAAAAAAATCGCGCAAAGGCTAAGAGAAACCGCGCTCATAACGGCACTTTCTTTGTCGCCGCCCGCTTTTCCGTAGGCTCCGTATAGCGCGCCACAGCTAGCGTAGGCCTGCGCTCCGTCCTGCGCTGCGAGCTCGCGGACGCTTTCATAAAATTTGATCAAATTTCGCGGATCGTAGCCTGGCTTTAGACGCGCTTTGACGAGGTAAAATTTACCGCCCTCATGCGCGGCTTCTAGCATCAAATTTGACAAATTTAGGCTGATTTTTGAGCCATCCAGGCTCATATGCGAGCTTAAGGCGAAAAAATCGTCCTTCGCATTAAGCGGCCTAAAGGCGAATTGATTAAATAAATTTTGCGCGCTTTGCTTGAAAAACTCCTTTTTATTTTTTACTAAAAGTTCAAAGGTTTGCTCGTTTAAAAGCGCGATTTTTAGGGCGTTTAGCTGGGTTAGATAGGAGGTTAAATTTACGTCTTGCTTTGCGCGGTACTCCTCAAAAATCCCGCTTTGCGCAGCTAAATTTTCGCTCTTTCCTAAAAACTCGGGCGAATCTGAAACCAGCAAAAACTCGCCTGAAGCGCTATCAAGCATCGATTTTAACGCTGTTTGCTCGGCGGAGTTTTCAAATTTTACGAGAGAAAAAATATCCGCGTTTATCTTTTTCGCGTTTGTAAAACAAACGGCGAGCGCGGCTAAAAAAGCCGCTAAAAAGATAAAAAAACGCGCGGATTTTTTCATTTTACGTTGTAAAAATCATTTACCGTTTTATCGCCGCTAACCTCGTTTAGCACGATCTTTTTGACGTATTTATCGCCTCCGACCAAAATACGCGTAAAGATCTGCTTTAGCAGGACGTTTTTAGGCGTGAGTTCGATTTTCCAGTTGTTTTTGTCGCCTGAGATTTTAAAGATAAATTCCTTCTCAAGCTCGTCTTTATCGAGCTTTATGATAGATAAAAAGAGCTTTTTATCAAAATTTTGATCGATTTTTATGAGCTGATTGCCGCTTTTTTGAAAGATCCCGCGCTCATTTATGACGATGCTAACCGCGATCGGGCTTAGCGTGTCGTAGAGCAGCTCACTTTGACTGAGCTCAAATTTGCCGTAGCTTTTAAACTCCACGTTAAAACCGCTCAAAAACTTCGTCTGCGCGAAATCGCCGCTGATATTTTGCGTTTTGATTTGAGATTTTATCTCGTTAAAATCAAGCCCCATCAGGCTCGCAGCCAAACTAAAAATTATCGCTATTTTTTTCATTTATATACCTTTTTATTGCATTTTGTAACTCTTGCGGGATCTCAAAGCACGTCTGCATCGCGCGCATATCCACGGCCGCCTGCGAGCTCGCGCCCGTGCACAGCGTCTCGCCTGTTTTGGTGCTTTTTACGATGTAGCCGATCCTTAAAAAACACTCACACTCCTTTAGCGTCGCCTCTACCTCGATCTCATCGCCAAAAAACACGGGCTTAATATATTTTGCTTCGATTTTTACGATCGGATAGGCGTAGCCGTCCGCCCTCATCGCCTCGTAGTCGTAGCCTATCTCCTCTAGCAAAGCGCATCTAGCCGTCTCGAAATACTTCACGTAGTTGCCGTGCCACACGACGTTCATGCTGTCCACATCGTAAAACTGCGCCTTTAGCGTGACTGATTTTGATATCATCTCATCTCCAAAAATCAAAAAAATTAAACCACTGTGCAGGCGTTTGCTTGCAGCGATTTTCCAGCTCGCGGACGTAAATTTGCAGATATTCGCGCACTGTGGCGGCCCTGTCTCGCCCTAGTTTTACGGCGCTTGCCAGCGGTACGAGCTCGATCCTAAATTTACTGCCCACTTTCTGGCACCACAGCGAGCTTATCTTTACGCCTAAAATCCCAGCGATGAGGTACGGACCATAGTTAAAGCTCGCCTCCTTGCCCAGAAATTTCACGCGCGCGGCCTTATCTCCGCCAAGAGGCGTCCTATCGCCCATTATGCCGATGTGCTCGCCGCTCTCGACGATATTTTTTAGCTCCAGCATCGCGGCAACGTCTAGCTTATTTACCGCCATCATGCGCACGCTGCCGTCATTTTTGCTGATTTCGCGCAGCACTTCGTTAAATTTGCGCGAGTTCTCGTCATAGGTCAAAATCACCATCCTAAAGCCCTTGACCCGCGCAGCCAAAGCCTTGCAAATTTCGACGTTTCCAAGGTGCGCCGTGAGCAAAATTTGCCCCTTTTGCGCGCCGATTAGTTCGCTTTTTATGTGTTCTAGATCTATGATCTCCAGCTCGTCATCTTTGATCTTGCCTTTCCAGACTCTAAATTTATCGCAGATAGCGCCGCCAAACGCCTCGAAATGGCTAAAAACGCTCGTTCCTTTTAGCGTCTGCGAGCCGGCAAAAACGCTCAAATTTCGCCTAAATGCGGCGATGTTCTCGCGCTCGTTTTTTGAAAATATATAATAAAACCAAACCACGATTTTAACGATAAGCTTTAACGCAAACTCAGGTAAAATTTGCGACAAAAATAGGCTAAGTCTTAAAAAAAACGCCCCTCCTTTTTCCTGCTTTTTCCACCAGAGATTTTGCTCGGCGTTTTCCTGAGGTTCTACGGAAATTTGAGCGTTTGTCCCATTTTTTTCGCCCAAATTTAACCCGCACGCTCGCCAAATTTTACCCAGCGCAAATTTAGGCAGAGAAAAGAAGCATTTTGCGTGCATGAGGCTGATTAGCGCATTATCGCGCAGCATCTTAAAGTGCGAAACTCCGCCCTTTTCGTAACGTACGCACGTATCGATCCAGCGCACGCTAATGCCCTGTCTGACGGCACTTACGAGGATCTCGATGTCAAATTCCATCCTATTTGTTTTGCTTTTTGCCGCCGCTTTTTTAAGCTGCTCTAAAGGATAGACACGAAGGCCGCACATAGCGTCTTTGATGCCAAGGCTTAGCGTATTTATCGCAACCCAAAAATTCGTGATTTTTCTGCCGTGGACGCGGGATTTTGGCGCATCATCGCCGTAAATAGGATTTGCGCAGACGATACTTTGCGGGTGCGCCTCGCTCTGCCTCAAAAAATCGCCGATGAGAGCCGCGTCGTGCTGAAAATCGGCGTCGATTTGCAAAACGTGGCTAAAGCCGCGCTCCAGCGCAAATTTAAAGCCGTCCTTCATCGCGATGCCCTTGCCGCCGTTTTGCTCGCGCGTGAGCAGTAAGATCCCCTCCGTTCGCTCAAGCTCCGCCAAAATTTGCTTGCTCGCCTCATCCGAGCCGTCATCCACGACGACAACGGGCAGCTCGTAGGCTTTTAGCGCGGCGATCAGGGCTTTGATATTTTGCGGGTGATTATAAAAAGGCACCAAAAACGCAAATTTATTCAAAGCGTAGCCCTTCCCGTCGAGCATTTTTCGTCGTTGCAAAACAACTCGAAGTAAAGCTTACCGCCGCGTTTTTCAAAACAAATTCGAAGCAAATCGCCCGGTCTAACAAACTTCATAAATTTTAGATTTTCAACCGTGCTAGCGCTGCTAACGTCGATACCGACGCGGCTAGCTAGCTCAAAGACGTAGTCAAGCTGCATAAATCCCGGTAGCAGCGGTAAATTTGGAAAATGGCTTTCAAAAACCTCAAGCCCCGCGTGCATGATAGCGCTAAATTCGTACTTTTGCGCGCCGTCAAGCCGCTCGCCGTTTTCGTCAAATTTAACGCTGTTATCATTTGTGCCGCAGTTTAAACCGCTCTCAAAATTTTGGCCGTTTTGGCAAATTTGACTGCCGCAAATTTCGCCCGCTTCATCTACCACCCCGCCGCTCCAGACGGGCTTAGGGCTAGCAAATAGCGCATTTTCAAATTCGCTTTTTTCAAATTTGCCCTGCTGATTTCGCGGCATTTTTTCCACGATTTTAAAGTATCGGACGTTGTTTTTAAACTCGAGCTTCAAAAGCTCTTTTAGCTCGGCTACTACGCCTTTTTTGCCTATTTTTCTAAATTTTTTAAGCCCTTCGCCGTTTAGCTCCAAAAGCGCGGCGATGCGTTTAAATTTCGGATGCGGCGCGCAGTAGCAGTCCGCGAGCAAGCCGCTTTCTAGCAGTTTTGCTTCGATACTCTCCAGACTCACGCGCTTGTCGTTTAGCTTGACGATGCGGTCTATCCTGCCCTGTAGAGCGAGGCGGCCCTCCTCGATGCTCGCCGCGTCGTTAGTCTGAAAAAACTCGCACCAAGGCGAGCTCACGTTTAGCGCGCCTCTATCGTCCAGCCCTGCATTCACCGCGCCAAACAGCCTAAGCCCGTCGCCGCAGTCTTTTGCCACTATACCCGTTTCCGTGCTGCCGTAGATTTCGATGATACGCGCGTCGCAGATTTGGCCCAGCTCGCTTCTTAGCTCCTTTTTTAGCGGCGAACCCGCGCTTACGATCCCGCTTAAGCCTTTTAGCGCGCTTGCGGCGGGGCTTTGAGTTAGAGTTCTAAGTAGAACCGGACTAGCGATAAATACATGATTTGCGAGGTTTAAGCCCAAAATCGCCTCTGGATAGTTTAGCTCGTCCGCGATGACGCGAGCGCCCAACACCAGCGGTAAAAAAACCTTAAACGTAAGCCCGAACATGTGTCTGTGCGAAACGCTCGAAAAAAAGGTATTTCGCTCGCTAAAATTTAGCTCGGTGGCCAGATATTCGCTCTCTTTTATCATCTGCGCGAGCGTTTTTTCTATCATCTTGCTTTTGCCGCTAGAGCCCGAAGTTTGCAGATAAAATTTAGCCTGCGGATCAAATTTGACCCTCTTGGCTGGCTCCTTTAAAAGAAAATTTGAAAAATTTTCGTCGTTTACGGCGGTCAAATTTGGCTCATAAATCGGCTTTGCCAGCACGCAAGATGCGGCACCCGCCAAAAGCGAGCCGAAAAACGCGGCGTAAAATTTAAACGCATCATCGATATAAATTTGTAGCTCTTTTACGCCCCCTTTTTCTAAAAACGCGGCAAATCTAAGGCATGCGTCAAAGACGTCGCGAGAGTCGTCCGTAAATCTAAAATTTTTTAAATTTTCCTCAAAGCTCATTATTTTTTATAAATCTCTTTCTAAATAAAATTTCCCCGAAAAATAGCGCCCCCATCAGCGCGTAAGACACCGCGCCGCTATAAACGCTCCAGTAAAATTTATCCTCCATCAAGGCTAGCGCAAGCGAGAGGGCGGCGTTAAAAACAAAAAACGCGCACCAAATTTTGGTCAAATTTCGCGTATAAATCACGCCTTTTTCGTCCAAATTTGGCTCTTTTAGCTTTGCTATTTTGGTGATGACGGCTTCGTTTTTTAAGCTAAAAGCAAAAAAGGCCAAAAACGCCAAACTCACCAAAACAGGGTAAAGATACGCTAAAAATCCGCCTCTAAAAATCATACAAACTATGAAAAAAACGGCGGCCGCGATACTAAGCTTCCTCTCAAAACCGCTTGTGTACGCCGCGCGCGCTATCCACAGCACAGCCAGCACCCAAACGACCCAAAAGGCAAAATCGCCCGCGAAAAAAAGCGCGAACGGGTAGATGACGCTAACTACGCTTAGGGCGATTTTAAGCTTGCTCGTCAAATTTTTTAGCCACCGCGTTTACGATGTCTTCGAGCGTTTTTACGTTTTTAAAGTCTTCAGGCATCAATCGGTGGCCCGTTTTGCGCTTGATATGATCGATAAGATCGATCGCGTCGATGCTATCTATCTGAAGATCCTCGTAAATGCGCGTTTGCGGCGTGATTTTGGCTTCGTCGATCTCAAAAAGCTGCACGAGCGCGGACTTTAAAATCTCAAAAATTTCTTCCTGTTTCATCGTTATTTCCTGTTTTCAAAGATATATTGCGCGAGGCTTTTTACGCTGTAAAAAATCTCTTTTAAATTTGCGGTTTTAGAGTCCAAAACTAGGCCGTAGCTTTTTTGCACCGCAAGGCCAAGCTCAAGCGCATCGACGCTATCAAGCCCTAGCCCTTCGTTAAAAAGCGGCGCGTTTTCGTCGATATTGCTTGGTTTCATATCCTCTAAATTTAAGCTCTTTATGATGAGCTCTTTTATCTCCTCTATTAGTTCGTTCATTGTTTAAACTCCTTTGTATAATTTTCGCTGATAAAAGCGTGCAGCTCTCTAGCCCTGATAGGATTTGGCCTATGCGCGCAAAACCCGTCCAAATTTAGCCTAAAAAGCTCTTTGAACTCGTATTTTATCATAACGCTCGGGGTTTTGTACCAAGGCTCGTGCTTTTTGAGGCTGGGCGGATCCATTTTGATGGCGACGGCGACTAGCTGTTTTGCCGCATTTACCGCGATATAGGCGGCTGCTTTGTGAAAGACGATCTCGCCTGCAGTGCGCGTGCCTTCTGGAAATATTATCAAGCTCTCGCCGCTTTTTAGAGCATCCGCGCTTTTTTGCAAAAGCTCCTCGTTTGCCGTGTTTAGGATATAGCCGCAGGATTTTATCGCTGGAGCTAAGAATACATTTTTAGCAAGGCTTGCCTTTACCACGCAGTTTGCGCGGCGGATAAAAGCTAGTAAAAAAACGACGTCTAAAAGCGACGGGTGGTTTGCGATGATTATCTGCGAGGCGGCGCCAAGCTCTGAAGGAAGGTTAAATTTAGTGCGCTGATAGCCGGAAATTTGCGTAGAAAATATAAAAAATCTCCAAGCCAAACGCACCAGATCGCGGCAAAAATCGCGGATAAATTTAAATTTATAAAGCCCAAGAAGCGCGACCGGGATAAAGATCAAATTTCCAAGCGCGCAAATGAGTCCAAATAGCGCGAAATTCGCCCCTACGATAAAAATTTTAAACCCGTGACGAGGGCTCATAATCCCACCGCCAAGCGGAGTTTTTATCCGCGCTTTGCCAGGAGCATTTTTGATTCGGATCAAAATTTTGCAGGAATTTAACGAGCAAATTTTCATCCGTCTTGCCGTCCGATTCGCTTTGCGATAGGCTCAAATTTTCGCCCTCGCTAACTAGCAAACAAACCATACAAGAGGGCGCAGACTCGTCAAAATACTCCTGCGAAATACTCTCGTGATAGGCTAAAACCAGAGCGTTTTTGGCTCCGCTTTTTAGCATCAGATGCGCCTGCACCAAAGCGTACTCTAGCGGCGCGTATGCCGAAACGGCGGAGATTTCGCTGTGATTTTTAAAATTTATCGCTAAAAGCGAGGAAAGTGCGTTGTGAACCGAGAGCGAAAACGAGGTCGGCGAGATGAGCTCGCCGTGAGCTAGCGTGTTTTGCAGCTCAAAACAGCGATTTATCTCGCCTTCGTATGAACTAAAAACGATAGGCATATCAAGCGGCGCGATGTTTTTGGTTAGATCAAAGGCGCACTTTGCCGCGCGGCTAAGCCTGCGGCGCTCAAGCGGGGGCACGTGCGAGACGTCAAGCTCTCTCTCGTATGCCGCCAGCTTCGCGTCCTGCGCGCCGTTAAAAACAACTGCGTCAAAAAAATCGAGTTTAAAATTTAGCCTCATTCGCCCCCTCTCGCCGTTATTTCGCGATATCGCCTTTTAGCGTTACGCCCGCCATCAAAGCGCCCGCGCCGCACTGAAACTGCGTTTTGGAGTCAAAAGGCTGTTTTTTGTAGTAGCCGGTTAAATTTACCACTCTAGTACCGCCTTCTTGCACCGCGCGCTCTTGGAAGGTCTTTACCGCCGATAAAAACGCCCACTCGCACGCCTCTTTGTCGCTTTTATTGAAGGCGTTGGTTTTTTTGTTCGCCATTAGGCCGCTTTTGATGATGCCGCCTTTCGTACCCGAGCCGAAGCTTAGCTTGATGTTTGGATTTAGCACCTCTTTAGCCTTTGGCGAGTTTAACGCCTCCTCGATCGAAAAGTGCTGCACGTCGTCGCGTGCGCTCAAATTTAAAGCCAAGGCGCAAACGCCCGCTAAAACTAATAATTTTTTCATTTTTTCTCCTTATTTCAAATTTGCTTTCAACGCCACCGCAGTCGCCATATTTCCGACTACGCATTGAAATTTATCCTTGCTGTCTAGCAGCTTGTCTTTAAAATTTCCTCGTATGTTCACGACGCTGCTTTTGCCCACGTTTTTCGCCGCCGTTTGCAGATCGACCAAAACCTTAACAAAAACGTATTCGCAAGACTCCTTATAGTTATCCTCGCGCGGGTCTTTTACCGCATCGCCGAAACTATTTTCCTCTACCGCACGGTATTTGTTGCTACGCCTTTGCGATTTTACCGGCTCTAGCTCCTCGTCCGTCTGCTTAGAAAACTGCAAGCTTATATCTTTTAGCAAATATTTCTTTGCAAATTTAGACTCCAGCGCACTTGCGATATCGTGCTCGTAAAACTCATCCTTTGCCGCCGTAAAAGAGCAAATCAAAAGCAAAACGGCTAAAATTCGTTTCATATTTTACCTTCAAATTTTAAATTCTTTTAAATATCAGCGATGTATTTACTCCGCCAAAGGCAAAGTTGTTGCTCATAACAAAGTCCGTATCTATCGCGGTTTGCTCGGTCAGGTAAAAAAGCGGCGCGCAACTAGGATCGACGCGGGTCAAATTTATCGTCGGGAAAAATCTTTTCTCGCGCATCATCATCACGCTAAATATCGCCTCCAAACCGCCGCAAGCTCCTAGCGTATGGCCGAGGTAGCTTTTTAGCGAGCTGATAGCGATCTTGTCGCCGAAAAGCTCGTTTGTAGCGATACTTTCGGCGATATCGCCCTGCTTGGTAGCCGTGGCGTGTGCGTTTACGTAGCCGATCTTTCCCGGCGTTAAATTTGCGCCTTTTAAAGCTAGAGCCATCGCGCCTTTCATCGTCGCACTTTGCGGGCGCGTTACGTGTGAGCCGTCGCAGTTTGAGCCAAAGCCCACGACCTCGGCGTAAATTTTAGCCCCGCGCTTTACGGCGCTCTCTTCGCTCTCTAGCAAAAGTATCCCAGCACCCTCGCCAAGCACCAATCCGTCGCGCTCCTCGTCAAACGGAGTCGGCGAAATTTCAGGCGAGCCGTTTTTCACGCTAGTGGCGTAGAGCATATCAAACACGTACGCCTCGCTCGGACACAGCTCCTCTGCGCCACCTGCTAGCATCATGTCGATCTTGCCGCTTTTGATGCTTTCGTAAGCGTATCCGATCGCATGCGATCCGCTCGTACATGCCGAGGATGTTGGGATGATGCGCCCTTTTAGCGAGTAAAAAAGTGCGATATTTGCCGCCGTGGTGTGGGGCATCATCTTGATGTAGGTGTTGGCGTTGCACTCGTTTTCGCCGCGCTCTAGCAGCTTTGCCATCGCTAGTATCGACTCGGTGCTGCCCGTAGACGAACCGCATGCGACGCCTAGTCTGCCATCTTGCACGCTAGGATCGAGGCTCGCGGCGTCTAAATTTTCACCACGCATGAGCCCCGCGTCTCTTAGCGCCAGCCCCGCCGCCTCAACGCTATACATCGAAACGGTACCCAGGCTTCTTAGCTGCTTACGGTCCCACGAGCTAGGGCACTCGTAGCCCTCTATGGGTGCAGCTAGGCGGGTGTTTAGATCGGCGTATCTATCCCACTGAGGCATGTATCTCACGGCGTTTCGGCCGAGCTCAAATTTAGCCCTTATCTCCTCCCAGCTCTTGCCAAAGGCGCTCACCATGCCCATACCCGTTATAAAAACTCGCATCAGCAAAGCCCTCCGTTTACGCCGATAACCTGCCTCGTTATGTAGGCTGCACCCTCGCTTAGCAAAAACTCCACTAAAGGCGCGACCTCGTCTGCCCTGCCCGCTCTTTTAGCAGGGATCGCCTTTAATATCTCCTCGATCGGCAAGCCGCCGTCCGTCATATCGGTCTCGATGAGTCCGGGCGCGATGCAGTTTACGGTGATATTTCGCGAGGCAAGCTCGACGGCGAGGGACTTTGCCGCGCCGATGAGGCCAGCCTTGCTTGCTGCGTAGTTGCTCTGGCCGCGGTTGCCGATGACGCCTGAGGCCGAGCTCATGACGACGATGCGAGCGGGCTTTTTGGCGCGGATCATAGGCATTAAAGCGGGCTTTAGGACGTTATAAAAGCTGTTTAAATTCGTATCTATGACGCCAAACCAATCCTCGTCTTCGATGCCGACGAAAGTATTATCGCGCGTGATTCCGGCGTTTAGCACGACTGCGTAATAAGCTCCGTTTGCCTCTATATCGGCCTCGATCGCCGCCCGTGCCGCCTGCGTATCTGCGACGTCAAATTTTAAAGCGCTCAAATTTAACTCGTTTTGTAAATTTAATAGCCGCTCGCTCTCGCTTTTGCCGTGCAGCACGACCTCGTATCCCGCTGCCGCCAGCCGCCTAGCTACCGCTTCGCCGATGCCGCGACTTGAGCCTGTTATCAGCACTCTTTTACTCATCCAGTATCCTTTTTAAGTATTCATCGTCCGGACTTAACACGTTTAGCGTCGCGCGCGCTCCAAGCTCACCGTTTACGTAAAGCTCGCAGTCGTAAACGCCAAAACCGCTCGCGTCTTGTATTGAGCAGGCGGCATCGATGACGACTTCGTCTCCTGCCATTAAAAACGGCTTAAATATCTCAAATTTTCTACTGCCTAGCAAAAAACCCAGGCCAAATTTCATACCTTTTAGTTCGCGCATCTTTGAGTCGTAGATACCCAGCGACTGTGCCATCATCTCGACGGTTTTGTGCATGGCAAATTTGTCCTCCGCGAGAAATTTATTATCCTCTTTTATCACGCTTTTGGTTTTTATGCGGCCCTCTTCAAATTTAAGCACCTCGTCGATAAAAACGATCGCCGTACCGTGCGGGAGATAATCTCCTAGGCTCATTTCGCCCTCCCAAACACGATCGCAGCGTTATCTCCGCCAAATGCAAAAGACAGCGACATTGCCGAATTTACGACCGCTCTTTGGCCAAATTTTACCAAATTTACCCCCTCTATTTCATCATCGTAAACGCCGTCGTAAACGTGCGGCGGCAGTGCAGTTTCGCCTCTAGCGCAAAGCATGGCGCAAAGCGCACTCTCGATGGCTCCTGCGGCTCCTAACGTGTGGCCGATCAGGGGCTTAACGGAGCTAGCAAAAACGCTCGGCATGAGCGAATGCACGATCTTTGCCTCGATCTTATCGTTTGCCTGCGTGCCCGTGCCGTGCAAATTTATATAATCCACGCCGCTTAAATTTGCCGCCTGCAGCGCCTTTTGTACGCACTTTGTTTGCATCTGAGCGCTAAAATCAGGCTGCGTCATATGAAACGCGTCGCAGTTTGAGTGCTCGCCTGCGATAACTACGTTTGAAATTTCATCCCTGCTTGCCACGAAAAAGGCCGCGCCTTCGCCGATATTTATGCCGTCGCGATTTTTAGAAAACGGATTGGTCTCGCGCGCGCTTAGGATACCCAGGCTATCAAAGCCGTTGATCGTGAGCGTGTTTAAGCTGTCCACGCCGCCGCAGATCACGGCGTCACAGATGCCCGACTCCAGCAGCCTTTTTGCCGTTATTATTGCCTTGACTCCCGAGGTACAGGCTGTCGAGACGGAAAAAGCCACGGAACTAAGCCCGTAAAAATCAGCGATAAATTCGGACGGATTGGCTAGAGAATTTCGGTTTATGCCAAATTTGGAAGCGTCAAAAAAACCGGTCGCTGCGAAATCCTTAAACGTTTCGTAGTTTTCCTCTACGCCGCTAGTAGTCGTACCTACCACTACGCCGACTCGGTTTTTGCCGTACTTTTTAATAGCATCTCGCACGTATTTATCTATCTGCAAAAGCGCGCTTAAAACTAGAGCGTTCGTGCGCGTTTGCAAGTGTTTTGGCGTGCTTTGGCTAAATTTAGCCAGCTGCACGCCGACTTTGCCGAGGATAAAGCTTTTATCAGCCCTAAAGCCTTCGCAAACGCTCAAAAATCTCTTTTCGCCACATAAATTTGCAAAATTTTCCTCCGCGTCGGCTCCGGCTGCGCTGATGATGGCTGGCTTGCTAACGTATATCAAGAGCTCTTACCTTAAAATTTTCGTTATTTACTACTATGACGGCCTCTTTTTGATTTGATTTTATGGTGCCTAGAATCTTTACAAAAAGCTCATTATACGCGCTATTTGGCGGTAAAAAACCGACAGCCTCAAATTCGCCGCTTGGTCTCAAAACCCTCCTAGCTAGCGGAGTGCCCATGGAGTTTATCATCGTAAAATAAAAATCCTCTTTTTCGTGCGAAATATAGAGTAAATTTGAGCCGCTTTGCGAAATCACTTCAAACTCGCGTTTATCAAAATTTATGATCTGCGGAACGTCAAATTTAGCCTTTGCCGCACATCCATACAGCACAAACGCCGCCATAAAAATAGATAAAAAATTTAAAACTTTTTTAAATTCCACCCTTTGGTCGCCTTATTAATTTTTGTTTGTTTTAGAATAATGCACAGATTATATCTTTTTAACCTTTAAAAACAATGCTTGGCGCAAAATTTGGCGCCCAAGATATGTTATTAATAAAATTTGATGATTTCTTGTTTATAAATTTACCCGGCAAAATTTTAGTTAAAAAAGTGGAAATCTAAATTTGATGGCGATGTTTTGAAAATTTAGATATTTTGATTAAACACATAAACCCGCTTGCAAAGCGTTGGTTTGCATTGCCAGTCATGACGCCACATTGGTATTTTAATATATAACCTTTGCGGCTATCAACAGGTAAATAGCGCTTGTAAAATTTTATTCATTATTGCTAAATAGCATTTGCCAATAGCAATTAGCTATTAATATCTTGAATTATATCTAATGTAGAACTTAAATTTTGCATTTGCCTCAGTATAGATAGCGCAGCTTTAGTCGATTTGGTTAATTGCAAGGTTATAGAATCAGCAGGAGATATTTTCGCGTAAATCCTTTCTGATAATTTGTCAAAAACAGATTTACGCAGTTTAATTTATAGGCCCAAATTTGAGCCGAAAATAATATAATGTTATTCTGATTTTTTCTTTGTAGGCTTTTTAGCTTCGACTTCCTTAACTCTGCTTTCTTCAACCTTCTTCTTTGAAACTTTTGTCTTAGTCTTAGCCTCATCAATATCTTTTTCTATTTTATCTTCGCCAGATTTTACTTTACTTTTGATGCTTTTAGAAGCCTTCCCCTCTATGTCAGTTTTAGATTTATCCACATCTTTTACAGGCGCAACTATTTTGTCTTCTACATCTTTTGTTTTTTTAGCGACTTCTTTTTTGCCCTGTTTTACTTTGTCGGTCACATCATTGACTTCTTTTGCCTTTTTGGATACTTTATCGCTTGTAGGCATTACGCTCGTGCCGCTCGTAGATATGTCGCCTTTTAAATTTTCAAAAGTCTTATCGCCGATACCGTTTACGTTTTTAATATCCTCTATGCTTTCAAATTTGTTTGTTTTTCTGTATTCAATAATAGCATCAGCCTTTGCTGCACCAATGCCGTTTAAGCTCATAAGCTCCTCTTTTGTAGCGGTATTTAAATTTATAGTGGCAAATACCATCGAAGCGCATGCCAACATTGATAACATAAATTTGTTCATAGTTTTTCCTTTTTAAAAAATTATTTCACATTCTACCAAAAAATAATTATAAGATTATTAAAAAATATTATTAATATAAACCAGTGTTGCAAGTGTATTCAAGCAAATCAACTTCTAAATGAAAATCTAAAGAAGCTTAATATTAGTGTAACTAAGGGCCACAAAAAACGTAGCTTGAGCAAAACACATTTTAATCCCACCATTTTCCCCTAAAAATACTTGAATAAAGTTTTAGGCTCAACGGAACTTAAGCGGATTTTTAGCTGCGACTTTGTCCTGCTACTTATAAGACCTCTTATCATCTTTAGTAAAATATGATAGAAAGTTTTTGTATCTTTACTATTATTATATCTAAATTCGCATTCCTTTAAATGAAGCAAGAAATTCTCTTTCTTTATCCCTTTAAATTTAGATAATCTGTGTTTAGCATATCCCCAGAAATTCTCAATGCCGTTTATGTGGTTTTTACTGTTTGCGTCTTGCAAAGTAGCAAGCGCAGCGTAGCTAAAACTCATTCTTTGAATGCTTTACTCTATAATGAGCTTTAGCTCCGTAATCTACCAAACCGTCATAGGCCTTCCAACAATCAGAGTAAATAACGCTCTCGTCCAGATCGCTAAATTCTGATAGTATGGGTATTAGTTCATTTGCAGAGCAATTTTTAACTATTTGAGTATAAACCCTACCGTCTCTTTTAAGCATTCCGTCTGTTTACAGCTATGAGCGTAGCGGAAATAGAAATACCGGTGTTTTGTTTGCTGCGCCTCTACCTCTTTTCTCAAAGAGAGTGCGAGCACAAGACCTCTTACTCGTTTAGATCCAAAGTAGCTTTCGTCTATTTCTATCTCGCCTGAAAACTTAGATATCTTCTCACACTCTTTAGTCATTAAAATTCTGATATTTTTAGTTATTTTCTCAAAGAGAGTGCAAGCGCAAGGTTGATTGTTTTTTCTGAGATATTAGTAAATTCAGCTATTTTTACGGCTTCTATATCGGCTGAGAAATGCCATAGAATTTCTCTAAATTTCTTTTCCGAAATTCGGGAACGGACTATATATTTATTTTCATCGAACTCATCGTAACTTAATGCTCCTTATGTTTGCATTAAGTTCTGTTGGGCCAAGTTTAATTATAGCTTGAGTACATTTTAAGGTACTTGGCTTGAATTTTTCCTTACTTTAGTTTTAATCTGTCACCCTTTTATCGTATGCAAATAAAATATAGCACATTAATTGCGAGATTTTTGCATAAATTACTTTATCATAAAGCGATGTTATCTACTGACTAAAATGACTTTTGCTTTATGTTATGATTTACCTTCAAAAAATATCATACACCACAAAAGACTTCCATTGCACTATGGCCAACTTTAGAACTTCTATTCGTTAGGCAACCTTCCTCTTTGGATTCAGCTCATCCTATCACAAACTACTTTTTCACGCCGTGATCTTTACCTGACACCCTTAAAATATAACGCATTAACAGTAGCCATACAGCTTCAACTTGCACAAATCAATCCCACGCAAATCCACAGCACACACAACCACCTATATCATCCTCATGTAAAATTTAATAGCATCACTCTTAGGCACTAGATAAACACACTTTTCTTTTAGATCAACCCAATGCAATCCAACCACGCAAACCAGCATAGCTACCCAAATTTACTAGTTAATTTCTAAATTAAAGCATAAAACCTAGCTTAACACACCCAAGTTGGATACTCAGCCAACTACACTA
>CAUPZP010000024.1:0-23691 GCA_963516105.1 uncultured Campylobacter sp.
AAAGAGAGCCTAAACATCCTGATGGAGGGCTCGCCAAAGGGCGTGTGCCTGGACGCGCTCGTCGCGCAGATCAGGGGTGTGGACGGCGTGCTCTCGGTGCACGACCTGCATGTCTGGAGTATCACTAGCGGCGCAAACGCGCTCACGGCTCACATCGTAGTTAGCGGCGAGCTAAGCGTGCGCGAAGCGGAGCGGATATTGCGCGAAATATCGCACGAAATGGAGCACCTAGGCATCACGCACACGACGCTGCAGTGTGAGAGCAGCGACAACGAATGCACTGACGAGCTCATCTGCGAAGTAAGATCAAACGACGCAGGCGGGCATTTGGAGCATAGTCATTAAAATTTGAGCGCAAATTTGGAGCGAAATTTTGCGATCTAGCATATCAAATCAAATCAGTAGCCCAAAACGAATAAATTTTTGCTAAAATTTAAATCGACTCATTTTTATAAAAGGGGCTAATTTAGGTGAAAAAACATATACTAGTCGTGATTTTTGCCCTACATTGCGCCCTCGGGGACGGTAATTATATAGGCTTTCTTATCGCGCTAAATTTCGCGGTAGCCTTGGTTTGCGCCGCTTTTCCTTTTATGAAAAAGAATTATATATTTTTGTTACTGCTAGCGCTAAATTTGGCTTTGTATTTCAACGCCGTCGATACCCCTTTTGAAAAGCCTGAGCTTTGGACATATCATATACCCGCACTCGCAAACGCGACATACGCCCTAATCGCTCTAGTTTACGCCTCGGGATTTCTCGCTTTTGTCCCGCTTACGGCATATATCTGTTTTTTATATTCGCTTTGCGTCGTTATCTGCGGCGCACGTGAAAAATTTCGAAATTTACGTTAAATTTTACGGGCAAAACCCGCGCCAAATTTACCCCAAATCCCCCCGCCGCAAGCCGCCACCCGTTTAACTAAAGCTAAATTTACTCTACTTTAACAAAAATTTTTATACAATCGCCCAAAATTTAACTAGGGATTTCATGAAAAACATCAGAAATTTTAGCATCATCGCTCACATCGACCACGGCAAATCCACGCTCGCAGACCGCCTCATCCAGGAGTGCGGTGCCGTCAGCGACCGCGAGATGAGCTCGCAGATCATGGACACGATGGACATCGAAAAAGAGCGCGGCATCACGATCAAGGCTCAGTCCGTACGCCTAAACTACGCGCTCGGCGGTGAAAATTTCGTCCTAAATTTGATCGACACTCCGGGCCACGTGGACTTTAGCTACGAGGTGAGTCGTAGCCTAGCTAGCTGCGAGGGCGCGCTACTCGTCGTAGACGCTAGCCAGGGCGTAGAGGCACAGACCATCGCAAACGTCTATATAGCACTTGAAAACAACCTCGAAATCATCCCCGTCATAAACAAAATCGACCTTCCCGCAGCCGATCCAGCCCGCGTCAAAGACGAGATCGAGCACGTCATAGGGCTTGACTGTAGCGGCGCGATCGAGGTCAGCGCAAAAAGCGGCATCGGCATCAAAGAGCTGCTAGAAGCCATCATCACGCGTATCCCGGCTCCGGGTGGCGAGGCGGAAAAGCCGCTAAAAACGCTCATCTACGACAGCTGGTTTGACAACTACCTAGGCGCGCTGGCGCTCGTGCGCGTCTATGACGGCGAGCTAAAGAAAAACGACGAGATCCTAGTCATGGGCACGGGCAAAAAACACATCGTGCTAGACCTCATGTATCCAAACCCCATCGCCCCGATAAAAACGGCAAATTTGGGCGCGGGCGAGGTCGGTATCGTGGTGCTGGGGCTAAAAAACGTGAGCGACGTGCAGGTGGGCGACACGATCACACTGGCTCGTAATCCCGTAAAAGAGCCCGTCGGAGGCTTTGAGCGGGCTAAACCGTTCGTATTTGCGGGACTTTATCCGATCGAAACGGATAAATTTGAGGACCTGCGCGACGCTCTGGATAAACTAAAGCTAAACGACAGCTCGATCAGCTACGAGCCAGAGACCTCGGTGGCACTTGGTTTTGGCTTTCGCGTCGGCTTTTTGGGACTGCTGCATATGGAGGTTATCAAGGAGCGCTTGGAGCGCGAATTTGACCTCGACCTCATCGCCACGGCTCCGACCGTGACCTACGAAGTCGTGCAAACCGACGGTCAAATTTTACGCATCCAAAACCCTAGCCAGCTCCCGCCGGTCAATAAAATCGAACACGTCAAGGAGCCATACGTCAAGTCCACCATCATCACTCCAAGCGAGTTTTTGGGCAACATCATCACGCTGCTAAACAACCGCCGCGCCGTGCAGACCAAGATGGACTACATCACGCCCGAGCGCGTGCTGCTCGAGTACGACATCCCGATGAACGAGATCGTGATGGACTTTTACGACAAGCTAAAATCGAGCACCAAAGGCTACGCGAGCTTCGACTACGAGCCTAGCGACTACCGCGTGGGCGACCTGGTGAAGCTTGATATCAAGGTCGCGGGCGAGACCGTGGACGCGCTCTCCATCATCGTGCCCGAAAGTAAAGCCCAGTCCAAAGGACGCGACTTTGTCAAAGCGATGAAAGAGATCGTGCCGCGCCAACTCTTTGAGGTGGCTATTCAAGCCAGCATCGGCAATAAAATCATCGCGCGCGAAACCGTAAAATCAATGGGCAAAAACGTAACCGCCAAGTGCTACGGCGGTGATATCACGCGTAAGCGCAAGCTGCTCGAAAAGCAAAAAGAGGGTAAAAAGCGCATGAAAGCTATCGGCAAGGTAAATTTGCCGCAAGAAGCGTTTTTAAGCGTTTTGAAAATAGATTAAAATTTTAGGTTAAGGATAAAATATGAGCAGCAATAAGAAAATAGGCGAACTAGTAGGATATAAATTTAGCATACCAAATTACCAAAGAGACTATGCTTGGGGTGAAAAAAATATTGAAGACCTATGGGATGATTTACTGGAAGCAAAAGAGGCCGGAATAGATGAAATGGGTCATTTTTTAGGCGCGATAGTAGTTTCCAATAATGCAGACAAACTAGATCTTATAGATGGACAACAAAGACTCACAACAATTTTTATGCTCAAATATGCATTGAACCAAAGAACAAGCAACCCATCTTTTAATCTGAATCATTTTTATGATATAAGTGGCAATCTGAATTTAGAAGTTATAGATAGCAATAAAGATTTTTTCAATAAAATTTTAGAGCAGGCAAAACACAATTATATAAATACAAAATTAGAAGATGAAATAAAAACACAGGGTCATCGAAATTTATACGACTGCTTTAAATCAATTTTTAATCACGTAAAAGACTTAACCCAAGAACAAGCTAATGAGCTATGGACTATATTAAATAGTATGATCATAATGCTATTAGAAGAGAAAAATGCAGGTAGAGCGATACGAATGTTCCAAACAGTAAATGATAGAGGAGTCCCATTACTACTTTTAGATAAATTAAAAGCTCTATTGATTTTGTATTCAAATAAATATTGCGAAGGCTACTTGGATAATATTATAAATGAGAGATTTGGTAAAATATTTAGAATTATTACTGAAATAAAAAAACATGATGCTGTATCTACGATAGGAGGTATCGATTTTAGGAATGAGGCCGAAAATAGAATTTTTAACTTTCATATAAAAAGTAATATAGAATTTGAATCTTTATCACACTATAAAAATAGTCCAGAAAGTACTTATAATGAACTAAAATCTGTATTAAAAGACAAAATAAAAAACGATAACAAAAAATTAGAAAAATGGCTTGACATATACACCAATGATCTTCTAAATTTCACTAAATGTTTTTTAGAGTTGCTTGACGATACTAAAAAAAATATCAATATATTTAAGATGTTATATATTTTAAATATAAACCCTTTTTTTTACCCAACAATAATAAGACTTAAGATAAATGGTTTACTTGATGACGAGATTATAGAAATGATTTCAAAGGCTGAAATTTTACTTTACTCTTTTGGTTCCACAAATGACGCGAAAGCTTATGGGTTATACAAATATACAAATAATAAACAAAGCTTTATAGAAAATCTTGTAACTTCTTGCAAAAATGCTGCAAAAGGCGGTTATAATACGATCAAAGAAGCTATAAATGAATTAGCCGAAGACAACTACGATTGGGGTAAAAATTTCAAATTTATGTTTTTCACATATAGGTGCAAGGATATGAGAATCGATGATTACTTAAATTTAATAGAAAAAGATAAAAAAACTATAAACATTGATATAGAACATATTATTCCGACAAATGCATTAGAAAATGGTAGTTTAGAGAATTATAAATTTTTGAATGAGGATGACTTCAATACTATAAAAAATACTTTCGGTAATCTACTAGTTCTTGAAAGTAGCCTAAATAGAGGATGTCAAGATTTTAGTTTAATTAAAAAGCAAGAATATTATAAAAAATCAAAAATAAGCTACAATACTTCATTTGCAAATAGTGACAACCTCATTCATTTTAATAAACAACTCATAGAAAAAGAAAATAAGGAATTTGCAGAATGGGGGAAAACATATTTTAGAGAATTTCTATAATCTAGGTATAAATTTTGCTTGCGCGATGTAAAATTTACGAAAGGATTTTTTATGAAAAATTTTATACTTTTATTTGCGGTGTTCCTTTTTACGGGATGTTTCGGGCTGTTCGAGAGCTCGCCAGAGGTCGCTCAAACTAGCGAAGGCAACGCAAAAGGCTACAAAGAGGTGATGCGCATCAAAGCAGACTGCTCCTCATGCGCTAGCGGCGGCCAGGATATCAAGATAAACGGCACGGACTACACCAGCGACGTCGCGATAAAATGCTGCATCACCCAAAGCAGGATCGACACGAACGCAGCTATCAAAAAAGTCTATATCCATAAAATAGCCGACGAAAGAGCAGCGGATAGCGGCATAAAATTTATCTCCAAAAGCGGCGCGAAAATGCTCTATCCAAAAGAGCGCCTTGAGAGGCTTTTTCATCTTTTCTTACAAGACGAGCTGCTAAACCGCGGAATCATGGTCGTAGATAGCCAAACCTCGCCTTACATCTACCGCGTGGATTTTGCGTTTACCGACTACGCAGCGTCGTATAGCGAGCCGTCGCAGTATCTAAGCGCGGCGATGAAAGGCAAGCTAGGCGTCAAAAACATAAACAAAACCCGCGTGCTAAATATCTCCACCAGACAAGACGTACGCAAGCTCGAGGCCGAGGACACGGAGGATTTTAACCTCTATGTCTACCTTCTCGTTAAACAAGCCGCCAACAAAGCCGCCGAAGAGATATCAAAACTATAAAGGAAAAATATGAAAAAATTAGCTTTTTACGCCCTTGCCGCCGCGCTTTTTGCCGCAGTCATGAGCGGATGTTCGCAGCGCAGCTCGGTGTTAAATTTGACCCCGTATCAATCAACCTCAAACCAGATGGGTTACCAAAAAAATATCCGTATAAATAGCATCGAGGACGCTCGCGCAAACAAAAGCATCGTCGCCACGATCACCGGCAGCAACGGCAACGTCAAAGAGTACGTCACGCTACAAAACAGCATCGAGAGCTGGCTACAAGACGGCCTTAGCACCGAGCTTAAGCGCCTAGGAGCAAATTTGAGCGACTTTGGCGATATCGTCGTGGACGTGAGGATCGTCGAGCTTAAAGCAAATCTAAGCGGCTACTCCACCGACAACCTAAAAGGCTCAGCAAAGCTCACTATAACGGTACATAGAGGCGATCAAACCATCACCAAAAACGTCTCGCAGGAGCAGACCAAATTTGCTCCGATTCACACGAGCGGTGCGTTTAAGAGCTTCTTTTATGAGCTACTCCAAGACATCGTAAAACGCGCGGCGATCCAGATCCTAAAAAGCTGATGAGATGCGCTAACTGCGGGCATTTTAGCCTAGCCGTGATCTGCAAAATTTGCAAAGATCACCTGCGCTCCTCGCCCGCAAGGACGCGCGTTTTGGACGGAGATTTTAAAATTTACAGCTTTTTTGACTACTCCGAAATTAAAAATTTACTCCACTCAAAGCACCTATTTCACGGCTCTTTCGTCTATGGTGCGCTTGCAAATTTGAGTTTTAAGATTTTTGCGCGCAAATTTAGCTTCGGCTATCCCGTAAATGCCGTACCGATCGACGACAAAACGACTAGCGGCTACTCGCATACGGCGATCCTAGCTCGTGCGTTAAAAAGTGCGGAAATCCGTCCGCTTTATGCTTGCTTGCACGCTGGCTCAAACGTCAGCTATCACGGCAAAGACCTCGCCTTTCGTCTAAAAAATCCACGAAATTTTAGACTTTTAAAAATGCCCAAATTTCCAGTTATCTTGATAGACGATATCGTAACGACGGGCACGACGATAGACGAAGCTAGACGGACGCTGCAAAAAGCCGGCTGCGAGGTACTTTTTGCGCTGACGCTTGCCGATGCGAGGTATTAAAATTTGGGTCAATCAAGGTAAAATGCGGACTCAAATTTAGCATTTTAAAGCTAGCGAAGTAAAATTCTCAAACATCCCCAAATTTCGGTCAAATTTAACCCCATCAAGCCGCCATAAAACATATCTATTTAGCAAGTTTTTATCAAATTTAAGCTAAAATCGGCAAGTAAATTTTAAGGAAAAATATGGAAAATATATTTGAAAACAATCAAGACATCCAAGCCGTCGATATCGAAGAATCGATAAAAACGAGCTACCTCGACTACTCGATGAGCGTCATCGTCGGTCGCGCCCTGCCTGACGCTAGAGACGGCCTAAAGCCCGTTCATAGACGCATCCTCTACGCAATGAACAACCTCGGAGTCGGCAGTCGCAGCCCGTACATGAAATCAGCGCGTATCGTGGGCGACGTCATCGGTAAGTACCACCCGCACGGCGACACGGCCGTTTACGACGCGCTCGTGCGTATGGCACAGAAATTTTCCATGCGCTATCCGGCGGTCGACGGTCAAGGAAACTTCGGCTCCATCGACGGCGACGGCGCTGCGGCGATGCGTTATACCGAAGCTAGGATGACCAATCTCACCGAAGAAATCTTACGCGATATCGAAAAAGACACGGTTGATTTTATCCCAAACTACGACGACAGAGAGACCGAGCCCGATGTCCTACCTAGCCGCGTGCCAAATTTGCTGTTAAACGGCTCTAGCGGTATCGCCGTCGGTATGGCGACGAATATCCCGCCGCACAGCCTTGACGAGCTAATCGACGGGCTTTTGCTAGTGCTTGAAAATAAAAACGCGACGCTAGAAGAGGTAATGCAGTATATAAAAGGTCCTGATTTCCCGACGGGCGGGATAATATTTGGCAAAAAAGGCATCATCGAAGCCTACCGCACGGGACGCGGCCGCGTCAAACTACGCGCCAAAACCCACATCGAAAAAAAGCCGAACAAAGACGTCATCGTCGTAGACGAGCTGCCGTATCAGACGAACAAGGCACGCCTCATCGAGCAGATCGCCGAACTAGTCAAAGAAAAACAGATCGAAGGCATCAGCGAAGTGCGCGACGAGTCCGATAAGGACGGCATCCGCGTCGTCATCGAGCTAAAACGCGACGCGATGAGCGACATCGTGCTAAACAATCTCTTTAAATCCACGACGATGGAGAGTACGTTTGGCGTCATAATGCTTGCGATAAACAACAAAGAGCCGAAGGTATTTAACCTAATCGAGCTTTTGAAGCTATTTTTAAATCACAGAAAAACCGTCATCATCCGCCGCACAATATTTGACCTAGAAAAAGCTAGAGCTAGAGCGCATATCTTAGAGGGCTTAAAGATCGCGCTAGATAATATCGACGAGGTAATCGAACTCATCAAAAATAGCGCCGACACGCCGAGCGCTCGCGAAGGGTTGGTAGCAAAATTTGGCCTTAGCGAGCTACAAGCAAACGCCATCCTGGATATGAGACTAAGCAAGCTAACTGGTCTTGAGCGCGAGAAACTAGAAGCCGAGCTAGCCGAGTTGATGGCCGAGATCGCGCGCCTTGATGAAATTTTAAAGAGCGAAGCCTTGCTAGAAAAACTAATCAAAGACGAGCTACTTGAGATAAAAAATAAATTTAAAGTGCCGCGCATCACCGAGATCGTGGATGACTACGACGATATCGACATCGAGGACCTCATCCCTAACGAAAATATGGTCGTAACCATCACGCACCGAGGCTACATCAAGCGCGTGCCGAGCAAGCAGTACGAGAAGCAAAAACGCGGCGGCAAAGGCAAGGTCGCGGTAACTACGTACGACGACGACTTCATCGAGAGTTTCTTTACGAGCAACACTCACGATACGCTGATGTTCGTGACCGACCGCGGACAACTCTACTGGCTCAAAGTCTATAAGATCCCTGAAGGAAGCCGCACGGCAAAAGGCAAAGCGGTAGTAAATCTCATCCAGCTACAGCCTGACGAAAAGATCAAGGCGATCATTCCGACGACTGATTTTGCCCAGAGTAAATCGCTCGCGTTTTTCACTAAAAACGGCATCGTAAAACGCACGAATTTGAGCGAATTTAAAAACATCCGCTCTATCGGCGTTCGCGCTATTAACCTGGACGAGAACGATGAGCTAGTAACGGCTCTCATCGTCGAGGGCGAAGAAGAGCCGATAAATATAATCGACGAGCTTGGCGTAGAGACCGAGATAAACGAGATAGAGGCGATAGAAGCTCAGATCGATGAGGAAAATAGCGAAGAAAACGACGAAAACGCAGCCGAAGGAAGCGACGATAGCGAAAAAATGCTATTTATCGTAACCAAAAAGGGCATGTGCCTCAAATTTAAACTCAGCAAAGTCCGCCAGATGGGCAGAACGGCTCGCGGCGTGACGGGTATTAAATTTAAAGAAGCCGGCGACGAGGTCGTTGGCGCTGCCGTCATCGAAAACAACG
This sequence comes from uncultured Campylobacter sp., assembly GCA_963516105.1. Lineage (GTDB taxonomy): Bacteria > Campylobacterota > Campylobacteria > Campylobacterales > Campylobacteraceae > Campylobacter_A. Next base: position 8,860 of record CAUPZP010000024.1, read on the forward strand.
ATCAAGAGGTGCTAAGCATATCTCAAAAAGGTATCGGCAAACGCACCACCGCAGACGAATACCGCCTAACGAATCGCGGCGGCAAGGGCGTAATCTGCATGAAGCTAACGAATCGTACCGGCGATCTAATCGGCGTCGTAATGGTCGATGACGAACAAGATCTGATGGCTCTAACCTCAAGCGGCAAGATGATACGCGTCGATATGCAAAGTATCCGCAAAGCGGGCCGAAACACCAGCGGCGTCATCGTAGTAAACGTGGACGGCGACGACGTAGTCAGTATCGCCAAGTGTCCTAAAGCTGATGATGGCGAGGATGAGAGCGGCGAAGAGACGCTAGAAAATTTAGAATGAATTTAGTGTTTTTGGAATACAATTTGCTGGTAAATTTGCAAACAAAAAAACAACTAAATTTAAAGGTTCAAGAATGAAAAAAATTACATTCGCGGTTTTAGGCGCAGTAGTATTTTTGACGAGCGGTTGCTCTTTTAACAACCCTTTTGCCTCCGACGACGCAACATCGGCAAAGCAAGACATCGTCATCCAAAAGGTCGATAAAGAAGACATCAGAAGCGTGATGAAACAAGAAAAGATGATATACGATATCGAACCGGCCGATGCGGTATTTGGCGCCGTAGGCGAGGGTATCGCTCCGACCAATACCGTCTCTCACGCCCAGTCGCTAGCCCTAGCTAAACGCGCTGCCATCGCGGATGCGCACAGACAGCTAGCCGAGAAGCTATACGGAGTCAAGATAAACTCCAAAGATACGGTTAGAGACGCGATGCTTAGAGACTCGACCATCACGGCTCAAGTAGCAGGCCTTATCAAAAACGCTTCCATCGTCGAGCACGACTTTAAAGACGGGCTCTACCGCGTCAGAATGGAAATGAAAATAGACCAAAGCAAGTGGCAAGAAATTTTTGCTTACTGATTGTCGCTGCGGCGCTTCTTTACGGCTCGGAGGAGTTTATCCTCTGGGCCAAAATCTCCACTAAAAATCACACCGTCGTTTACGACGATATCGCGCTTTCAAAGGCAATGGTTCTAAGCGAGCTAGAGTATAAGTATCTATGCGAAATAAACGCCCCAAAGCAGCCTGCGCAAAGCTCGCTAGAGTTTTTAAATTTACATAAAAACGAGCTTTTCGAGTGCTTTTTGCCATACAAATTTAAGGTCGAAGACCGCTTCGTCCAACGCAACAAAACCATGAACTCCACAACCGACCTCACGCTGTTTCCCGTGCGTTTTACGGTGAAATTTAAGCCCTCTTCGGCTATCATAAGCGTATTTAAAAACAAAGAGTAAAAGATGAACATCGTAATAGTAGAAGACGACATAAATATGCGCAAGTCTCTAGAGATCGCGCTTGGCGAATACGACGATCTAAAAATCAAAAGCTACAAAAGCGCGGTCGAGGCGCTTAAAAAAATGGGCGAGGATGTCGATCTCATCATCACCGACATCAACATGCCGCAGATGGACGGGCTGGAGTTCATCAAGCGCCTGGATGGCAAATTTGACGTCATCATAATGACCGGCAACGCGACGCTAAACAAAGCCATCGAGAGCGTGCGCCTGGGCGTCAAAGACTTCCTAACGAAGCCATTTGACGCGCAAACGCTGTACGAGGCGATAAAAAAGGTCGAAATTTTACGCCGTAAACTACCAGCTGCGAGCCTAAAAGCCACGCAAAACGGGTCAAATTCGCAGGCTGATTCGACCGATTTCGTCGCTAGCTCGCCAGCTCTTGCCAACGCGCTAAATTTAGCCTCTCGCGTCGCAAAAACGGACGCCTCGGCGATGTTAATGGGCGAAAGCGGCGTAGGCAAGGAGCTATTTGCTAAATTTATCCACAAAAACTCGCCGCGCAAGGACGGTCCGTTTATCGCGATAAACATGGCCGCGATCCCCGAAAATTTGATAGAAAGCGAGCTTTTCGGCTTTGAAAAGGGCGCATTTACCGACGCCTCGGCGATGAAAAAGGGGCAGTTCGAGCTAGCAAGCGGCGGCACGCTGTTTTTAGACGAGATCGGCGAGATGCCGCTAAATTTGCAGCCAAAGCTCCTGCGAGCGATCCAGGAGCGCGAGATCACGCGCCTTGGCGCCACAAAGAGCGTCAAAATCGACGTTCGCATCGTATCCGCGACGAATGCGAACCTGCCCGCGATGATTAGCGAGGGTCAATTTAGAGAGGATCTGTTTTACCGTCTAAACACCGTGCCCGTCGCCATCCCGCCGCTAAGAGAGCGCAAAGAGGAGATCTTGCCTATCGCAGAGCGCTTTTTGAAACAAAGCTGCGAGGAGTTTAATCTCGGCAAAAAAAGCTTTTCCGAAGCGGCAGTAAAGGAGCTTGAAAACTACGATTTCCCGGGCAATATCCGCGAGCTAATCTCCGTCGTGCAGCGAGCGGCGATACTGAGCGAAGGCGAGGAAATACAACCGGGCGATCTTTTTTTACAGGCGCGCAGCAGAAAATAGCTTAAATTTAAGCTTTACGCGAGTAAAATAAGCAAAATTTTAGTTTAAATTTAGCCGGCCGAGACGGTGACGCTGAAAATGCGGCGTACGACTTGTCAAATTTGAGCGGTAAATTTGAATATAAAAGAAGTTAAATTTGACCGCAAGGTCCGGTCAAATTTAAAATTTGGACGCAAATTTAACAAAAAACGGTCGCAAGTGGCTTCCAGCCGAAAAACTCAATTTTAGTCCGTGAAATATAGCAAGTCTTTTCGCATCTCATCCGCTTGCGACGAGACCACGCTACGAGGAGTACGGGGATCTAACCGATGGGGTTGGTCGCAGGGCGGCTTTGCCAACCGAAAAATAAAAAGCCAAAAATAAAAAGGAGCCAAAAATGAGAAAATTTAACGTTGCCGTCGTAGGTGCGACCGGCGCAGTCGGAGAGGAACTTTTCCGCGTCATGGAGGAGGTGGATTTCCCGGTGGGCGAGCTACTACCGCTAGCAAGCGCGAAAAGCGCAGGCACCCAGATAGAGTTTAAAGGCAAAAATCACAAAGTCGTGGAGCTCACCGAGACCGTTTTTGACGAGCATGAGATCGATATAGCGTTTTTTAGCGCAGGCGGATCGGTATCCGAAAAATACGCCAAATTTGCAGCCGCCAGCGGCGCCGTCGTCATCGACAACACCAGCCACTTTAGGATGGACGCTGACGTGCCTCTAGTCGTACCTGAGTGCAATCCGCAGGACATCGCTCAGTGGAAAACTCGCGGCATCATCGCCAACCCAAACTGCTCGACCATCCAAATGGTGCAAATTTTAAAACCGCTAGACGATGCGTACGGCATCAACCGCGTGGACGTCTCGACCTATCAGGCGGCTTCGGGCGCCGGTAAAGAGGGCATGGAGGAGCTAGTCACGCAGCTACAAAAGTTTTTCGAGTTTAAGCTCGACGAGTGCGAGCCGAAGGTCTTCGCGCACCAGCTAGCCTTTAACGTCATCCCGCACATCGACATATTTTTAGACAACGACTATACAAAAGAAGAGATGAAAATGGTCAATGAGACCCAAAAAATCCTCCACAAAAATATGGAAGTGAGCGCGACCTGCGTGCGCGTGCCAGTGCTTCGCAGCCACTCAGAGGCTATCACGATTCATTTTGATAGAGACGTGGATGCCGCAGCTGCACGCGAAGTCCTGCGCAAGGCGCCTAGCATCGTAGTCGTGGACGAGCCCGCCGCGAAAAAATACCCGATGCCAAGCATCTCAAGCGATACCAACGAGACCTACGTCGGACGCATCCGCACGGACAACTACCGCAAAAACGTCCTACATCTATGGTGCAGCGCCGACCAGATCCGCGTGGGAGCAGCGACCAATGCCGTAAGAATCGCGCAAAAATGGATAGAGATGCAGGAGTAACCCGCATTTTGTTAAATTTGCCGAATTTGCGCTTTAGTTTGGCAGGCACGCCTTGCCGCACTTTGGCGTAGATTCGGCTAAATTTTGTCTAAATTACGTTTATCTTACTTGAGCATAAATTTAGTGTAGGTTTTGCTCATGGGTTAGTTTTCAGCTCTCTTGTCAAAGCCTTGCAAAGCTTGGATTTTCAGGCTAAATTTTGATTATTTTAGAAAATAAAACCGTGTTTTTGTCGTATTAATTTTTTGATCTACACACGATCTTTTGTAAATTTCACATATACATTTACCCGCATCTTTACGATAAACAGTTACAAATAGGTCTTAAAATTGCCATGCTATATTAAAGCACAATTTATTTAAAAATTTTAGAAAGTAATTTTTGTTAAATCGCTAATCATTTGCTTTACCTATATATTTTAAATTTGTGAAATAAAGCTAAAAATATATAAAATGCCGTTAAAAAAGGATACTTGAATTATGAAATATACAAGCATTGTAACTCCTAGCGATTTGGCACAATACGCAGATACGCGTGAAAGCCAGGGAATAATTCCGGAGCTTGTTTATCTACTTATCAAACAATCTGTATCCGATATAAGCGAATGTCGCATACCTTACGGCGATGCCGTAAATCAACCCGGTATGGACGGCGTTGTAGATTGCAAGACCGGATTTTTAGAATTTGTTCCTTCAGGGAAATCCTATTGGGAAATAGGCACTGGAAAAGATCCCCAAGAAAAGGCAAGTAGCGACTTTCAAAAAAGAACCGAAGAGTTAAGCGATGAAGAGCGAGCAAATTCCACTTTTGTCTTCGCTACTCCGCGTTCGGCCGAAGCAAATGGTTGGGATGAGCCAAAACAGAGGGCTTGGATCAAAAGGCAGCAAGGCAAAGGATGGAAGCGAATTATAATAATAGATGGAGTAAAGCTAGCGGATTGGCTTAGAGAATTTCCAGCTACTGGTAGGTGGATAGCTGCTAAAATAGGAATTTTGCCAAATTCAAGTGGCATTATAACGCCGCTTGAGCACTGGAATTTAACTCAATCTAAATTTAAAAATTACAACTTGATCCAGTCGCAATTTAATGGGCTGGCTCTTCCGCCCGAGCTTTTTATCTCTTCTCGTGATAAAGCTTGTAGTGCGCTTGAGAGTATCTTTTTGGGCAAAGCCAAAAAGCTTTTTATTATTGCTGAGAGCGAAAATGATGTAGATGATTTTGTAGCGGCTTACCTTATGACGCTTGAAAAAGAAAAGGCGCAAAAATATGCAAATAAGTGTCTTTTTATAAAAGATAAAGATACATGGCAAGCGATATCCGAGTTGCGACGATCGCATGTATTGGTTGCTAGCCCAAGGCTAGGCTTGGATGATGAACAACAAAATTTACTTGCGTTAGCCATAGAAAAAGGGCATGGAGTGATCGTACCGTTTTGCGATGCCACATCAAATGGCAATGACGATGTTATAGACCTTAAAAGTCCTCCATCATATCAGATCAAAGAGATACTGACGAAAGCGCAGTTCCCAGATGCTCTTGCAGAGGAATTTGCTAAAATAGGAGATAGGAGGCTGTCTGCACTTATGAGATATCTCGTAAGAGTCGCTGCGCCGTCGTATGCGAGACGAAATACTGCTCGCGAATTGGCAAAAGCCTGCTTAATAGGTCGTTGGGACGAGGAAAACGAAGCGGATATTCAAGCCGTAGAAGAATTTGTCGGCAAAAGCTATAAAGAATGGATAGAAAGATTTATAGTTGATGCTCTGCATCCAGACTCTCCACTTGCTTTGATGGAGGGAAAATGGAAAGTTATTTCTCGTGATGAGGCGTGGGATGCCCTTGGAGGCTTGATCTCAAATGATGACCTAGCTCGCTTTAGAAATATGGCGATTTTGGTTCTAGGAGAAAGAGATCCGGCGCTTGATTTGCTGAAAGAAGAACGATGTGCCGCTAGTTTTTATGGAAAACAATTAAACTATTCGCAAAATATTAGAAAAGGAATTTCTCAAACGCTTGCTTTGATGGGTAGTCGCCTTCAAGCGCTTAGTAACTGCTCTTGCAATGAGGCTTTAAACACTGTAAATTTTATTGTGCGTACATTGCTTGATGGGGCGGATTGGGAGCGATGGGCGAGTATAGATGCTTGCCTGCCGCTTTTGGCAGAGGCTGCGCCTAGCGAATTTCTTGATGCTGTAGAGTCGGCATTAGTTGATATTTCGAATTCTCCTTTTCATGAAATATTTGAACAAGAAGGAGGCGGAATCGAAGGTCGTAATTATATGTGCGGCCTGTTATGGGCTCTTGAAGGGTTAGCATGGTCTCCTGATTATTTATCAAGAGTAGCGGTTGTCTTGGCGGATCTTGCCTCTATTGATCCCGGCGGATCTTGGGCAAATCGTCCTATAAGATCGCTTGTAAATATATTTTTACCTTGGCATGTGCAAACTGTTGCAAAATTTGATAAAAGAAAAGCGGCGATCAAGGCCGTGATAAAAAATCAACCTAAAATCGGATGGTCCTTGCTGCTAGAGTTGCTTCCGGAAGGTTGCCACACTACAAGCGGAAACTACCGTCCTATTTGGCGAGATTTTATATCTTTAGATTGGAAGAATGACGTATTTCAAGATGAATATTTGGAGCAAATTACCGCGCTATCTGAGCTTGTGATTGATTTAGCAAAAGAAGACGTGGATAAATTTATTGAGCTTATAGAAAGGCTTTCAAATTTACCCAAAAATGCATATGATTTTATTCTTGATCATTGCTTGTCAGATAGCATAATAAATTTGCCCGAAGAAAAGCGCTATTTGGTTTGGGAAAAACTTGATGAGATTGTGCGTCGCCATAGAAAATTTTCTGATACTAACTGGGCATTGCCCGAAAAAGAACTTTGCAAAATCAAAAACTTAGCCGATAGTCTTGCGCCATCTTCGCCGGAAATAAAATATCGTTATTTATTTAATGGCGTAGTTTTTGAGTTATTGGACGAAGATGATAGCCATGATAAACAAATAGAAAGGCTCGCTAAAAAACGCAATTCCGCCATAAAAGAAATTTTGGACAGTGGAGGTTTGATAAAGTGCATAAATTTTGCCAAAAAAGTAGCTTCGCCACTTGATGTAGGTCGAGCTTTGGGCGAGATAGAATATGATTTGATTGAAAACGAACTATTGCCAACATTTCTTGATTCAGATGATGAAGTTGAAAAGCAGGTTTTAAGCGGGTATGCACGGATCAAATTTTATAAAATCGGCATTGATTGGGTTGATATGATTATGCAAAAAGATTGGTCTTTAGAGCAACGCGCTAAACTTCTACTGCTTTTACCTTTTAATGAAGAGGTATGGGAAACGGTTTCTAAGTATTTAGGAGAAAATAGCGAGGGTCTGTACTGGAAAAACGTCAAAGTTAATCCTTATGAATCAGACAGCGATCTAAATGAAGCAACCGAAAAATTGCTTACGTATGGACGCGAAGGCGCAGCCGTTATCTGCGCTGCACACAAGGCAAATAAAGCCGAAATTAATGAAGTCTTAGCGGTTCGTTCGCTTATCTCTGTTCTTAATAGCGAAAGCAGCATGCAAGAACTTATTAGCTATAGCTACGCGGCCTATGACGTAGTTAAGCTAATTAAGCGCCTTCAAAAATCAAAAACCATAGATCAAGACGTGATGCTTAAAATCGAATTTGAGTTCTTTCCTTGGTTAAAAATATTTTCTAGAGAAAAATCCCATACCGCAATCGAGAAAAAACTCGCTTCCGATCCGCAATTCTTTGCCGATATGATTGCTCTTGCCTTTCGATCCACGCATGACAAAAGCAGCAATGCTAAAGAAATAGATGAAAATAAACGCTATCTGGCCCAAAATGCCCACGATATTTTATATGAATGGAAACTTTGTCCGGGAGTTAAAGAAGATGGAAAATTCGACGAAAATGCATTTAAAGAGTGGGTCAAAGAAGCCAAAAGAATCACCGAAGAGACGGGGCATATAGGAGTTGCTAGGCACTATATCGGACAAATTTCAACCTACGCGCCTGCTGATCCGGGCGGGCTTTGGATACATAAAGCCGTGGCCAATATTTTAGATGAGCGGGATGCTGATAAAATACGCTCCGAATTCACGCTCGTGCTTTTTAATCAGCGCGGAATGCATACTTTACTTACGGGCGGGAAGAGCGAGAGCTTGCCAAGCAGAATCAAGAAAAAGCCGAAGCGCTTGATGCGGAAGGTTTTACTAGATTTGCAGCAGCTATGCGCAAGTTTGCCGAGCAGTATACAAAAGAAGCGGAAGTGGAAGAAAAAAGAGATATTTATGAAGAATACGATTAAATTTTTACTTTTTAGCTCCGGTTATCTTTGCTAGTTTATGAGCCTAATCTTTAAGGAAAATATTATAAAATACGCGTTTTATTTTTCAACAAAGGAAATTAATGCGTAAAACTTTTGAAAAAATCCTGCTCTTTAGTAACAACTTCACGCTCCTGCCAGTAGTGTTCGGCTTGCTCGGCGCAATCGTGCTTTTTGTCATCGCCAGCTACGACGTAGGCAAGGTTTTCGTCGCCGTTTATCACTACTTTTTCGGCGATTTTCACCCCGAGAACTTCCACTCTGGCGTCGTCGGCGAGATCGTGGGCGCGATCGACCTCTACCTCATGGCGCTCGTACTTTACATCTTTAGCTTCGGCATTTACGAGCTGTTTATCTCCGAGATCGAGGAGCTCAAGCAGTCCAAACAGAGCAAAGTCCTCGAGGTGCACTCGCTCGACGAGCTCAAGGATAAACTGGGCAAAGTCATCATCATGGTGCTTATCGTTAACTTTTTCCAGCGCGTTTTGCACGCAAATTTCACCACTCCGCTTGAGATGACCTACCTTGCGGCCTCGATTTTGGCGCTTTGCTTGGGACTTTATTTCCTACACAAGGGCGAACACTGAAGCCTTTTGCGAGCCTGGCTTCAGGTTCGCTTTTTTAAATTTCACTCCAAATTTTGCCACTCCGCCGTATGTGAATAACTTTTAAATTTTACCTTTCTCATTAAGTTTTATTTCAAAATTTCCCCAAATTTAAAACTATATGAATTTAAGTTCTATTTTATCGACAAATGCCAATTTTATGGGCTTTTGTGATTAAATTTAAGATTACAAAATTAACCAAAATAATATAAATTATTTCACTTTTCACTCCGTGAAAAAAACGTGAAAAGTTACGTTTAATTTCGGTCTTTTTTGAGCAAATTTTACGCAGCCAAATTTGTGCGGCATTACCCGCATCTTTACGGCATAAACCAAAATTGATTTGAATTTTCGGGTTGTAAATCGGGAGTTAAATTTGGTGCTTCAAAGGATAAGTATAAATTTAAAAACGGCGCAAACTCGTCGCATGCGCCGTCAAGGGGTATTTTAATCAAAACTAGCGGCCATAGAGCCGCCAATAATCAGTCAAATAGCGAATTTACGCTTTCGTTATGATACACGCGTCTGATCACTTCGCCGAAAATCGGAGCGACGCTGAGCACTTTTATCTTCTCGTTTTCTTCGCGAAGCGGTATCGTGTCTGTCACCACTAGCTCGTCTAGCGCGCTATCTGCGAGGTTTTCGTATGCTTTGCCAGAAAGCACCGCATGCGTGCAGCACGCCATCACGGAGGTTGCGCCGCGCTCTTTAAAGACTTTAGCCGCCTTTACTATCGTGCCGCCCGTATCGATCATATCATCGACCAAGATCACGTCCTTGCCCGCCACGTCGCCGATCACGTTCATTACTTCGCTCTCGTTGGCTTTTTCGCGGCGTTTATCGACGATGACGATGTCGAGATTTAGGGCTTTTGCGACGCTTCTAGCGCGTGCGACGCCGCCGATATCGGGGCTAGCGATGATAGGATTTTTGAGATTTTTGTTTTTGATGTGGTCATTAAAGATGATCGAACCGTAGAGGTTATCGACCGGGATATCGAAAAAGCCCTGAATTTGGCCCGCATGAAGGTCGATCGTGACAACTCGGTCGATGCCTGCAGTTTGCATCATATTTGCCACGAGTTTTGCCGTGATAGGCACGCGAGGAGCGGCCTTGCGGTCTTGGCGCGCGTAGCCGAAATACGGCACCACCGCCGTTATCGAACTAGCCGAGCTGCGTTTAAGCGCGTCGGTTAGGATCAAAAGCTCCATCAAATTTACGTTTGCGGGCGCGCAGGTAGGCTGGACGATGAAAATGTCCTTACCGCGCACGCTCTCGCCGATCTGTACGCTAATCTCGCCGTCGCTAAAACGCTTAATCGTGGCTTCGCTAAGCGGAAGCGATAAATAGTGCGAAATTTTCTTTGAAAACGCCGGATTTGCGGTGCCCGAAAAGATTTTGTAACCTCTCATAACGATTAACCTTTGTAAAGTTTTTACTAATTTTACCGAACTAAAACTTAAATTTGTAGATTTTTGCAGACGAATTTTTACTTTGGTCGGCTTGCGTTTCGGTTTTTGACGCGTTAGCTCGGGCTGCCGACAAAATAATCTTTTTAAAAATTTCGTAGCGCCGACCGTCCCAATAGAGCTATTTTTGAGTCAAATTTTATCTCTAGCTTTAAAATATCGCGAATTTATCTCGCGCCAAATTTGGCCTTAAAAACTGCAATCCTGAAAACGCGAAATTTAAGCCTCGCTAGAGCTTGGCATCAAATTTGACTAAATCAAATTTTAGCATTTTCGCAGTGCGGGTTCGGGCCAGTAAAATTTGCAAATTTATCCGCAAAATGCTTTTGGCGTAAGCAAGGCAAACAAAAAATGTGCGGGCACGGATGAAATAAACACCCGCGGCCACGCGAAGCAATACAGCAAAAGCCGCAATCACGAAAATTTAATCCGCCACGCCCATCATCACGCTTGAGTATTCGCCCTGCTTGACGTCCGTTTTTTCAGGCTTTTTAACGATCATTCTATCCTCTGTCAGTCCCGCCTGCGCTAGGGCCGCTTTGATAGCCTGAGCTCTTGCGTTAGCAAGTTCCAGCAGCTGCTCTTTTTTCACCTCGATGCCTTTTAGCGCAGCTTCTCTCAGCGCCTTTTCGTCGGTACTTTTTTCTTTAGGAGCTAGCGATGCGAGCGCTCCTGCGTAGTCTTTACCGGTTTGATTCATCGTTTGGCTTATTTTTTCGTTTAGTTTCGCGTTTTTTAGAGCCGTTACGTCCACATCCGAGTAGGCCGGAGTGATGCTTAGCTTCATCTTAGGCTTTGCCGTCGTTAGCTTGATAAAGTCGGCTATCTTAGCCTGTTCAGATACGATGAGCTCGGCATTTGCGGGCATAAAGTCGATAGTGTTTAGATCCTGGCTACTTAGCCCTAGCATATTACCCAAAAATCTAAACGGAGCCAGCGTGATGTCAGCAAATAGCTTTTTGACCGCTTCCCAGACGATACCGCCGTATTTAAAATCAGGGTCATTTAGATCGCCCGTCACCGGCAGATCGATGTTTATCTGATTGTTTTGATCGCTCAGGATCGAGATAGCAAGCGATAGGGGCAGGTTTACCGCGTCCTTAGACTCGACCTTCTCGCCAAGCGTTAGCGTGTCTAGATTTACGACGTTGCTACCGTTTAGCTTAGAGTCCTTAACATCGTAGTTTAGAGTCAAATTTAGCTTGCCTTTTTCTATCTTGTAGCCCAAAAACTGCCCGCTATAAGGCGTGACGTCGACTAGATCGATATCTTTAAAGCTAAATTTGACTTCCGTGCTCTTTTTCGGGTCGTACGGCAGTAGCTTGAGCCCGATCTTGCTAAAGCCGCTCTTGCCGACCACGCCCTCAAACGTACCCATCGTCGGGCGAGTACTGTCGATATCCATCAGCACGCCTTCTAGCTTGGTGATCTTAGTCGCAAACGGCATAAATAGCGACGCGTCGGAGAAGTCTACATCGCCGTTTTCTACGAGGATGTTTTTGATAGCGAAGTCAAACTCGCCCTCTTTTTTCTGAGGTTTTGCGGCTTCGACAGGCTTTTCGTTTTTAGGGACGGCTTGTTTTGCGTCCGCTTTTTGCGCCTTTTCGCTCTCGCTCTTTTTCACTAGACTGCTTAGATTTAGCTCGCGTTCTTTATTTAAATGCGCCTTTAAAAACGGTGCGCTCAGAGTCACTCGCTCTAGATTTAGGAAATTTTTCGCAAACGAAATTTTAGATAGTTTTAGATTTTTAAAGGCGAAAACCTTGTCACCAGAGCCGTCCGCAAGCTCGATGTTTGCGATATTTGCCTTACCGCTTACGGAGGCGTCCGCGGCGTACTTTACGTTTAGCTCGGCATTTAGCTCGCCGCTTTTTAAGCTCGCGTCCAGATAGTTTTTAGCGTAGACGAAGTAGCGAGGCAGATTTGCGTCGTTTAGCTTCACGTCCGCTTCGATATTTAGGGGTTTTGGCGTGATTTTACCCTTAAGAGCCAAATTTAGCTTTTGCGAGCTTTTCATGTCGATTTTAGCGGTCACTGGCGCAGCTAAATTTTCGCTGATATTTTGTAAATTTATATTTAAACCGTCAAATTTATGCGCTATCTTTTGACCTTCGAAAATATGCGTTACGCCGATATCAGCACCCGTAACGGAGAAGGTTTTGACGCTAAATTTAAAACCGCTCTTTGCGCTCTGAACGCTTTTTTGATCGGTTTTTTGGCTCTTTTTCGCGGCTATTTTTTCTGCCGTTTTTTGAGATTTTGTAGATTTTTTCGCGTTTTCGGTTTTGCTTTTTGCTTTGGCGGCGGTTTTTTCGCTGTTTAAACCAAGCTCGCTAATAGCGCTAAGTTCGCCGTTTTCTTTTATATCGGTTGCAAATTTAGGCTTATTTATGTTGATGCTTTCGATGCGAAGCGCGGTTTTAGCTAGATCAAAATCCGAGTCCTTCACGCCGATTTCGGCGATGGTAGCGAGCTCTTTATTTTTTGTTTTTAGCGCGATTTTTTGCACTTTTACTTCGCCGATAGAAGCGGCGCTGGCGTTATTTTCCAGCGTAAATTTAGGCGCGTTTATTATGAGCTTTTCTAGGCTTGCCGCGCCGTTTTTACCGACTGGGGCGGAGACGGCGCTAAGAGTTAAATTTTTTAGGCTAGCGGCGATATTTTGCCCATTTATTTTCGCGCCTAGCTCGCTTGCATTTGCGTCTTTTAGCTTTATCTCGCCGACGCTTTTTTCGGTCAAGTTTATCCCGCTAACGCCTAGGGTTTTTAGCGCTGCAGAGGCGTTTATATCGCCTTTTTCGTTTATATCGGCCTTGAGCGCGACTCCGCTTAAATTTAGCATGTTTAAATTTGCCTGCGCCTCGCCTTTAAAGCTCGTATTTTTAAATTTTATCTCGCTAATATCGGCCGCAAAGCTTCTTTTCTCGCTCACGTCGGCGCTTATCTTGATGGCGGGCAGATCAAGCTCCTCTAGGCTCAAATTTTGCCCATCAAGTTGCGCCTCAAACGACTTTAAATTTAAAGCGGCGTTTTTTAAAGCGGCCTTGATAACGCCGCCGTCCGCGCTTAGTTCGTAGCTGGTTTTTGCATTTATAAGCGCGCCGTTTATGCGCAGATCCTTCGTATCGATGAAGCTAAGAGCGACGGGGCGGACGTCAAAGTCCTTTAGGCTAAGCTCGCCGTAAACGCGAAGCGGCGCGAGGTCGATGCCGCCTTGCCAGTCTAGCTTTTGCGCTAGCGTGGAGTTTGCGTCAAAGACATGCTTGCCCGCACTATTTTGCTCGGTATTTATGCCCGAGATTTCGTAGTTTATGCCCTCAAATTTGGCGCTAAAGGGCTGTTTTAAACTCTCGTCCGAGTAGGCAAACGAGCCGCCGATGATCTTTGTGCTGTTTAGAGCGAAATTTATGCCGCTAGTTTCGTTATTTTCGGCGTTAGTAGCGTTTGACTCGCCTAAAAACGTAGCTAAATTTAGCGTGCCGTTTTTATCTCTAGCGATATTTACGCTAGGACTCTCAAGGCGCAAGATATCGACTTCTGCTAGCTTGTTAAATAGCGAAAAAGGCTTAAGTTTGACATCGATTTGCTCCGCGCTAAAAAGCGGCGCGGTCGTGTTTAGCTCGGGGCGCGTGACGTTTAGCTCGAAGGTAAAGGGGTTAAATTTAGCCTCCGCCACGCTAAGGCTAGCGTTCATGTCTTTTAGCTTTGCAGGCAGCGTATTTTTGAGCGCGTAAGGAACGCCTAAAAAGCCCGCAAGCGTGTAGATAAGCAACAAGCCCGCAAGCGAGCCTATGATAATAAGAGCGATTTTTTTACTTTTTTGCATAAATTTACCTCGATTTTTTTAGCGGATTTTACTAGGAATTTGATTAAATAGCGGTTATTTTGGCAAATTCATACGAAAAATTAGCGCCGTTTCTTAGAAAATTAAAGCCGAAATTTGATACAAATAAAAAATCAAATGCGGCGCAATATCTCTTTTTGACAAAACTTGGCACCCGTAAACTACGGAGATAATTTAAAATCTAGTCGATAAAATAGCGATTTTACTGTAAAATTCGGAATCAAATTTGTCAAACCGGGGTGCAAAAATGTTTCAGGCTTTCAGAATTTACGATTTTATAAAAAGCGATGAAAATAGCGATTTTTACGGTGTATTCGTCGATAGACTCTATCCTCGCGGAGTGAAAAAGGAGATATTTTGCTCGTTTTTATGGCTAAAATCCGTTACTCCGTCAAACGAGCTTAGGTCTTGGTTTCATGAGGACAAAGAGGCTAGATTTGAGGAATTTAAAGTTAAATTTAAGACCGAACTAGCAGACAAAGAGGCGAAGGTAGGACTGAACGAGCTAAAAACTCTAGAAAAAAAGTACGGTAAAATCGCTCTATTAACCGCGACTAAAGATATAAATTTAAGCCACATTGCGGTACTTTTAGAACTACTCAGGGAGTAAAATTTAATTTACCTTTTATTTTTCATATTTTTTCGCTATAATCCCCCGACTTTTTAAATCGATTTTAAGTT
>CAUPZP010000025.1:0-22992 GCA_963516105.1 uncultured Campylobacter sp.
TTATTTTAGCTAGTGTTATTATAGGACTTAACTTTAAAGAATAAGCTTAAATGAATGTGTAATTTGGAATTTATTTGTAATATTTAAAGATTTATTTAGCCTAAAAACGTGACTATATCGGGATAGGGGTGGAATGAAAATAAAATCAAATTTGGTGTGGTTGGGTTTGGGCGGATTAAGGGCTATAAAATAAAAAACTACTAAAAATAATACGAAGATAAAGTCAGATAAAAAATCAGGCGGCATAAGCCGCCTGAGAGAAGATTAAGCCTGATCGAGACTATCGATAGTGATAGTACCTTTTTCAGGATCAACGGTGTATTTTAGGTTTTCTAGGTTTACACCGGCAAGTCTTACGATAGTATCTTCAGTACCTATCGAATTGGTAGTGCCTGCAGCTACAGCTTTTTTATCATAAACTAGGTATGTATCGCCCTTCCAAGAGAACGCATATAGTCTATCGTTGTGAGCGTCGTAATATCCATTATCGCCGCCACCCCAGTTGATGTGTCTTACGTAGCCGCTTATAGTTTGACCCCACGTAGTAGCGCCGTCTGCATCGCTATAGTAAGTCGCGCTAAATCTAAGGCCGTCGTCTCTAACTTGAGTAGTATCATTCCATAGTCTATTGTGAGCTATGGCGTGATTTACAGCTTGGACTAGGGTATCTAGGCCGGCAACCGTACTCAAATCGGTAAGTTTAGAGTTTACGGTTAGTTTTACGATATTGTGCGCATCGTATAGAGACTTATCGTTACTGCTGATATTGCCTATATACTTATCGCTTGTATTAGACGTCTCTATGACGACGGCTTTTCTTAGGTTTGTAGCAGTAGGTGCTGTTGCGTTAGGTCCTATTTGTCCTGCTACGCCTGAGCCTTGTATGATTACCTTGCCGTGGGCCGAGATAGGCGTACCGCCAAGAACCGCGCCGGCAGTACCGTGAACACCGTGAGCATCGGTGTATTCGTTAGAATATAGCACGTTGTTCACGATAGTATGCTGGTTTTGTGCTGTGCCAGTCTCATAGAATTTACCGTCGGTATTTAAACGCCAGTTGCCGGTACCTTGCGTAGGAGCTGCCGCATGGACAGTATTTGCCGCATAGTAGTTCGTAGTTGAGCCGTTTACCGAAGTAACTGTCCAAGTAGTCCAAGATGTAGCGCCTGGATATACAAGTGGATCAGGGGCAGGCGTAGGAGGGGTACCGGATATCCATCCAGTAGTAGATACTGTTACGCCAGTACTCTTAGTAGTAGACAAGTCAGCCGTAATAGGAGCAGAGCCAGTCTCTACAAACGGTTTTGTAGCACCGTTTAGGAATTTTTCAGTAGCATACTGACCGTCCGCATTTTTTCCGCCCACGGAGATATTTTGGCTACCGCTCGCTACGATAGTTTTGTCATTTGTAGCGGTACCAGTCTGCCATGCGAGGTCGCCGTATTTAGCAGTATACTCATATCTGTCACCGCCGGCGTGACCGTCTGTTCCGGATTGAGCTACTACGCCTTTTTCTACGCCAGGGAGTATAGTAGGTTTAGTGTTTGTAGAGTATTCATAACCGGTTACTTTACTGCTTGGAGGTGTTGTAGACGTATCGTTTTGTCCGTTTACGGTACTACCGGTGATATCTACAGGTTTATCATGGACAGGAGTTACATGTTGAACGTCTTTAGCTAGTTTGTTATTAGCAACCTCGGTATGGAAATATCTACCGTTTGTAGCCGGGTTATTGTCGCCTGTAGTTCCAGGGTGGTTATAGTCATAGAATTTTACCTTGATATCCGTGGCGTCTCTAGTATGGAACTGCGAATTTGTATAAACAGCATCTTTGTTGTCGCCGGTAGGGTCTTTAGGATCATAGCCGTGAGCAAACCAGTCGGCAAGTTTGATTCTATCGCCAGCCTCGATATTTTTGATAGTTACGATTTTACTTACGCTAGCATCGGTTTTAGCTCTACTTACGTCAAATAGATCGCGTCCTTTACCGCCGTCGATGATGATCTCGGTGTTTGTCGCCAAAGTACCCACGTGGATAATGTCATCTCCGTCGCCTAAATCTACGTTTAGCTTACCGGTGCCGTTATTTGTAGCCATATCGTTAGCTAGCAATACTACGTCATTACCTTGAGTACCCTTGATCTCCTTAAGTTTCTCGTGAGCATTTGTGCCCAGGTCGCTCTTTTCTCTTACTAGTTCAGTAGATGGTCTTGTTAAAGATGTAGATGACCCGTCGACATTTTTATGGCTCCATTTATTACCGACAAGTGTAGGTATGTCGTTACCGGTAACGCCAGATCTAGCACCAAAATCAGGTAATGTTGAAGTAGCCTTAAAGTTAGCTGTAGACGCGGTGCCGTAGTTGTCTGAAAGAGGATTTTTTAGATTCGAGTTGCCTGCATTGCCGAAACCTTGATTTGCCTCTCTATTGTGCCAACTGCTATAACCTGAATTAGTAGATCCGCTATGGCTCGTTGTATCCGTGCTATAAGGAACGGTAGATAGATTTACCCATGAAGTAGATCCTGCTTTTACTTCGCTTAGATCGATAGTCTCTAGCTTTGAAGTAGTCGCAGTGTTAAATTTAGGATTTACTATAAGGTTTATGTTTTCGCCCTTAGCGACAAATTTTTTAAGGTCGTTAGGAGAAGCCGTACCGTCATCAAATTTGACGTATACGTCAGTTTTTTCGCCGGTCTGGACGCCACTTACGTTAAGGTTTACGACATCTTGCTTATCTCCAGGATTTGTTCCGGTTCTAGCTCCGCCGAAATTTACTTTAATCGCATTTGGAGTTGAGCCTTGACCGGTATTCCATCTATCGCTAGCTAGTCCGGTGTCTATTTCAGGGCTATAATACGTAGGCCTAGTAAATACAGCTCCTTTGAAATTAACATTTTGTCCAAACAGCTCGCCTATGTTATATGAGCCTGCCATTTGAGACATATCTATCGTGTTGTTTATGGTTTTGTCGTTACCGACTTTACCCACCGAATTCGCATACGAAGATGAGCTAGTATACTGTCCGCCGCCGCTTGCGATGCTAACATTACCTCTTGCATTACCAGGATTGATCTCTATATCTCTCGCAGCTATATTACCTATCAAAAGATTATTGATGTTGTTACCGTTTACACTAAACGTACCCTCAGTAACGACAGAGTTATCTGCTGTTGCATACTGGAAGTTCCAAGTCGTAGGGGTAGAATCAAAATAGTTCTTCATCGTAGAGCCGGTAGTCGGGTTGTTTGCGGCAGTAGTTATGTTGTTTATGCCGTTTACCATCTCGACATTACCGCCGATGTCATTCAAGGTTACAGAAATAGAGCCTTTTGTAAATACGCCTTTGCTCGCCTTAAATGAATTTAGGTGCTCAGCAGTGATGGCTATAGACTGAGTAGCAGTAGCAGCCGCTGAAGTACCTTTACCGATTATGTTATCCACGAAATAAACATTACCGGTTTTGATATTATTTGAAGCAAGACCTCTAGCGTTGATCTGCTCGATGTCATTAAACTCTCTAGTGCCGTAAGCGTCAAAGTTGTCATCGGTATTAATGTTGAAAGCTTTTAGCTTCTCAAAGAAAGTAGCATCTAGGTTACTTAGAATGCTTGACTTTGAATTTACGGTCAACTTCTCAAGGGTTTTTGGAGGCAACGGAATAGTAGAAGATAGGTCGTGAACCGCTATGTTTGTAAGGCTCATACCCGTAATGTTAGCTACGCTATTGCCATATGTACCGATAGAGTTGAAATTTACGGTTATGTCTTTAGCTTTTGGAGCTATGATGCCTATACCTTCGTTTGCGTGCATTTTGTTTGAGTCTACCCAAGCAGCGGTAGCGCCGGCTCCGCCGATCTTTTGAGCATATACGTTTTTATCTACGTTTACGGTTACTCTTTCACTCTCGTCAGCAGCTACATAAGCGGTAACCTGACTGCGTAGTCCAGGAGTAACAGCATTTATGATAGCATTGCCGTTAACGTCTTGAGGATCGATTGTGTTTGTTATATTGATCTCTTGCAAATAGCCGTTTTTAAACTCGACTCTACCGTAAGGGCCAGAGGCTACATCGGTATTTTCCGGATCAGGCTTGTCTACCGTAACGCTTTTTATGGTAGAGTTTGTAACTACTAGGTTGCTCTTTGTTTTTGTGGTGTTAAGAGCTGTTACGTCTGAGCCAGCAAAATCTATACTTGCAGTATCATTTGGCGTACCGGTGTCTACTTTTTGTATATTTACCTTTTCCATGTTGTTTACGGTAAATTTATTCTCTTTTGCTTTTAATCTTTCGATATTTAACGTATCTTTACCAGCGCCGCCGTCTATATCGAAATTTGTTTTATTTGTTGCGTCTACATCTTTAAAGTCGAGTTTTATGGTGTCGTTACCGCTACCGCCTTTTATAACATTTGTGGCACCGATAGGGGTATTTTGGCTAGGGTTAAACTCATACTCTAGATTGTGAGTAAATGCAGAAGCATCAACCTTTTCCAAGCGATCGCTTTCCACCATAAGCTTAACATCAGTAGTACCTTTAACGGATATTGTTTTATAGTGGTTTGTGTTATCGCCTGATTTTATAAATACGGTGCTTTTCTCGCCTTTTGTGGTTATATTCAAATTTTCGATATTCGGGATATCTATACCTGTACCTGCAACGCCGACCACGTTATCTATAGCATTTTTATGCAAATTTACATTATCTAATGTTAAATTTTGCGTATCATTTGTGCCAGCGATAGTTCCGGTGTTATAATTTAATTTAAACGACTCCGTACTGCTTTTTAGATTCTCAATGGTTAAATCGACTAAATTGTGAGGATTTATGAAATTTATACCATTTTGGCTATCTAAACTTACTTTCTTAAGGCCCTCTATATTGCGTGCATTGAAAGTTTTTTGAGTTGTAGCGGTGCTTGTCAAATTTAAGTTATCGATATTTTTGATAAAACCGGTAGTCATACCATTAAAATTATCTTTTACGGTAACATTTAAGGTATTTTCGCCCGTACCGCCATCGATTTTATCGGTAGGCTTGAGAGTGTTTGTAGCAACGAACGAATCCACAACTGCATTAAAAATATCTTGTCCAACTCCACCGGTAAGATCATTTGGTTCAGTGGTAAGAGTATGAACCGTAGAAGCAGCAAGAGCGTCTATTTTTGCTTTTTGCTCTTCAAAATTCGTATCGGTCGTAGTTTTTATAATTTCCTGAAACGGTTTATAATCATAACTTCCAGAAACACTTGTTTCTATGTTAGCGATTTTTTCAGCCATATAAGCCGAAATAGCCGTCTTGTTTTCGAAAATTTTAGCTGCAACCGGATCTGCCGCTTTTGCTTCTGCAGACTGAGCTACTTCAAATAGTTTTACAAGAGTCTCGCCTCTTGAATGACCTAGCTGAAGGTGCTTAACCCATGCGTTAATACCATCAGGATCTTTTGTGTAATCTTTACCAAGAATGTTTTTATAGATAAGCTCTATATAGTCTTTGTCTTGGTCTATTCTGCCGCCATAGTACTCTATAGCTGCCGGGGATTCTAGCATTAATTGGGCTATCTCGGCCTGTGTTTTATTGTGGCCGAAATTAATCCATGCCTTGAATCCAGCGCCTTCGGGGGCTCTGTTAAATAACGCCACATAAAGCTGCGCAACCTCTGCTTGTGTTACTGCCATTAAGGACTCCTTTAAAGTTACTTGATGTTTAGTGTTCTATTTTACAGAATACTATCGCCAATTATACCATAATTTTCTAAAAAAGGGGGGAAATGATTTTTTATTTGATTAACTGATGATTGCTGAATAATTATAATTTATGGATTATATTCATAAGATATTTAGCTTATATTATATAATTTATCTGCATTTTCTTACTATTATATATTTGATTGCATTAAGAAATTTGTACCAGTATAGCTACGATAACATATCACAAATACTTGTTTCAGAAAATTTAGATAGCTTTTTATTTTTGCAACCTAAAGAATAGATATGATAGGCATAAAAAAATAACTAAGAATCTATATTATGTTTAAGAAGCAACAAATACTCAACAAAAAAGTGAGATTGAATTCGTATATTCCAAAAGAATGTCCCCAGCGAGATTCGAACTCACGGCCTCAGAATTAGGAATTCTGCGCTCTATCCAGCTGAGCTATGAGGACAAAAATATGAAATTTGTAAAAAATGCCATTTTAACCATAAAAGGCAAAATGGGGATTAAATTTAAAGGCGAGGATTTGCATCCCCGCCAAATTCGGCTTAGCCGTTTCTTTTCTTGATGATCTCTTCGCTGACGTTCTTTGGAACTTCCTCGTAGTGGTCAAATTCCATAGAATAAGTCGCGCGACCTTGCGTCATAGAGCGAAGGTCCGTAGAGTAACCAAACATTTGGGCTAGTGGGCAGAAAGCCGTGATAATCTTGCTTCCGTTTCGCTCGTCCATAGAGTTTACTTGACCGCGGCGTTTATTTAGGTCGCCGATAACGTCGCCCATATAGTCCTCAGGTGTCTCAACCTCGACCTTCATCATAGGCTCAAGGATAACCGCACCCGCTTTTCTAGCACCTTCTTTGAAGCCCATAGAAGCGGCAAGCTTAAACGCCATTTCAGATGAGTCGACTTCGTGGTAACTACCGTCAAATAGGGTAACTTTAACGTCCTCAACAGGATATCCGGCAAGTACGCCATTTTGAAGCGCCTCTTTGCAACCTTTTTCAACCGCAGGTATGTACTCTTTTGGAACTACGCCGCCTTTGATGTCGTTAACAAACTCAAATCCGCTAGCTGCAGGTAGTGGCTCAAGACGCAAGAATACGTGTCCGTACTGACCGCGACCGCCTGATTGTTTAGCGTATTTATACTCTTGCTCAACGGTTTTGCGGATAGTTTCGCGGTATGCAACTTGCGGTTGACCTACTTCGGCATCGACCTTAAATTCGCGTAGCATTCTGTCTACGATGATCTCAAGGTGAAGCTCGCCCATACCGCTGATGATAGTTTGACCGCTCTCTTCGTCAGTACCTACTCTAAAGCTTGGGTCCTCTTGAGCTAGCTTTTGAAGCGCGATAGCCATTTTTTCTTGGTCGGCTTTAGTTTTTGGCTCTACGGCAACGCTGATAACCGGCTCAGGGAAGTCCATCTTTTCAAGGATGACCTTGTCTTTTTCGCTCGCAAGCGTATCGCCGGTTAGGGTATTTTTTAGACCTACGACCGCACCGATCTCTCCCGCGTGAAGAATCGAAATTTCCTCGCGTTTGTTTGAGTGCATTTTTAGCAAGCGACCGATTCTTTCTTTATTATCCTGAACGGTATTGTAAGCATAGCTACCGCTCTCAAGGCTACCGCGGTAAACGCGGATAAAGGTAAGCTGTCCGACGAATGGGTCGGTCATAATCTTAAACGCAAGAGCCGCAAATTCGCCGTTATCAGTGCTTTCTACCGTTACTTCGCTACCGTCTTCATAAACGCCTTTGATCGCCTCGATCTCATCCGGTGCAGGCAAATACGCTACGACTGCGTCAAGCAGCGGCTGGATACCTTTGTTTTTAAATGCTGTTCCACAAAGCATCGGAGTGATTGTCATTCTTAAGCAGCCTGCTTTAATGCCTTTTTTGATCTCCTCTTCGCTTAGCTCCTCGCCTGAGAAAAATTTCTCCATCAAGCTATCATCGGTTTCAGAAACAGCTTCGATTAGTTTCACGCGGTACTCTTCGGCTTTATCTTTTACCTCTGCAGGGACTTCTATCTCTTTATAGTCGGTTGGTTTTTTGTCGTCTTCCCAAACGTAAGCTTTCATTTTAACCAAATCAACTACGCCTCTAAAGTTATCCTCTGCGCCGATAGGAATTTGAATAGGCACTGGATTTGCTTTTAGGCGGTTTCTGATTTGTGACTCGACGTTAAAGAAGTTTGCGCCGATTCTGTCCATTTTATTTACAAAAACGATTCTTGGGACGTGATATTTATTTGCTTGTCTCCAAACAGTCTCAGACTGAGGCTGTACGCCGCCGACCGAGCAGAATACCGAAACAGCACCGTCAAGAACACGCATAGAACGCTCAACTTCGATAGTAAAGTCAACGTGGCCCGGAGTGTCGATCAAATTTATCTGGTGATCTTTCCAAAAGCAAGTTGTCGCCGCAGACGTAATCGTGATACCGCGCTCTTTTTCTTGCTCCATCCAGTCCATCGTAGCGGCGCCATCGTGAACCTCGCCGATCTTGTGGCTCATACCAGTAAAGAACAAAATTCTTTCGCTTGTCGTAGTCTTACCGGCATCGATGTGAGCGGCGATACCGATGTTTCTAACCATATGTAAAGGGGTTTTTCTCTCTGCCATACCAGCCTCCTCTTACCAGCGGTAGTGAGCAAACGCTTTGTTAGCCTCTGCCATTTTGTAGGTATCTTCTTTCTTTTTAAAAGATGCACCTTTTGAATTTGCCGCATCTAGTAGCTCGTTAGCGAGCTTGTCTATCATCGTTCTTTCGCTTCTTTTTCTGGCAAAACCGATGATCCAGCGGATAGCAAGAGCTTGCTGGCGAGCCGGGCGAACCTCTACCGGTACTTGGTAGGTAGCGCCACCGACGCGACGAGACTTAACCTCCATAAGAGGCTTAATGTTTTCGATAGCGTCGTTAAATACGTCTATACCTTTTACGTCGCCGCTTTTTTTCTCGATAGCCTTGATGGCGCCGTACATAATCTCGGTAGCGACGCTTTTTTTGCCGTCGTACATAAGAGAGTTAATAAATTTAGTGATTACCTTATTGCCGTAAATTGGATCCGGCATTACTTCCCTGACGGGAGCTTTTCTTCTTCTCATTTGATTATTCCTTCAAATTTTATAAATTTTACTCAAACCTATGCCGCTAATGGCATGGTCTGCGAACCTAAATTTTTATTTCTTTTTTCCCGCTGCGGCTGCCGCTTGACCGGGTTTTGGACGTTTAGCGCCGTATTTTGAGCGAGAAACCGTTCTTTTTGCAACGCCGGCTGTATCAAGAGCGCCGCGCACGATGTGGTATTTAACGCCCGGCAAGTCCTTAACACGACCGCCGCGCACTAGCACGATGCTGTGTTCTTGTAGGTTGTGGCCTTCACCGCCGATATAGCTGATCACTTCAAATCCGCTTGTAAGCCTAACTTTGGCAACTTTTCTCAAAGCCGAGTTTGGTTTTTTAGGAGTCGTGGTATAGACCCTAGTGCAAACTCCTCTTCTTTGAGGACACTCTTTTAGCGCCGGAGATTTTGACTTAAAAGTCACTTTCTTGCGCTCTTTTCTGACCAATTGATTAATGGTTGGCACAGTAATTCCTTTCGACTAAATTTATTAAAAAGACTTGATTTTATTTAAATTTGCCTTAATATAAGGTAAATTTCATCTTTAAGACTGAGTTTTATTGTACTAATCTTTTCTAATCGCGTACTTTCCGCTCCCGTTAAAGATGATGCAAAGTGACAAAGCAATATAAAGATATAAAATTTCGGCCTTAAAGCCGCCGACATTTGTAAGCTCTAGCAAATTTCCAAGCCCGTGATAGGCGTACATTATCGTTAGGCTCGTGCCGATTACAAGTAGCGCGCCGATCCTTGAAAATATTCCCAGAATTATCATTATCGGCGCAACAACCTAGCCTATATAGGAGCCGTAAGCCACAATCTCAGACAAGCCGGCTTTTGTTAAAATACTTTTTACGCCGCCTATGCCGTGTGAAATTTTCGCAAAGCCGTGCATAAAAAGACAGACACCAAGCCCTAGTCTCGCAAATAAAATTCCTAAATCGAAATTTTTCATTTTTACTCCAAATTTTCAAATTTAAAGGATGGATTTTATCTGATTAGTTTTAAGGCGAGGTAAATTTAAGCCTCGCCGAATTTGGCGAGGCTTGCGGGGTTAAATTTAGTTTTGTTTTAGCTTGATCTTTTGATCTTGATAAAGACCGGTTCCAACAGGGATCATACGTCCTAGAATGACGTTTTCTTTTAGATCCTCGAGGTGGTCGATCTTGGCTGCGATCGAAGCCTCAGTTAGAACCTTGGTCGTCTCTTGGAACGATGCGGCCGAGATCACGCTATCGCTTCCGATAGCGGCGCGCGTAACGCCTAGCAAAATAGGCTCGGCGATCGCAGGATTACCGCCCATTCGCATTATGCGCTCGTTTTCTTCTTTAAATCTCGTTCGAGAGATCATATCGCCCGTGATAAAATTCGTATCGCCGCTATCGACGATCTTGACCTGACGAAGCATCTGAGAGACGATAATTTCGATGTGCTTGTCGGCGATCGCAACGCCTTGAGAGCGGTAAACTTGCTGAATTTCGCTGATCAAATAATAGTGCAGCGCCTTTTCGCCCAAAATTCTCAAAACATCATGGCTTGAGATTAACCCGTCGGTTAGCTTCTCGCCAGCGTGGATAAATTCGCCGTCGCGGACTTGAATTTGACGAGTTTTGTCTATCAAGTACTCGGCAGTCGCGCCGTCGTCGGCCTCGATCACGATACGCTCTTTGGAGCGAAGCGGTTTTTCAAATCTCACGGTACCGTCGATTTCAGCGATGATAGCCGTATTTTTCGGACGTCTAGCCTCAAATAGCTCAGATACGCGCGGCAAACCGCCCGTGATGTCTTTTGACTTCGCGACGGCTTTAGGCGTCTTAGCTAGGATATCAGCCTGCTTCACCACTTCGTCGTTACTTACAAATATCGCGGTTTTCGGCTCTAGCTGATAGCGGATCATCCTACCCTCATCGGTGCTGATAACGATCGTAGGCTTGATACCAGAAGGCAAGTACTCATTGATAACCAAACGGCTCTGACCGGTCGCCTCGTCGTACTGCTCGGCGGCGCTATATCCAGGCTCGATATCCTCGTATGTCACTCTACCTGCAGCCTCGGCAATGATCGGCGTAGAGTACGGATCCCACTCGGCTATGACGGTTTTTTCTTGGCTTTCAGGCTCCGAGATGACCGCTTTGCTATCCACGATATCGCTATCGTTTGCTTTTATGATAGAGTTACGCGGGATATAGTAGCGAACCGCCTCCCTATCATCCTCGTCGGCAACCACGACAAATAAGCCTTTTTCCGTTACGACGTGGCCTTTTTTGATATTTCTTAAGCGCTCTAAATAATCGCCCTTTAGGATATAAAATTTAAGTACGCCGTTTGCGCCGGCAAGGATTTTCTTAGCGATCGGCTCGCCGTCCTCTACCTTTATCTCGCTAGCAAACGGGATACGTTTTGGTACGTTCCAGCCCTCTTTGATGACCTCTGCGATACTTTCGTTCTCTTTGACTGAATCGCCGTCGGCATAAGGGATGTAAATTTTGCCCTCGACCTTACCGCTAACGCCGGCTAACTCGTTAGGTTTAGCCAGATCGCCTCTTCTTAGAGTATATTTGATCTCCTCTTTTTTGCCTTTTACGATGATATTTACGTCCTCGTGAGCAACCTCGATCTCGATCTTTCCGTCAAACGGAGCTTTGATCTTAGGCTCGACGAGCAAGACGGCTGAGTTTCTGCGGTTTGCCACGATTCTCTTGCCGCCATTTTCGTAAACGTTTAGATTGTAGTATCTTATAAAGCCCTCTTTTTGCGCGACGACTTGGTAGTCTTGCTGCTCGGTCGATGCCGTACCGCCGATGTGGAAGGTTCTTAGCGTTAGCTGAGTACCTGGTTCGCCGATTGATTGAGCCGAGATGATACCGACTGCTTCGCCCGGTTTTACCAACTTTCCTTCGCCCAAATTCACGCCGTAGCATTTCGCGCAGACGCCTTTTGCCGCTTTGCAAGTTATCGGCGTTCTGATGCTGACGGATTTTATACCAGCTTCGGTTATCGCCTTAGCTTTTTCTTCATCTATCAGCGTACCTTCGCTAAATAGCACCTCATTTGCTATCGGATCGATAACGTCGTCGGCTAGTACACGGCCTAAAATTCTCTCTTCTAGACTCTCGATAAGCTCGCCGTTGTCGGTGATCTCGGTGATCTCGACGCCTTCATGCGTACCGCAGTCGTGCATAGTGACTTTCACGTTTTGCGCGACATCGATTAGCTTTCTGGTTAAGTATCCGGCGTTCGCCGTTTTTAGCGCGGTATCCGCTAGACCCTTTCTAGCGCCGTGGGTTGAGTTAAAGTACTCAAGAACGTTTAGACCTTCGCGGAAGTTTGATATAATCGGGGTCTCGATGATCGAGCCGTCAGGCTTCGCCATAAGACCACGCATACCTGCTAGCTGGCGAATTTGCGCTGCAGAACCTCTCGCGCCACTATCGGCCATCATATAAATCGAGTTAAATCCACCCTTATCCCCCTGAATGAGCTTCATCATCTCGCCTGCGACGACGTTGTTCGTATCCGTCCAAATGTCGATGATTTTATTGTATCTCTCAGAGTCCGTTAGCAAGCCCGCGCCGTATTGATTTTGTATCTCGCGGACTTTTTTCTTGGCTTCATTGATATATTTTTGCTTGCTATCAGGCACGATGATATCGGCGATCGAGATCGAGATACCGGCCTTGGTTGCATAGCGGAAGCCCAAATTTTTGAGCTTATCCAAAAATCCAGCCGTTACCTCAAGGCCGCCGTTTTTATAGACGTAATCGACCAAATTTGCGATATCTTTTTTCTTCATAACCCTGTTCCACATATTTTCAGGAACGAAATCAGGCAGAATCGAGCGGATGATCAAACGACCCGCAGTCGTAAATAGAGTCTTGCCGTCGATCATCGTTTTGATTTTCGAGTGTACTTCTAGGCAGTGTGCTTCCTCGGCGATCATTACTTCATCTACGGATGCGAAAATTTTATTCGCACCCTTGCTATCGGTCTTCTCTAAGCTTAGATAGTAAATTCCCAAAACCATATCCTGACTAGGAACAGTGATAGCCTTACCGCTTGCAGGAAGCAAGATATTCATCGAGCTAAGCATCAAAATTTTGCACTCTGCGATAGCTTCCTGCGATAGCGGTACGTGAACAGCCATCTGGTCGCCGTCGAAGTCCGCGTTAAATGCGGCGCAAACCAACGGATGTAGCTGGATAGCCTTACCTTCGACGAGCACCGGGTGAAACGCCTGGATAGATAATTTGTGAAGTGTCGGAGCGCGGTTTAGCATAACCGGGTGATCTTTAACGACCTCCTCTAGGCACTCCCAAACCTCGTTAGTTTTATCCTCGATCATTTTCTTGGCTTGTTTTACGGTCGTAGCGTAGCCCTTCTCCTCTAGGCGAGCTAGCAAATGCGGCTTAAATAGCTCAAGTGCCATTCTTTTTGGTAGTCCGCACTGATCCATGCGTAGTTTTGGGCCAACGACAATAACCGAACGACCTGAAAAGTCGACGCGCTTACCGAGCAAATTTTGACGGAAGCGGCCTTGCTTGCCTTTAATAATTTCAGAAAGCGATTTTAGCGGGCGTTTGTTTGCGCCTTTTACCGCGTTCGCCCGTCGCCCATTGTCAAATAGCGCATCCACGGACTCCTGAAGCATACGTTTTTCGTTTCTTATAATAATCTCAGGTGCGTCAAGCTCCATAAGGCGTTTTAAACGCGCGTTTCTGTTGATAACGCGGCGATACAGGTCGTTTACGTCAGAAACCGCAAATTTACCACCGTCAAGACTAACAAGCGGGCGAAGATCCGGCGGAAGAACAGGTAAATTCGTAATCATCATCCACTCAGGACGGTTACCGGAATTTAAAAAGCTCTCAACGACTTTTAGTCTTTTTACAATAGTTTTTTTCTTAGCTTCCGAATTTGTCGCGCTTATCTCATCTTTTAGGGTGTTTAAAAGCTCGACCAAATCGATATTTGCTAGCAAATCACGGATCACTTCGCCGCCCATTCTAGCCCTAAATCCGCTCTCTTCAAAGCGAGAAGCTAAAGAAACGTATTGCTCTTCGTTTAGAACGTCGAAAATTTCGACCTTTTTACTGTTTTCGGTGTCATAAAACGCGTCACCAACGCTCTCTACTATATATGCCTCATAGTAAAGCACGCGCTCAAGGTCTTTCATCTTTATGCCGAGCAACGTTCCTATGCGGCTTGGGAGCGAATTTACGTACCAGATATGCGCAACAGGAGTCACGAGCTCGATATGGCCCATTCTAGAGCGGCGTACCTTTGAGCTAGTTACCTCGACGCCACACTTTTCGCACTTGATGCCTTTGTAGCGCATTTTTTTATACTTACCGCAAAGACACTCGTAGTCGCGGATCGGACCGAAAATTTTAGCGCAAAATAGACCGTCGCGCTCAGGTTTTAGCGTGCGGTAGTTTATGGTTTCGGGTTTTTTGACCTCGCCGTGGCTCCATGACTTTATCCTCTCAGGGCTAGCCAAACGAAGCTGAAACGCTTCAAAATCGCGCGGTCTGCGTTCTTCTTTTATCTCAATAGGTTTTAACTCACTCATTATTTTCATCCTCATCGTATATCTCGACATCAAGCGCCAATGATTTTAGCTCGTTTGTTAGAACGAAAAATGTCTCAGGAATGCCTGTTTCAGGCACGTTTTCGCCCCTAGTTAGGGCTTTATACGCAGACAAGCGTCCCTCGACGTCGTCTGATTTGACCGTTAGCATCTCGCGAAGCGTATGAGCTGCGCCGTACGCCTCAAGCGCCCAAACCTCCATCTCACCGAATCTTTGTCCGCCAAATAGCGCCTTACCGCCGACTGGCTGCTGAGTAACAAGGCTGTATGGACCCGTACTTCTAGCGTGGACTTTTTCGTCGACTAAGTGGTGAAGCTTGAGCATATACATACATCCGACGTTTACGCGTTCTTTGATCTTTGAACCCGTGCGTCCGTCGTAAAGCTCGGTCTTGCCATCCATATCGATCTTAGCTAGCTCAAATAGTTTCATCAGCTCATCGACCCTAACACCCTCAAATATAGGCGTGGCAAATTTGACGCCGTTAGCCCAGTCTCTAGCGTAGTCTAAAAGCTGCTCATCGCTCATTTTGCCTAGAGTCTTTTTGGCATCCATAAATTTAGACACAGAAGCTATCTCGATCATCTTGGCTCGCAGTCCTTTTACCCACTCGCCTTTTTTCTCTTGGAAAATTTGATTTATCTGCTCGCCCAAGCGGTAGCCGACAAGGCCCAAGTGGCTTTCTAAAATTTGACCGATATTCATACGGCTAGGAACGCCCAGCGGATTTAGTACGATATCGACCGGCTGACCGCTCGGCAGATACGGCATATCAACCTCAGGAACGATGTTTGAGACGATACCCTTGTTTCCGTGGCGACCCGCCATCTTATCGCCCACTTTTAGCTTGCGCTTGGTGGCGATATAGACTTTAACGAGCTTAACTACGCCGCTTGGCAAGATGTCGTCTTTTTCTAAAATTTCCATCTTCGCGTCGTGCTCTTCTTTGAGCTTTTTCTTCTCGTTTTGGAAATGATTTTTTATGTCGTCATATGATCTTTGAACATCTTTTGAAAAGCCTTTAACGATCGCGCTTAGGGTAAAGCGGTTGATGTTTTCAAACTCCTCTTTATCGATCTTCTCGCCTTTTTTATAGGTTTTTTTGCCGATAGTTTGAGCCGAGCTTAAAGGCGTCTTGCAAAGCAGAGCGCCCACTTTTAGCATCTCTTCGCGGTCTAGCATCAAGAGTCTATCGTGGTGTTCTTTTTCAAAAGTCGCTTTTTCTTCTTCATAGACTTTATTTGAGCGATTATCTTTTTCGTGGCCTTTTTTAGTAAAAATTTTAACGTCTACGACGACGCCTTCCATAGAAGCCGTCGCATAAAGGGACTTATTTACCACGTGACCGGCTTTTTCTCCAAAAATCGCGCGAAGCAAGCGCTCCTCAGGCGTCGGTTTAACCTCGCCTTTTGGAGAAACCTTACCAACTAGGATCATGCCGGGTTTTACCTGCGTGCCGATTTTTATTATGCCGCTATCATCTAGGTGAAGCAGATCTTCCTCTTTGATATTCGGAATATCCTTGGTGATCTCTTCTACGCCGTCTTTTAGCTCACGCGCCTCGATCTCTTTTTCATAAATATGCACGCTCGTAAACGCATCCTCTCGGATCATTTTTTCGCTGATTACGATGGCATCCTCGTAGTTGTACCCGTTCCACGGCATGAAAGCTATAAGGGCGTTTTTACCGATAGCCAGCTCGCCGCGCTCCATAGACGGACCGTCGGCTATGATCTGTCCGGCCGCTACACTTTCGCCTTTTTTAACGATAGGGTGTTGGGAGAATGTCGTATTTTGGTTGGTTCTTAAATTTTTCTCCATAGAGTAGTGATCGATATACGGACCCGCCTCGTCTTCGCCGAGGATAAAGATGTTTTTATTGTCTACCTTTTCAACTACGCCAGCGCGTCTAGCCTTGATAGCTTCCCATGCGTCGCGAGCCACGGTACTCTCCATGCCCGTACCTACGATAGGGGCGGACGAGCGAAGTAGCGGTACCGCTTGGCGTTGCATGTTTGATCCCATTAGCGCGCGGTTAGCGTCGTCGTGCTCCAAAAACGGAATAAGCGATGCCGCAACGCCGGCTATCATACCGGAGCAAAGGTCGATAAGCTTAACGTCCTCGCGTTTGGCTAATATCATCTCGCCGTCTTGTCTAGCCTCGATCAAATCCTCTACTATATATCCACTTTCATCAAGCGCGGTAGAGGCCGGAGCGATAACCAAATTTTCCTCTTGAGTCGCCGTTAGATAAACGATTTCATCGGTTACCTTGCCGTCTACAACTTTTTTATACGGAGCTTCTACGAAGCCCAGATTATTTACCTTTGCATAAGTAGAAAGCGTGTTGATAAGACCGATGTTTTGGCCTTCAGGAGTCTCAACCGGGCAAATTCTGCCGTAGTGAGTCGGGTGAACGTCGCGCACTTCAAAACCAGCTCTATCTTTAACAAGACCGCCTTCGCCTAGTGCCGAAAGTCTGCGCTTATGCGTAACTTCGCTAAGCGGGTTGGTTTGATCCATAAACTGGCTCAACTGACCGCCAGTGAAAAACTCCATTATCGTCGTGGTTATCATTTTTGGATTAACCAAATCGTAAGGCATAATCTCTTCGGCATTACCCAGCGTCGTAAATTTATCCCTGATAGCCTTTTGCATTTTTACAAAGCCCAGGTGAAGCTCGTTTGCCAAAAGTTCGCCGATAGAGCGGATACGGCGGTTGCCGAGGTGATCGCGATCGTCTATATGCCCTTGTCCGTTTTTGACCTTTATCAAATATTTTGCCGTTTTTATAATGTCTTCGTTGGTCAAAACCGTTACGTATTCAGGCACCTCAAGCGCTAGCTTGTGGTTCATTTTCATACGACCGACTCCCGTCAAATCGTATCTTTCGGGATTAAAGAATAGATCGTTTACGAAAGCGCGAGCAGCGTCTTTAACGACCGGTTCGCCTGGGCGCATAACTTTATAAATTCTTATCGCCGCGAGATCATTTTCATCATCAACGTTTTCGGTTTGGCGTAGTAGTTTTAGCGTCTCGTTATCAGCGATAAACGAATTTATGATAGCGTCATCCACGCCTGCGGCTAAGTCGTTTGCTATCTCTATACTCTCTTGATCAGCTAAAATTTTAACCAATTTATTTTCATCAAGCTGTGCAAGAGTATCGTAAAGCACCTCGCCGCTGTTTTTGTCGATAACCGGGTGAGCTAAAAACCTATTTACCAAAATTTCAGTCGGATATTCGACAAATTTGACGCCGTCGGCAATAATCTTATCTGCTTTTTTCTTGGTTAGCCTTTTGCCAGCCTCGTGTAAAACGTTACCTTCTTCGTCTTTGATATCGTATTCGACCCTGCCCTGATAATCATCTGGGTTAAATGGTGTCAAAAATTTGTTATCTTTTATTGTTAAAGTTTGTATAGGATAAAATAACTTGATAATATCTTGTTTTTTGTATCCAAGTGCCCTAAATAGGATAGTTACAGGCACTTTTCTGCGTTTGTTGATACGCACATAAAGTACGTCTTTTGTGTCGTATTCAAAATATAGCCAGCTACCACGATCAGGAATGATTTGAGCCGTATAAATAAGTTTATTTACTACCGTCGGGCTTTCTTCTTCTTTAAATATAACACCCGGGCTTCTGTGAAGCTGATTAACCACGACGCGCTCGACACCGTTAATAATAAATGAAATTCTATCCGTCATCAAAGGAATTTCTCGAACGAAAATTTCTTGCTCTTTTATATCTTTTATGCCGATCTTCTCGCCTGTTTTTTCATCTCTCTCGTGAACGATCAGCCTTATTTTCATTTTTAAATTTACAGAATAAGTAAGCCCGCGCTCCATGCACTCTCTGATCGTATATTTTGGCTTTCCGATTTCAGAGCTTACGTATTCCAAGCTTAAGCGGTTTTGTGGATCGTGTATAGGAAATATTGATTTGAAAACTTTTTCTATACCGCTTTCGCCTTGATTTTTATCTACGTTTAAAAACTGGTCAAAACTCTTTTTTTGTAATTGTAGTAGGTTAGGAACATCGATCTCTTTGGCAACATTTGAAAAATCAACCCTAAGACGATTTCCTGAGTATAAACTATTTAGCATATTCTACCTCATGGTATAAGTTTGAAAGAAAGTAAATAACCGCACGTCTGCGGCATCTTTGTAAAAATTAAATAAGGAGGCGTCGCCTCCTTTGTAAAAATAAGTGAAATTATTTAAGTTCGACTTTAGCACCAGCTTCTTCAAGCTCTTTTTTAGCTGCTTCAGCCTCGTCTTTACTAACGCCCTCTTTGATAACAGAAGGAGTTTGCTCAACTGCGTCTTTAGCCTCTTTAAGACCAAGACCTGTAAGAGCGCGAACGACTTTAATAACGTTGATTTTCTTGTCGCCGCCGTCAACTAGAACAACGTTAAATTCTGTTTTCTCTTCAGCTGCATCGGCTGCGCCGCCTGCTGCTACGCCGCCTGCTACCATTACTGGAGCAGCGCTTACGCCAAATTTCTCTTCAAATTCTTTTACTAGTTCACTTAGCTC
Source organism: uncultured Campylobacter sp. (assembly GCA_963516105.1). Classification (GTDB taxonomy): domain Bacteria; phylum Campylobacterota; class Campylobacteria; order Campylobacterales; family Campylobacteraceae; genus Campylobacter_A. The sequence goes on from CAUPZP010000025.1 coordinate 18,975, forward strand.
TAATACTGAAAGATTAGAGATAAATTCTAATACGTCCTCTTTAGTAATTGCCATTTTTTATCCTTTTATATTATGCTGATTTTTCTTTTTTCTCTTTAAGCGCATTTAGTCCAATAGTGAAATTTTGGATAGGCGCATTCCAAACTTGCAAAAGCATAGCAAGCAACTCATCACGGCTAGGCATCTTAGATAGAGCCTTGACCTTCTCGACGCTTGCAACTTCGCCATCAATATGAGCGGTTTTGATTTTGAATAGTTCGCTGTTGGTCTCTTCAAATTTAGCCGCAACCTTAGTGGCTGAAAGCTGATCGCCCCAGATAAAGATATTTGTATCCTTCAAGACCATACCAGACTTTTCAACGTTATTAAGAGCGATATTTGCAAGAGTATTTTTTACAATTTGAACTTTTACGTTTAAAACTCTAGCCGCATCTCTTAATGCCTCTAGTTTTTTAGTACTAAGACCGCGATAATCGCAAACTATGATCGCTTCATTTTCTTTAAATTCGGCTTCAAGTTTACTGATTATTTCAGATTTTTCGTTTCTCGTCATCTAGTTTTTCTCCTTTCCGACTAGTGATTTCAAGCAGAGCGGCATAAAAGCACGATTAAGCAAAAGCCTCTGCTATCTCCAATCTAAGATAAAAATTATTAGCTAAATTAGCGTAGATCCATAAGCTCTTGAGTCTCAAGTAAAACAGAAGGGCTCATAGTTAATGATAAAGCAGCACTCTTAATATATCTACCTTTTGCTGCCGCAGGTTTTTGTCTATTTACCGCTTTGATAAGAGTTGAAATATTATCGTTTAATTGCTCTTTTGAAAAGCTAACTTTACCAAGGCCAGCGTGTATATTTCCTTGCTTATCTACACGGAAATTAACTTGACCGCTTTTTGCGTTATTAACAGCTTGAGCTACATCCATAGTAACAGTGCCTGTTTTTGGGTTTGGCATAAGACCTTTTGGTCCCAAAATTCGTCCTACCTTACCGACTAAGCCCATTAAATTTGGAGTAGCGATAAGAACATCGAAATTCATAATTCCTTTTTGGATATCTTCAACAAGCTCATCGCTGCCGACTATATCAGCACCGGCGGCTTTTGCTTCATCGGCTTTTGCATCTTTTGCTATAACTGCTACACGAACAGTTTTGCCAGTTCCTGCAGGAAGTACCACCGAGCCTCTAACCATTTGATCGGCATGTCTTGGATCAACGTTGAGTTTTAGCGCAATTTCGACTGTTTCGTCAAATTTGGCGCTTTTTAGTAATTTTACAGTATCAATAGCATCTGCTAAAGAGTAGGTTTTAGTGGTATCAACTTTTTCAAGTAGCTTACCAAATCTTTTCGTAGTTTTTTTTGACATTAATTTCTCCGCATTTATAAATTTTATGCTTCCACATTGTCAAATTTAAGATACACGCGCTATAAATATTAACGCGTGTGTATAAATTTAACTTTATAAAATCCTTATGTGGTAAAAGGATTAATCTACTACCGTAATTCCTATTGAGCGAGCCGAGCCAGCAATGATTTTAGCTGCTTGCTCTCTATCTTTAGTATTTAAGTCGGCAATTTTTTTCTCAACTATTTCAAGTACCTGAGCTTTTGTAAGCTTGGCTACTTTATTTTTTAACGGATTATCCGAACCTTTTTCTATACCTGCAGCTTTTTTAATCAAATCCGTAGCAGGCGGTTGTTTTGTGATAAATGTAAAGCTTCTATCAGCATAAACGGTGATAACGACCGGAACTCTAAAGCCAGCCATATCTTTTGTTCTTTCATTAAATGCTTTACAAAATTCCATAATATTAACGCCTTGCTGACCAAGAGCCGGACCTACCGGAGGGCTTGGGTTTGCTTTTGCTGCAGCAATATGTAATTTAATTTCGCCTATAACTTTTTTAGCCATAAACTTCTCCTTATACTATCTTCTCGACTTGTGAATATAAAATTTCAACTGGGGTGCTTCTGCCAAATATTGAAACATTTAGCCTTAGCTTTCCGTGTATCATATCGTACTCTTCTACTATACCAGTAAAATTCGCGAAAGGCCCTTCCGTAATACGAACATTTTCTCCGTTATCAAAGAAAATTTTTGGTTTAGGAGCGGCTCGCTTTTGGACTTTTTCTAAAATTAAATTTATATCTTTTTCGCTTAGCGGCGTAGGTTTTTTCGCCTCGCCTATAAATCTACCAACTTTAGGAAGAGACTGAATCTTGTGCCAAAGAGCCGTATCCAAATCAAGATATGCAAAAGCATATCCAGGATAAAGACTTCTTTCGTTTATTTTTTTCTTGCCGTTTTTGATTTCTATTACATCTTCAGTAGGAACTATAATCTCTTTTAGTTGTTCTTCAATGTGATTATCTCTAACCAAATTTTCAATAGCTCTCTTTACGCTCATTTCGCTACCGGCATAAGTTTGAATCGCATACCATTTATGTGCCATGATCCAACCTTAAATCAGCTTTGAAAGAGAGAAAGACATAATTGCATCAACAAGAGCTAAAAAAAGTGAAACAATAGCTACTACAGCAAAAACTGTTATAAAAGCATTTCTTATCTGCTCTTTGAGTGGAAAAATTACCTTTCCAATCTCAGCGCGAGAAAGCTTTATATAATTTATTATTTTTTCCATTTTTAACCTTTTGATGGCAGGGCAAGAGGGATTCGAACCCCCAACCATTGGATTTGGAATCCAGCGCTCTACCGTTGGAGCTATTGCCCTAAAAAGCCTTAGCTCTTTAACTTAACTTCTTTATGAACTGTGTGTTTTTTTAGTCTTGGGCAATATTTTTTTAGTTCTAATTTTTCAGTCGTTGTCTTGCTGTTTTTTACTGTGGTATAGTTTATATCACCTGATTCAGAACATTTAAGACCAACTTTTATTCTATTACCTTTTGCCATAAATTCCCTTTGAAAAAGCGGAGAAAAATCTCCGCTAAAAATTATAAATTAGATTATGCTAGAATCTTAGAAACAACGCCTGAACCAACAGTTCTACCGCCTTCACGGATCGCAAAACGAGTTCCCTCTTCAAGAGCAACTGGCGCAATAAGCTCAACAGTTATCTTTAGGTTATCACCAGGCATAACCATCTCTGTTCCTTCTGGAAGAGTAATAGAACCTGTAACATCAGTCGTTCTTACATAGAACTGCGGTCTATAGTTGTTAAAGAATGGGGTGTGGCGTCCACCTTCTTCTTTTGTTAAAATATAAACTTCGCCCTCAAATTTAGTGTGAGGAGTAATTGATTTAGGTTTGCAAAGAACCATACCGCGCTCAACGTCTTCTTTTTTAGTGCCTCTTAGAAGAACGCCTACGTTGTCGCCTGCCTCGCCTTGATCCATCTCTTTTCTAAACATCTCAACGCCGGTAACTGTAGTAGTTTGAGTTGGTCTAATACCTACGATTTCGATGGTATCGCCGACTTTTACCACGCCTTTTTCAATTCTACCGGTAACAACCGTACCGCGACCAGAAATAGAGAAAACATCCTCGATAGGCATCAAGAAATCTTTATCTGTTGCACGTACTGGAGTTGGAATATACTCATCAACTCTAGCCATAAGTTCAAGAACCTTTGCAGACCATTCGCCGTCTGTTCCAGCTTTAGCCTCATTAAGAGCTTGTAGAGCCGAGCCTGCTACGATTGGAGTATCGTCACCAGGGAAGTCGTACTCGTTTAGAAGCTCGCGAATTTCCATCTCAACTAGTTCAAGAAGCTCAGCATCGTCAACCATATCAGATTTGTTCATGAAAACAACGATATATGGAACGCCTACTTGGCGAGATAGCAAGATATGCTCTCTGGTTTGAGGCATTGGACCGTCAGCAGCAGATACGACTAGAATCGCACCATCCATTTGAGCCGCACCGGTAATCATGTTTTTAACATAGTCGGCGTGACCTGGGCAGTCAACGTGTGCATAGTGGCGATTTTCAGTCTCATACTCAATGTGAGAAGTAGCGATGGTAATACCGCGCTCTTTTTCCTCTGGAGCGTTGTCGATAT
>CAUPZP010000026.1:0-21406 GCA_963516105.1 uncultured Campylobacter sp.
AAAGAGATTTTAGAGATAAATTTTCGTTAAAGATCAAATCTTGCGTTCTTTTATTATACTTAAAGATAGTTACGTATTTGCCGCCGTTTTCTTTAAATAGTCCGCCGTTTACGAGCATTGCATTTATTCCCTCTTTTTCCTCGCCGCTACCGAACATAAACTCGCCTGGCGTTGTATCAAGCTCAATTTTACCGCTAAAATTTATAGCAGTCGGGATATTATCAAGGAAATTTTGACTATCTATCCCGTCCGGGTCGATAGAAATCTCAAAATTTGAGGCATAGCTCTTGCCTGCCGCATTTTTAAAATTTAAATTGTCAAATGTAAGTTTCGGCGCTCTTTTTATAAATTTATCAAGTGCTTGCATTATGGCCGCAAGCTGAGCTTCAGGCTCTCCCTTTGCGTTAATAATATCTTCAAACGCGCCTTTATCTAAATTTGAAAATTTCGTTTTGATCAAAAAGTCTTTAAATTCATATTTTCCATATTTTATTTTCTCTATAGTGCTCGTATCATCCTGCGTTAGCGTATCGCTTAGCACGGTTAGTTTTGAGTCGCTCGCTATCTTTCCGATTTGTAGCGCCTCGGCACCCGAGATCACGTCTATACCGCCAAGCTCAAATTTATAAGTGCTATTTACGAGCGCTTTTGAAAGCATTTTCGGCTCGATCGGAGTTTCGTACTTCACATCGTAGTCGATATTTTTTATCTTTATAGCGACGCCTTGTTTGCTAGCAAAATCGATAAAGTCGTTTACAAAAGTAGCTCCGGTTATTTTCTTTTCGCCGTTTATATCAAAATTTAAAAACGATTTGGCAAGATTTAGCTTATTGCCGTCTTGTTCTTTTTGCACTCCAACCAGCTCAAAGACGAATTTTTTATCTCCTACAGAAGCGCCGTCGGCGTGAAATTTGATAGGTCTAGTCGTATCAAATATCTCTTTGATGAAATTTTTATACGGGTCATTTAAAAACTCGGCATCTCCCGCAACCTCAAATTTGCCTAGCAAGCTATCAAATCCATGCGAAATATTCATGTCGATTTTTATCGCCAGATCCTCGGGCGCGCCGTACTCTTCGCCAAGAGAGACGAGCTCGTTTATGTAACCTTTAGATAAAACTACATCGTAGTTTGCGTGCGACTTTAGTAGACCGACCTCAAATACGCTGTTTTTGACCTCCATACCGTTTGCTTTGATTAGGTTCAAAACCTCGTTATACTTTTCTTCTACCTTGTTTGCGTTAAATTTTAGCCCGCCAAAAACCACTGCGGCTATAATCACCAATACAATGAGTAACTTTTTCATTCCGACCTTCCTTTCTTTTTCGTCGCTTGTTGTAGATATACCCAGATGAGCGTCAGTAGCGAAAACATCGCAACCGGCATCAACCAGCCGTTTTCGCCCATAAAATCCCACGCTCGCTCAAACGCCTCGCCCGCCCAAAAGCTGCCTAGCCCGAGCAAAATCGCCCAAGCTACCGCGCTAATAACGTTTATGACGCTAAATTTAGCAAACGAATACTTCGTAAGCCCGATAGCAAGCGGGATGAGAGTCTTTAGTCCGTAGATAAATTTTTTGAAAAATATTATTTTATTTCCGTGTTGCTTGAATAAAATTTGAGAGAAGGCAAGCTTGCGTTTGTGCCTAGCCAGATACGGCATCACGGCCGCGCGGTTATACCTGCTGACGTAAAAAAGTAGCGTATCGCCGATAGCGTTAGCTGCGGCTGCCAGCACGATACTCACGGTTATGTCCATCTTACCAAGATGAGCTAGCACGCCGGCTGCTATGATAGCAACCATACCGCCTCCAAGCGAATATAAAAAAACTATCACGTACCCGTAGGTCGATAGCGAGGTTAGCATCTCTTGCAAATTTGGCCTTTAGTATTTTGAGATAGCGCTCATTAGCGCGTTATATCCGTAGCTATCCATCCTTAGAGGCGCGTCGTTAGTTTTAGCTAGCACCGCTCCGCCAAAGCTCGCCCCGGCAAAAAACCCGTCATTGTCCGTATATGCGTAGATATCGCTCGTAAAGCTAAAATCGCTCACTCTACCGTAAAATTTGCCCGTATCGGCAAATGCAAACGATGCGTCGGCATTTATCGTGATTTTGGCGTCTTTTATGTCGGCTACGAGGCTATCTTTTAGGATAAAAAGCACTAGCGAGCTATTTTCGTAACCAACCTGCAGCCCGATACTGCCACCGCTGATGTCTACAACCATCATTTCACTTGGCGCATACGGGTTTCCAACAAGCATCACGCCCTTGCCGTGCATACCGCCCAGCACGAAGCCGACCTTGGTGATACTTGGAAAAACGACGACCGCTTTTGCGTTTTGAAGCAAAGCCTTAACCGGTGCGTCTGCGTTTTTACGGATCGTCGTCGTAAAAGAATTTGACGCGTTTAGCACGAGCTCGTCGTTTGCCACGAGCGCTAAAACGCAAAAAATCGCTAGTAAAATTTTTCTCATTTTCTACCTGAATTTGACCTATTTCGCCATTTCTATGGCTCTAGTTTCTCGGATCACGTTTACCTTGATCTCGCCCGGATATTGCACCTTGCTCTCGATCTCTGCAGCGATTTCTTTAGCTACTAGTACCGCTTCATCGTCGTTTATGAGCTTGGCGTTTGCGATAACGCGGATCTCGCGGCCCGCGTTTATCGCATATGCTTGCTTGATGCCCTCTTTGCTTTTTGCGATGTTTTCTATCTCTTCGACACGTTTTAGGAAGCTCTCAAGCACCTCTCTACGAGCTCCCGGGCGAGCCGCGCTTAGAGCGTCCGCAGCGCAAACAGCGGCGCTTTCTACGCTAGTGGCCTCCTCGTGTCCATGGTGGGCGTAGATGGCGTTTATGACGACCGGATGCTCTTTATAGCGTTTGCAGATTTCAGCGCCCAGATCGACGTGGCTACCTTCAAATTCATGCGTCAAAGCCTTACCGATATCGTGTAGCAAGCCTGCTCTTTTGGCCAGCTTTTCATCCCCGCCCGTTTCAGCCGCGATGATCCCAGCAAGATGGGCTACCTCGAGGCTGTGAGCTAGGGCGTTTTGTCCGTAGCTGGCTCTAAATTTTAGCTTGCCGATTAGTTTCATTATCTCGGGATGGATTTTGCTAAGGCCTAGGTCGATGACGATATTTTCACCCTCCTCCAGGATCGAGGCCTCAAATTCTTCGCATACTTTTTTGTGTATATCCTCTATCCTTGCCGGCTGTATACGGCCGTCTTGTACCAAAAGCTCTATCACGCGCGTCGCGATCGCTCTTCGGTAGAGATTAAAGCTGCTTAACGTGATAGCGTGAGGCATATCGTCGATGATGATATCTACGCCTAGCACCATTTCTAGGGTCTTGATATTGCGGCCTTCTTTGCCGATTATGCGGCCTTTTAGCTCATCGTTTTTGATATCTACGACATTTATCAGGCGCTCAGCGGCAAATTCCCCAGCAAATCGCGACGTAGCCTGCGCAAGGATATAATTCACGCGCTTTTTAGCCTCGCGTTTAGCCTCCTCCTCGTGTTTTCGCACGATGTGAGCGATCTCGGCGCGGCTCTTTTCTTCTACTTTTTTTAGCACCTCTTCGCGCGCCTCTTCTTGCGTGAGGCCGGCGGCGTGTTCGAGCACTTTTAGTGCCTCTTGCAGCTTAGCTTGATAGCTTGCTTTTAGCCCGATTCCTTCCTCATAGACGCTTTTGGCCTCGTTTCGCGATTTTTCTAGCTCCGCCCTACTCTCGTTTAAAATTTCTTGCTCGTTTAGCAGAGTTTGCTCTTTTTTACCGATCTCTTCAAATTTTTGAGTGTATTCTTTTTGGAGTTTTACGGTTTTGTCGTCGTATTTTTTCTTGGCTTCAAATTCAGCCTCTTGGACTTGGATTTTAGCGTCTTTTAGAGTACGCTCAGCCTCAAATTCTATAGCTTTAGCCTTTGCTTTAGCCTGCTCTAAAAATATATTGTAGTTTGCGTCATTGATTTTTTTAGCGATGAGATAGCCTGCGCCAACGCCCGCCGCACCTGCTCCTAAGCCGATTAAAATATCTATCATAGATTCCTCTTTTTATGTAAATTTTGCTCGGGGTCAGGTAAAAATCACAAGTAACATCGTGATCTTCGGATATGATTTCATTAGTAAAATTGTCTAAAATTTCAACGAATATCAAGGTAGGTCGGTAAGGCAAATTTGCAAAAAATCTATCGTAAAAACCTTTACCATGCCCTATTCGCGCCATATTTCCGTCCACCCCGAGAGTCGGAACTATAGCTACGTCTATACGCTTTTTAAAAATCTTGGTACTTAGCGGCTCTTTTACGCCAAATTTCGTCCGAGATATAAGCGGTAGCCTAGATTTTACCATTTCTAAACTAATACCAAGCATAAATGGAACGAAAATTTCATACTTTTTAGCTAGCTCGCGCCTCAAAATGTAGAAATTTGGCTCATAAGAAAGTGGATTAAATATCAAAATCCGTTTCGCTTTAAGCTCGGTTAGCAAATTTAAAAGCGGCTTAAACATCTTATAATGTTTTGCCCGCGCCGAAATTTGAACCTCTTTTTTCAAAATCCGTTTCGCGTTACGCCTAAACTCTTCTTTTATCAAAATTTAACGCTCGTTTCATAAATTTTATGTATAATTCAAGCCTAAAATCAATCTTAGACAGGAATTATTAAATGAAAATAAATCTTTTGATTATACCATTTTTGGCGCTACTTTTGGGCGGCTGCGGCGATGAAAATAAAAGCGACGCAAACAAAACTAGCGACGCGACGCCGACAACAACCATGTCTGCTCCGACTCAAAGCCAAAGCACAAGCGCAAGCCTAGAAGCGCCTTTTGAGCTAACTCTCATGGACGAGAGCAAGATGACGCTGCAAAAATTTGACAAGGGCTTTAAAGTCGAGGGCAACGACGAGGCGATTTTGTTTAACTTTTTTGCTACTTGGTGTCCGCCATGCAAGGCAGAAATCCCACACCTAAACAACTTAAGCGATAAATTTAAAGGCAAGCTAAAAATCGTAAGCGTATTAATGGAAGACAAGTCAAAAGACGAAATAGACGCCTTTATGAAGAAATTTAAAATAAATTTCGGCATTAGCTACGGCGAAAACAACTTCCTCTTCGCAAAGGCTCTAGGCGGCGTCGTAGGCATCCCGTACATGGTGCTTTATAAACCAAACGGCGAATACGCCACGCACTACGTCGGACTCGTGCCAGAAGAGATGCTAGAAAGCGATATAAATAAGGTAATCAACTAATGTTTGGCTTTTTAAAAAAGGGACTTGATAAGACGCTCGCGGCGATCCGCTCGTCAAAACCCGCCGATAAAAAAATCTCAAAGGAAATTTTAGAAGAGATCCTGCTCGAAGCCGACATCGCCTACGAAATCGTCGAGGAGGTACTCTACTACCTACCGCCGCAAAACGAAGTAAAAAAAGACGACCTAAAGCGGCTTTTAAATACCTATTTCATATACGAAAGCGAGCGCGAGGCAAAAAGCGGAAAGCCTTTTGTGGAGCTGATTTTGGGCGTAAACGGAGCTGGCAAAACGACCACGATCGCAAAGCTTGCGAATTTATATAAAAATGAAGACAAAAGCGTTATTTTAGGCGCCTGTGATACGTTTAGAGCCGGCGCCATCGAGCAGTTACGCCAGTGGGCGATCAGTACGGATGTTTCTATCGTCGCTACGCAGCAGGGGCACGATCCGTCCGCGGTCGCCTTTGATACGATCAGCTCAGCCGTCGCCAAAAATCTCGACAACGTAATCCTAGACACCGCTGGCCGCCTACAAAACCAAACAAATTTAGCCAACGAGCTAAGCAAGATCGTGCGCATCGCAGACAGAGCCTACGCAGGCGCGCCACACCGCAAGATCCTCATACTAGATGGCACGCAGGGCAACGCAGGCCTCGCTCAAGCAAAGGCTTTTAACGACATCGTGAGCCTTGACGGCGTCATCATCACCAAACTTGACGGCACGCCAAAGGGCGGAGCGCTTTTTGGCGTCGCGCGCGAGCTGGAGCTACCGATACTCTACATCGGCACCGGCGAAACGATGAATGATCTAGTCAAATTTGACCCGCACGATTTCGTAGATACTATCGTAGATGAAATTTACGCCTAAATCTCGCAGGCGTAAATTTTAGCTTTTTAAATTTATCCCCTCCACTTAAATTTGCAAATTTTATATATAATAACCCCGCTTAACGCAATCTACTAAAAGGCATAAAAATGACTGTACAAGAGTACGAGGTTAAATTTAGCGAGGACGATGCGCCTGGCTGGGACGCGATAGCAGGCGCACTAGAAAAAATCTACGATCCCGCAAACGAGCGTCACTATGCATCTCGGCTACATGCGAGTCTGGGCGGCGAGGATTACTTAGACGGCGTTAGTATATTTGACTCCGTAGAGGGCGCACCGCACCGCCACCTCGTGAGCTTTGGCATGAGCGAGCTTTACTACGATCCCCAAAGCTCTCAGGATGAATTTAGCGGATGGGGATTTGAGTTTAGTATGCGCGTCGCTCCGTTTGCGGATGATCCAAACTCAAAGTCTAGTGGCGGCAATATAGTCCCAAGCGAGCCTTTTTGGGCGATATCTCTTATGCAAAATCTCGCCAAATACGTCTACAACAGCAAAAAATGGTTCGAGGCTTATCATTTTATACCGACTAATTCTCCTCTGCGCCTTAACACGGATACGAAACTAGTAGGCGTCGCCTTCGCGCCAGATCAAGTGCTAGGTGGCATAGATACGCCAAACGGTAGAGTCGAGTTTTTACAAATGGTCGGCATTACGCAGCGCGAGCTAGACTGGCTACGCGAAGACCCGTCTACACAGCGCGTAGAGAGACTGATAAACATGATGCGCAAGGATAATCCTTTGCTAATCACGGATTTAAATCGTACGAAAGAATACGTTTGATTTAATAGCAATCAGATCGGCAAGGCAAATTTAGCCTTGGCAGTAAGTAATGGCCGGAAATTTGCTAGCCCTTGCCGGCTATTTTTATCTCTTTTGCTATTAATTTCTAATTTATATATCCGATTTCTCATAAAAATCAGTAAAATTTAACCGACTTAGCTTTGTCTAAAAATCTCATCTTGCACAAACAAGAAATGATTGGATTTGCAGCAACATATTTAGCTGATTTTTGGTTATACGCAAATGCGCTCAAATTTATTGGTTAATTTATAAAAAGCAAAATTACTCACGTACACTGCATAAAAAACCCGCTCACCCGCGTCCGCTCGCACCAAAACACATATAAAATCCCGCCGCTACCAAAAAGTAGCTCCCCGTCCTCGCCGCTAGGAAGCCCGCTATCTAGCTGCATCAAAAACTCCATTTTCTCGCCGCATATCGGACACGTCGGCACCTGCGCGCCCTGTATCCACGACGGCTCGCCGCCTATGCGAGATAGATTTTGCCTGCCGTTTGATAGCGCCCAGTCCTGCTTGCGCCAGCGCTTAGGCACTACGCGCAGACGCACCACGCCCTGCCGCGCCGGCACGTCGTCTACGTCCTCTACCTGCGACCTCTCACCGATACGCTTTGGCTTGCCCAGCCGGTCGTGTTCGTAAAACGCCGTCTCGCCTTCGTTTATCTCTCTGACGTGTGCAGCGAGGATTAGGCGGGGTAGCGAGCGCACCGGCAGCTCGCGAGGCACCGGATCAAGCGTGATGAGATGAAAGAGCGGATTTTCATCGTCCGCGCAAGGCTCGTCTAAAACTCCGCCGATTTTATACTTCGTCTCGCCCAAATTTGCTTCCGCAGCTTCCTTGCTTTCGTCTTTTTGCGCTTCGTCAGCCCATAGTCCCCAAGTCGGGTGATTTTTAGCTTGATGAGCGGCAAACGGCTCGCTAAAATACCCCTGCCTAAACGCGACGTGATACGCGCGCTCGCCGCAGTATCTTTTTAGCATAAACGCTTCGCCGCCGATACTCATTTCATCGCTAGCTTGCGCTTTTTGGACTTGACTTTCTTCGCTCGGCGCGTTTTTGCCGGATTTGGGGTCGTTTAAATTTTTATCCGCTTGCGAATTTAGCTTGCTAGCGTTAAATTTGACGTCATTTATGACGCCTTGCGCTTGGCTTAAATTTTCATCCGCCAGCTCCGCGCCGTTTGCGCCTCCCGTAAATTTAACCCTCTCAAGCGTAAAGCCTACGTCCTCCAAATAGTAGCCTAGATGCTCGCTAAGGCTGCCTTTATGCTTCAAAAACTTCTCCGCCGCCGCAGTCTCGCAGGCAAATTTTATATTTCGCGGCTGTCTTGTTTGTAGCAGGCACTCAAAAAGCCTTTGTTTATCACCCCTGCTAGTTTGCGCGCTAGCTAGCCTCTCGCGCCAGATCTGCGAGCTCTCGTAGTCTAGCTCGCGCCACGGATAGCACTCATAGTATGTCCCGTCGTTTGGTCGCAAGCTAAAAATCTCCTCCAGATATGGGTGCAAAAGCGGCGCAAACTCGAGGCTTGCTACAGCGATTACTCCCCAGGCGTTTATTTGTCGCGCGCTATTTTTGTTTGCTTGTTTTTTATCTCTTTGCGCCTCGTTTTTAGCTCCGCCCTCCTCGCGCAAAATCTCCATCGCCGTAGAGACCAAAGCCCTAAAATCCTCTTTGCTAACGTAGCTCATAGCGTCATCTAGTAGCGCGCCGCTCTCTCGCCGCCCGCGCAGCAAGCTATCAGCTAGCATAAAATACGCCGCCTCGTCGCCCTTTAGCCGCCAAAACCGCTCGTATAAATCAGGCATACTAAAGCCGTCGCATGCAAAGTCCTGCGCTAATCTTAGCGCCTCATCCCGCTTGCCCATACTTATTTTCCTTTATAGTTTTATCGCAAATTTTACCAGAATTTTATCTTGCTTTTGCGCCAAATTTAAAGCCATCGGGTGTGGGGAAATTAAGCTTTAAGATAATTCAAAAATCATACGGATTAGGCGATACGAAAAACTCAAATTTCATCTCGCAAAACCGCAAGTCAAACATGCCTAAATTCGACGCCGTAAAAGCAGGTTTAAATTTACGGTTCAAAAACCGACCTTACTCCGCCCCCTTAAATTTTAACCGCACTCCCGCCAAACTCCACGCGAAACTCCGTGAGTCCCTCGCCGCTTTTACACGAGATTTTAAACCCGAGCTCCTTGCAAAAAGTTTTAACGATATGAAGCCCGATGCCAAAGCCGCCGTTTCGCTCATCAAACCGCGTGTAAAGCTCAAAAATCCGCGGCAAATTTTCTTTCGCGATGCCTGCGCCGCTGTTTGAGATCGCGAGCGCTGCGGGGGTTAAATTTACGCTTACCGAGCCGTTTTCGTCGCAGTATTTTATGGCGTTGCTAAGCAGATTGTCGATGATTTTTCGCGTTTTTTTATAGGATGAGCGTAGCTGCACCTCGGCGATTTGCGTGCTTAAATTTATATTTTTTTGCTCCAAATTTAGCCCAAAATACCCGATCCTCTCGCGCACCAACTCGCTCAGGCTAAAGCTCGTTGCCACGCCGTCCTCTTTGCCGCTAAGCTTTACTAGCGTCAGGTCCTCGTATAGCGTCGAGATCGTTTTGGAGGCGGTTTTTATGTTGTTTAGGTATTTTTTCGGATCGGTTTCAAACATCTCGATACTCATCAAAATAACGCTAAGAGGCGTGTTTATCTCGTGCGTCGTATCCCTGATAAAGCCGTTTAAAAAGTCGATGCGGCGGTAAAGCGGACGCAGCGAAAGACGGATGATAAAATAAGCTATGACTAAAATAGCAAGAAGTATCATAAACGAGAAAAATATTATCTTGAGTTTTAGCGTGAGAATCGCAAACTCCGGATCGGCAACCTTAACGGCGACATAGTACTCCTCCTCGCCGAGGCGATTTTTGAGGTAGAACTGCACCACCGAGTTCGCCCCGTCCTTGTATCTTTGCGGCATGCCCTCGCGCGGCTCAAAGTCGTCCTCGATCTCCTCGCCCGTTTTTAAATTTACGGCAAAAGCCTCGACGTCGTCGAAATCATCGTCGTCTATCTCGCCGTTTTTTTGCAGTTTATTTTGCAGATGATGCTGCAAATCTCGCACGATAAAGACGTCGCGATCGAGTATAAAATGCTTCTCGCGCTCGTAAAACATCTGCGCAAAAAAGACCAAAAATGCGGCACTCGTGATGAAATAAAGTAAAAATATAGGTAAAATTTGACGGTCCAAAAGTGCTACAAAGGCTTTTTTAAGAGGTTTTAGCAAGGACATTTACCGCCTTTTGGGTTAAATTTGATGGTGCCTCGCGGACGTAAATTTTGAAGCTTAAAACCGCAAAAGATTTGCGTAAATTTGGATGAAATTTGAGACTCGCCCCCTGCCCTTTGCCACGCGGTAGCCGTAAATTTAATCAAATTTGGCGCTAAAATTCGAAATATAGAGCCGCAAATTTCATAAAAATATCGCGTAAATTTAGTAGCGTTTTTAGCCCAAAACCCAAACCGCCAAGCAACCGCAAAAAGCTTAAACATATTTATAGCCCAGCTTTGAGGCACTCACGATACGCTCTTTGCCTAAAATTTTACGCAGCTCCGCGATATAAACGCGCAAACTAAGCTCGCTAGGACTCTCGTCATAGTCCCAAATTTGAGAATAGATCTCGTCTCTGCTTAAAAATTTATCCTGATTTTTTAGCAAAAGCGCGAGCAATCTGGACTGCTTTTTAGGCATCGAGACAGCCTTGCCGTCACGAAACAGCAAGCCTTGATTCATATCAAAGCCCAAATTTTCGCCGAGATTTATCAGCTCGTTTTTATTGTGCACGAAGGTGCGTTTTAGCAGATTTTGCACGCGTAGATGCAGCTCTTTTAGCTCAAAAGGTTTTTTTATGTAGTCGTCGCAGCCGCTAGTAAAGCCGCTTTGCACGTCATCGAGTGTGTTTAGCGAGGTCGTAAATATACAAGGCGTGTTTTTGCCCGCGTTTCGCAGCTCCCGAAGTAGCGCAAAACCGCTGCCACCGATGATCTTGACGTCAAATATCCAAAGATCGAAGTTACTTTCATAAGCCAAATTTAACGCATCGTCGTAGCTTTTTGCGCCCGCAGTCTCGTAGCCCTGCGCCTCCAGATACGCGCGCATCATCTCAAGCAGCATATTTTCGTCCTCGACGATCAAAATTTTACTCATTTTTGCTCCGTTTTTGTTTGCTTTTGTCGTTTTACGGCGTTTTATCCGCTTGATTTTTCCGTCTGTCGGCGCGGCTTTGCGCTAAATTTTCGCCCAACGTCTCAAATTTACTTTAAATTTGCCAGCTTGCGCTCAAATTTAGCCACAAACAGATCCTGCGTAAATTTATCAAATTTCATCTAAATTTGAAGGTAAAATTTCATAAATTTATAAGTTCGAGCCTCCAAAAAGGAAGCTCGAATTTTATTATTTCATCGGCTGTTTTGGGCCTTTGTAGCCGCCGGTTTGATTACAATCTCCGGCATTTGCACAGTCCTGCGCCATCATGCCTTTACCGCCGTGCTTAAATCCACCCTTAAAATCGCGCTTAAATTTCTTGTGAAAATCATCGTCGTCATCGTGATCTTTTAGCTCGATATCAAGCCTTTTAGCCTCCGCCACGCTTAGCGCGCCAACTTGGTCGTTGTAGCCGTTTCTAAACTCTCGCATAAACCGATCTCTATCGGCGATACTCATAGCCTCAAGCTTCTTTCTAATTTCAGCCTTTAGCCCGCGCTTAACCTCTTTTGCCTCGTATCTTAGCTTGCCCACGCGTTTGTCTATCTCAAACGCCACCTCGCTAAGCGTTTTAGCATCGGCATTTGCGACCATTTTATAAAGCTCGTCGTTCGTGCTATTTTCAAGCGATGCGGCAAAAAGTCCGCCCGCAACCAGCATACTAATCAAAACTACTTTTTTCATTTTCTCTCCTTTAAAAAGATGAGCGAAGTTTAAAGAAAAGTCGTGAAAAAAATGTTAATTTAAAATTTCGTTGATTTTTTTGACGAAATTTAGCGGATTTACCTGCACCCCGCCCGCGATCACGCCAAAGTGCAGGTGTGGCCCGCTCACTCGCCCGCTAGCGCCGCTAAGCGCGATGATGTCGCCTTTTTTGACGCTTTGTCCTACTTTGACTTTTAGCGCGCTTAGATGATAGTACTGCGTGTAAATGCCCTCGCCGTGATCTATCACCACAGATCCGCCCGCGTAGTAGCGATCTTTTGCAATGACGACTACGCCGTCGTTTGCCGCGATCACGGACGTGCCGACTGCGGCTCTAAAGTCCGTGCCGCCGTGATAGCTCTTTAAGGTGCCGTTAAATACGCGCGCGGTACCGAACGGACTTGTGACCGCCGAGCTCATCGGCAGGATAAATTTGGAGTCAAATTTTAACCCGGCATTAGCAGTGGCGTAGATTTTATTCGCCTCCTCGCGCTCCTCCTCGATACGCTTTAGCACCTCTTTTGGCGGAGTTACTTTGCTGCCTTCGACGGTTATTTTTTCTTTTTTATATTCGCCCTCTACGATCTTAAAAACTATCGTCTCATCGCCGCTTTTAAGCCCGTTTGTTAGCTTGATCTCGCCTTTTTGGCGGTATCCCACGGAAACTACGGCAAATTTTAGATTTTCATCGCCAGGCACGCCAAGCCAGCGCTTTTTCTTGCCATCGATGCTTAAATTTCCGGCAAATTTAGCCTCCACCTGCACTATCTCCACGTCGCCGTTTACGATCGTCTGAGTTTCGCTAGGCGCGCCACTCTGCCCTTTTGCACTCAAATTTAAACAAATCAAAACGGCTAAAATAATCTTTTTCATTTATATCCTTTACGTAAATTTAACGAATAGTTTTTTAAATTTAATAAAAAAATACTATAATAGCGCGTAAATTTTACAAAAAAGGAAACAAAAATGAAAAGATTTTTAAAGCTTGCCGCTTGCGCGCTTTTGCTAGGCCAGCTTGCTTACGCAGATTTTACGCAAAATCAAAAAGTACGAACTTCATTTGATATCTTAAACGATTTAGGCTCTAGAAAACTGCTAAATTTAAAAGATACTAGCGAAATAAGAGGCATAATGGTCATCCCTGAGGTAGTTAGCGGCGGTCTAGTGGTGACGACTCATACCGGAGACGGTATATTCGTCGGCAGAAATGATGAAAATGAATGGAGCAGTCCGATATTTATAAATTTTAAAGGCGGCGGCATAGGTCTGCAGGGCGGCTATAAATCAACCGACCTTGTTGTACTTTTTAAATCAAGAAGGTCGTATGCTGGGCTAATAAACGGCAAAGGTCAAATCGATCTTAGCGCCGATGCCGTAGTGCTAGCCGCCGGCGAAAAAGCCGGTGTAATGAGCGATCTGCCTGAAATTACGGCTTGGGCTACGCTTAGGGGCAAAAGCAGGGGCCTTTTTGCAGGCGTTAGCATAAATACGTCTCTAGTCGTGGTAGACAAGCAGGCTACGTATGATTATTACGATAGAATGTATGATATGGAAGATATCTACAACAACTCTCCGAAAGATTCTAGATATACAAAAACGCTAAAAGAAGTATTGAATAAATATTTTAAATAATTAAGAGGAAAAACGGTTTGGCCTAGCGGCTAAACCGTATAAAGAGAGACGAATCTTTTTTTATTAATCGGCGAAAACTGCGTCATATATTCAAACGCTTCTTCATAGTCTCCGTCGGTATATTTTGCGACCTCTTCGATAAGCTCGAAAAGCTCTTCATCGTCAAGCGATTCAAAGTTGCCTCGGTTTTCCAAAACCTCTAGCAAAACCGCTTCAAGCTCTAGTTCATCGTACGTCATAGCTTCCCTTTTAAAATTTTTGCGGAATTATGCCAAAATAACCTTTATAACCGCTTAGTCAAAATCCCCATTTTTTGAGAATTGGTCTTAAATTTATCGCATTATCAGCTTTTTTTACTATAATAGAAAGTAATTTTAATCGGCTGAAACGGCGGCAAAATGCACACTTTTGATAAATTTTATATGAAATTTTTAGAGCTTTTACGTGATTACGGATATAAAAATTCCGCAGCAAAAGAGCAAATTTTAAAAATTTTATTTTCCAGCGACGAGCACCTTAGCGCGAGCGAAATACAAAATAAAATCAAGAGCGAATTTAAACGCAACGTTAGCCTCACGGCGATTTATCAGTTTTTAAATTTTTTGCAGGATTTCGGGCTGGTTTTGAGTTTTGAAGAGAGCGGGATAAATAGATTTGAGCTAAATTTAAAGTCGCATCACGACCATCTAATCTGCGTAAAATGCGGTGCGGCAGAGAGTTTTTTCGATAAATATATAGAAGAAAAACAAGAGCAAATTTGTAAAAACTCAGGTTTTAAACTCGAAGGCCATGCGATGATTTTATACGGAATTTGTCTAAAGTGCCAAAACAAATAGCCTTTTTTGCGCCTCTTTATCAAAAATGATTTGATAACGATATGCAAAAAAGTTTCAGTTAAATTTAAGCGTAGCAAATAGATAATACGCCAAAAACAAAGGAGAAACATGAGCGCAGCGCCACATATACCATCGGAGCTCGTCTTACGCATAGCTTCGTATTTCACGCCGATCCACCACGTCGCAGGCCGCCTAAGAGTCCGCGTCAGTAGCGATATCAAAAAAGAAGCGGACAGCTTGCCGTTAGAAAAAATAGATCAAACGATCAAGCAAATAGACGGCATAAAAAACGTCAAATTTAACAAGCTAATCGGTTCTGCAACGATCGAGTACGACCACGAAGTTTTCCCGAAAAAGATGTGGGATGATCTGCTAAAAGGCCAAAATTTACACGAAATTTCAGCCCTCATAAATAACCTAGCTCAAAAAGCGACCGGCGGCGCAAGATGAACGAGGAGCTAAAGCAAGCCGCAAATGCGGTATTTATGCTAGAGTCGCAAGGCATTAAATTTTACGAAAATGTCTGCAAAAAAGATGAAATTTTCGATCAAATTTTAGCAGTTAAACAAAGTGGGCTAGAGCTTTTAAAGCCATACGCAGATCCTGCCGACCCGCAAGTTTTTTGCGCTTTAGCGTGCGAGGATCTTGACGCTTGCTTTATAAAGGCCCTAAACTACGAGCTTGAGCTAAATGCGTTTTATGAAAATTTGACCGACAGCATAAGCGATGAAAATTTTAAAGACATTTGCTTTAGGCTCTGGGCGACGTCAAATAACGAATACATACCAGCTCTCAAAGCAAAACTGGCTCAAATTTTAGCCGTGCAGTTTCAAGGAGCGGATAATGCAAACCAAGAGGAGCAAGCGCAAACGGCTCAAAATCCAAGCGAAAATATCTTAAACGCTTTTGATTCGCAGAGCTTTAAGCAAATCAGCCAAACGCTAGAGCGCATAGGCTCTGGGCAAGGCAGCAAAGAGGACGCTATCGCGCTTTTAAACAATCCGAATTTTTCATTTTTCGGCGGTTTGGCGCTTGGCGGACTAGCTAGCATGATGCTCAGTAAAAATTTAGATAAAAATAAAGATAAAGAATAAAATTCAACATAAAGGATAAAAAATGGCATTACCGTTTATCGCAGGAGCAATCTTAGGAGGTTTAGCCGTCGCGGCTTTTAACAACAAAGATAAAATCAAATCAACCCTTGAAAGCGGACTAGATAAAGGCAAAGAGTTTGCCGAAAACGCAAAAGAATTTGCCGAGAAAAAAATAGGCGAAGCAAAAGAGTACGCCGAGAAAAAATTTGCTAAAACAAGCGAAGAGGCGACCGAAACAAAAAAACGCACAAGACGCACTAGCGCCGAAGTAGCCGCAGAGAAATCTGAAAAAGAAGCCGAGAAAACAAAAGCTAAGAAAAAAAGAGCTCCAAGAGCTAAAAAAGCTCCGGCAAAAGCGGCTACACAAACCGAAATTTTAGCCGAAGATATCGCAAACGCGCTTGAACCGAATTTAGAAAAATAATAAAGGTATAGAATGAATTTAACATCAACAACCAGACTCCCAGTAGATCATATGATAAGCGGCGCGCTAATCGGCGCGATAGCAGCGGGCGGCGTAGAAATACTAAACTATAAAAAAGGCAAGGTCAGCAAGACGCAGGCCGTAGCTAAAACGACTAAAATCGCTATCCAAGGCGGTATCGTCACGGCGTGCGCTATCAGCGCATCAAACAAACTAGTCTCGGCGCGCTATCTTGCGGCTGCGGCAACCGTTGCCGTCGGTATCGCAGGCGTAGTTGCGACAGAGAAACTAATCAAAAATTTAGAGGAAAGTAAATGAAAAACCCATACATCAATCAAACTCAAACAGTAAATCAGCTAAACGACGACGGCAGCACGACGACTACGACGACTACGGTAAAGACTACCGGCGCGCCAAGCGCGTTTGACCGCGGCATAAACGACGCGCTAAAAGACTTTGTCCCGGCAAATTTTAATGCGGCAGGCTTTATAAAAGGTGCGCTCATAGGTGGCGTCGTGGCATACGTGCTAACAAACGAAAACGCGCAAAAAGCGCTATTTTCAGCTATCGCAAAGGGTTCAAATTTGCTTCAAGCAGGATTTGAAGAACTAAAAGAGCGATTTGAAGATGTAAAGGCCGAAATTGACTCCCAAAAATAACGTTCGCATCGCGCACCTGACTAAAAACCGCGTGCGCTTCGTCTGCGAACGCATCGGCGAGGACTGCGACGAGAGCCGCTTGGAGGCTCAAATTTCGGAGTTTAGATACGCAAAAAACGTCAGGGTAAACAAAAAAGCAAAAAGTATCATCGTCGGCTTTGACTCAAATTTAAACGAAATCAAAGAGTTCATCGAAAATTTGCCGATCGCAAATTTTAACAAGCGCAAAAATAGCCCGAGCAAGGCTGAGATTTATAAGGCAGCAACGGCTCTAGCCATCACGCCTCTTATAAACAACGACGGAGTAAAAGCTATGGCTAGCCTGATAGCGGCCGCTCCACTGTTAAAAGAAGGCGCAAGCGAAGCCGTAAACGAAGGCATAACCTCAAAAGTACTCGAAGCCACCGCAGTGGGCGTGAGCCTGGCTAGGCGCGACTTTTTAGCGGCAAATAGCACAAATCTCATGCTAACCATCGGCGAATACATGGAAGAAAGCGCCGTACACCGCAGCGACGACCTCATCAAAGAGCTAGCCCGCCCAAACATCGAAGAGGTCTGGATCGAGATAAATGATCACGGTAAAAAATCCCTCAAAAAAATCGCGACCGCCGACGTCAAGGTGGGCGACATCGTGGTTGTCGGCGCGGGCGAGAGCATCGGCATCGACGGCTACATCGTAGAGGGCACCGCAAGCGTAAATCAAGTCTCGATGACGGGCGAAGCAGAACCCGTCAAAAAAGAGCGCGGCGACCGCGTGATGAGCGGAACGGTAGTCGAGGACGGACGCATAAAAATCTGGGCCGAGAGCATAGCAGCCGAGAGTGCGACTGCTAGGATAAAATCCTACATCCAAAGCTCGCTAAACGAAAAATCGGCCGTCGGACTAAAAGCCACGAAGCTAGCCGACAAACTAGTGCCCGTGACGCTAAGCCTAGCCGGCGTTTCGTATCTGCTTAGCCGCGATATGACGCGCGTAGCCAGCGTGCTGCAAGCAGACTACTCCTGCGCGCTAAAGCTAGCCACGCCCGTCGCCTTTAAATCAAGCATCTCAAAAGCCGGCCGCAACGGCGTGCTGATAAAAGGCGCCAAAGCTATCGAAGCGCTAGCGAGCGCCGATACTTTCGTCTTTGATAAAACTGGCACGCTAACGCACGGCAGCCTAAGCGTCGTCAAGGTTCACTCGTTTAAAAAGGAATTTACCGAGGCACAGCTGTTAAATTTGACCGCAAGCGCTGAGGAACACTACTTCCACCCGGTAGCCGAGGCCATCGTAAAGGCCGCGCGAGAAATAGGCTTTCACCACATCCACCACGACGAGGTCGAGTTTATCGTCGCTCACGGCGTGAAAACATACGTAGGCGGCAAAGAGGTTGTGATCGGCTCGCGGCATTTTTTAGAGGACGACGAGCAAATTTCATTTAGCAAACACGAAGAAATCATAAAAAGCGAAGTAGATAGCGGACTCACGCTACTTTACGTAGGCTACGACAAAGAGCTCTTAGGCGTCATCGCTATGCGCGATACCATGCGAGAAAATGCCGCGCAGACGCTAGCAAAGCTACGAAAACTAGGCGTAAAAGAGCTGATAATGCTAACGGGCGACGTGCAGTCTAAAGCCGATCAAGTAGCAAGCGAGCTAGGTATCGATAGGGTCTATGCAAACTGCCTACCTACCGACAAAGCAGGCATCATCGAGCAGCTAAAAGCCGAGGGTAAAAAAGTAGCCTTCGTCGGAGACGGTATCAACGACGCGCCAAGCCTCACCAAGGCGCACGTAGGCATCAGCATGCAAAAGGGTGCCGATATCGCAAAAGCCACCGCCGACATCAGTCTACTAAAAGACGACATCGGCTCGGTCGCCGTCGCAAAAGACGTCGCAAATAAAACTATGAGGCTGATAAATACGAATTTTAACGCTACCGTCGGTATAAACTCGCTCATCCTAGCAGGCGCTACGTTTGGACTCTTTAACCCTATCGCCACGGCCGTTTTACACAACGGTACGACGATCGGACTGCTGGCAAATTCGATGAAAGGCGTCAAGATAGGCGCGAAGTAAATTTGAAGGAATGACGGTTGATCGATAAAATTTTAAAATTTATGAACGACGAGATGTCGCTAGCCAACGACTTTTTATACGGCTATTTTTTGGTTATCGTACTCGTTATTACCGGTATTTATTTTAGCTATATCACTAGATTCGTGCAGTTTAGGATGTTTTTCGAGGCTTGCAAGGTTTTAGTCGAGAAAAAGGACAAATACAACAAGCACCACCTCACGCCCTTTCAAGCACTTATGATCTCTACCGCCTCGCGCGTAGGTATAGGAAATATCGCGGGCATCTCCGCTGCTATCGTAGCGGGCGGACCGGGCGCGCTATTTTGGATGTGTTTGATGGCATTTTTGGGCTCAGCTTCGGCATTTGCCGAGAGTACGCTAGCTCAAATTTACAAGACCAAAGACGTATTCGGATTTAAAGGCGGTCCGGCATACTACATAAAAAACGGCCTGGGTATCAAGTGGATGGCGAGCCTTTTTGCCGTCATTCTTATCATCACGTACGCGTACGGATTTAACGGCCTACAAAGCTACACCATGACCTCCGCCTTTCAAATTTACTACGACCAAAGCGCGGGCGCTACGAGCTTTAGCGATAGCGGCTTGCCGGTTGGTATCGGCATCATCCTAACGGCATTTGCGGCGGTGATGTTTTTTAGCAAGAGCCACGTCATCGGCAAGGTCAGCTCCTATATCGTGCCTTTTATGGCGCTTGCCTATATCCTACTAGCCCTTATCGCGATTTGCTTAAATTTTGACAAACTCCCCGCCGTCTTTGATATGATCATAAAAAGCGCCTTTGATTTTAAGGCGATATTTGGCGGATTTGCAGGTAGTGTGATCGTCTACGGTATCAAGCGCGGACTGTTTTCTAACGAAGCGGGCATGGGTTCTGCGCCAAACGCCGCCGCAGCCGCTCACACGAGCCACCCGGTAAAGCAAGGGCTCGTGCAGGCGATGGCGGTTTTTATAGATATGACGATCTGCGTGGCTTCTGGCATGATAGTGCTTTTCTCGCAGGCCTATATCACAAAGCAAACGGGCGCCGGCGGCGAACTGCTCACCGCGCTTCCTTTGGTGCAGGCTGCGATGCGCGAGTACTACGGCGAGATCGGCCTTCACTTTACGACGCTTGCGGTGGTGCTTTTTGCTATCACGTCGCTGATTGGCAACTACTACTACGCACAGGCAAATATCAAATACCTCACCAAAAACCACAAAATCGCCATAGCCTTTAAGCTAACGGCGGTCGCGATGATATTCGTCGGAGCGCAGATGAACCTAACAATCGCCTGGAATATCGCTGATATCACTATGGCGGCGATGGCTACGATGAATATCGCTGCGATCTTTATGCTATCAAAAGTCATGATAAAAGCCCTAAAAGACTACGAATCGCAAAGAAAAGCGGGGCTAAATCCGGAATTTGACCCTGAAAGCATAGGCATCGCAAACACAACTTGCTGGAGAAAAAAATGAACATAAACGGACAACTTTTAAATTTACAAACCCATAGAAAAGTCGCAAAAATCGGCATGAGCGTCACCCTAGCCACCGTTTGTCTAACGGCGCTCGGGCTTCAAGGCAGAAACAAAAGCCGCTGCGAGAAACTACACACGATCGCAGGCATCGCATTTGTGGGCTTTTCGCTATATCACGCGGGACTCTACGAAAACGGCATCTTTAGAAACATGATCGTAAACGCAAACAAGAAAAATGCCGAAGCTAAGAGGCTAGCAAGCGATGATCAAGATAAGTGATGCGGAAATTTTAGCCTACATCGGCGAGGATCTGCCCTACTTCGACCTTACGACTTCGCTTCAAGGCATCCACAAAAACGCCGTTTTAACCATACTGCCGCGCGAGGACGTGACGGTTAGCTGCGTAGACGTAGCAGCCGGTATCGCGCGTTTGCTAGACTGCGAGGCGCAAATTTGCGTCCCAAACTCCGCCGTCGCGGCCGCAAAAGAGCCGATCGTAAAAATCAGCGGCAGTTACGACGACGTGCACAAAGCCTGGAAACTAGCGCAAATTTGCCTAGAGTACGCCTGCAAGATCGCCACCTACGCAAGAGCGATGAATGAGGCGGCCAAAAGCGTAAATCCAAAATGCGAGATCCTAGCCACGCGCAAGAGCTTCCCGTTTGCCAAGAAATTTTGCCTAAAAGCCGTGCTTGAGGGTGGCTGCGGCGTGCATAGGCTAAATTTGAGCGATAGCGTGCTATTTTTTAAAAATCACATCAAGGCTTACGACTTGTATGAGGAGTTTTTGGCCCAAATTTCAACCTTTAAAGCAAAAGCTCCCGAGCGAAAAATCGCTGTCGAATGCGAAAATTTAGATGACTGCGAAGCGCTTTTAAGTGCGGGTGCCGACGTCGTACAGTGCGATAAATTTACGCCGGGGGCCGTAAAGCGAGCAGTAGACTTGCGAGACAAGATCGCTCCAAACGCAGCCCTAGTCGCAAGCGGCGGGATAAATCTAAAAAACGTCCGAGAATTTGCCGCCACAGGCGCAGACGCACTTGTTACATCAGCTATGTACACGCAAGGTATGGCCGACATCACAGCGGTTTTAGAGATAGTATAATTTGCAAATTTGACGGACCGCTTGGCGAGTCAAATTTGCTTTTGCGTTTAGCGTATAGATATCTCAAATTTTCTCATCTTCTATCCTTTTTAAAGAATTCCTTTATCATTTTTTGATTGCAGTCCTGTATCCAAGTGGTCTCGTTTTTATTACACATCCAAAACGGACCGCCGGACTCCGGCCCTAGAGCATTTGTAAGACCCTGAATCAGC
>CAUPZP010000027.1:0-19192 GCA_963516105.1 uncultured Campylobacter sp.
ATGACGCAAAAGCTTTCAGCGAGCTAGCTTCAAAAGCAAAGGCTGCTTTATAATACCCAGGGGCGGCTTTCCGCTCCTTTTCTCTATATCTTTGGTTTAATAAAATTTATTGTTTTTCTCCGATCTCAATAAAACAAATTTCGCTCCAAATTTTAATTTTTGTTTTTCGTTTTTTCCGATAAAATACCGCCTCAAATTTAAGGAGCAAAAATGGATATACAAAAACTAAATCAAAACCTAAACAAACTCAACAAATTTTTATTTATTATCTTAGGCATCGCCGTCGCGATCTGGATCGGCGTAGAAGCTTTTATAGGCAGTAAAGTAGAATACGCAAAAGAACAAATGAAAGAAAATCTATGCGAAGCGCCAAATGTACAAGAAATGGTGGCACGACTAAATTCAGGTCTCCCGAGAAAACTAGATGAGATAAATACGCTCGAAAAAATCAGCTGTGAAAATCGTCGCATCATTTATCAATATGCGCTTGGAAAAGGGCTAGAAATGGATGAAAACGCGCTAAATGATAAAGATATAGCCGAGCTAAAAGACGAGCAAACAAAGGAACTCAAAAAAGAATTTTGCGAAGATATGCGATTAAAGGCGGTACGAGAGATAGCTGACGGCGTCGATTTTGTTTATTATATAAAGAACAAAGAGCTTATTCGGGTAAAACTTGAAAGCAAAGAGTGCAAATAAACTAAAATAATCAGCGTAGCTTGCGTCACAAGTAGCAGCAGGGCTAGATATGACGCCAAACTGCGCTGCCAAGCAACTAAAGCAGTGTTTAAATAGCATAAAATGCCGTGTCATAACAGGTTAAGCTATTTTTTCCAAAAAAGACCCGGTTTCATCTCTTAAATTTTGCAAATCACCGCTATTATCTATAACAAAATCCGCCATGGCGCGCTTTTGCTCGATATCAGTTTGTAGCTCCACACGGTGCTTTGCAGCGGCGTAATCCAGCCCGTTTCGCTTCATCACGCGCGCGATCAGCGTATCTTTAGGTGCATAAACGACCGCTGCTTTGTCAAAAAACTCATACCTCTTGCCCTCGAAAAACAGCGGAATATCGACGAAGTAAAGCTTTCCTTTCACCTCCAAAGCCCGCGCCTGCGATAAAATTTCAGCCGTTATCTTCGGATGCAGCAGCGCTTCTAGCTTTGCAAGCTCCGCAGGGTTTTTAAACACCAGCTCGCCCAGCTTTTTGCGATCCACCGAGACGCAGGGGGCGGACAAAATTTCCTCGCCTGAACTAACGCCAAATTCCGCGTGCGAGTCCAAATTTTCGGCCTGCGCGCCTTTTTGCACGACGTATTGCGCGCCGAAAATTTCAGCCACCTGCGCGGCGCAGCGATCCAAAACCAGGTGCGAAATCTTATCGGCGTCGATGATCTCAAATCCGCGATCACGAAGCAGCTCGCAAACCGCGCTCTTGCCGCTACCGATGCTGCCCGTGATGACGATGGCGTGTTTAAATTTCAAGATGAGCCTTTATAGCGTTTTTATTCGATTTTAGCTAAAATCTGCGAAATTATACCATCTTGGAGGATAAAATTTGATAAGCTACAAAGACGCTGGCGTCGATATAGACGCGGGAAATGACTTCGTAAACGCGATAAAACCGTTCGTCAAGGCGACGCAAACTCCGCACGTTTTGGGCGGTATCGGCTCGTTTAGCGGCGCGGTGAGGCTGCCTGCGGGCTACAAAAAGCCCGCGATCCTGGGCGCTACTGATGGCGTGGGTACAAAGCTACGACTCGCAATCGACGCGCGCAAATTTGACGGCGTAGGTCAAGACCTCGTCGCGATGTGCGTAAACGACCTCATCTGCAACTTTGCCGAGCCGCTATTTTTCCTCGATTACTACGCGACGGCAAAGCTTGAAATCGCGGACGCCAAAGAGGTAGTAAAAAGTATCGCCGAGGGCTGCAAACTCGCGCGTTGCGCGCTAATCGGCGGCGAAACGGCGGAGATGCCCTCGATGTATGAGAAGGGTGACTTCGACCTAGCAGGCTTTGCCGTGGGTATCGCCGAAGAAGACGAGATCGACCGCAGCAAGTTCGTACGTGAGGGCGACGTGCTCATCGCGCTTCCTAGCAACGGCCTGCACTCAAACGGCTTCTCGCTCGCA
Organism: uncultured Campylobacter sp.; assembly: GCA_963516105.1. Lineage (GTDB taxonomy): Bacteria > Campylobacterota > Campylobacteria > Campylobacterales > Campylobacteraceae > Campylobacter_A. Next base: position 2,135 of record CAUPZP010000027.1, read on the forward strand.
CGAAAAGTAGTTGCCGAGCTTGGGCTAAAATTTGACGACAAAGTGGACGGTCGCGCGCTCATCGATGTGCTTTTGGAGCCGACCAGGATTTACGTCGGCGACTTTTTAAATTTAAAAGACAAGATCCACGCGCTTGCGCACATCACGGGCGGAGGCATCGTGGAAAATCTGCCGCGCGTATTTCCGGAGGGACTGGGCGCTAAGATCGAACACGCCGCGATCCGCACGCCCGAAATCTTTAAAATCATCGCGCAAAAGGTAGAGCCCGCCGAGATGATGAGAACGTTTAATATGGGCGTAGGTATGATCGTCGTAGCGCCGAAAGAAAACGTAGATTTTGTGTTGGCAAATACCGACGGCTACGTCATCGGCGAGGTTGTAAAAGGCGCGGGCGCACAGCTGGTTTAAATCGCAATTTAACTTTGGCTCGCCAGCAAATACGCTACGAGCCAAAGATTTTTAGGCGGCAAATTTATGCTACTAGCCGCTCTCCTCAAAAACCACTTCTTTTGTTTAAATTTGACTATCATGTTTTCTGTAAATTTATATCTCAAACCCGGCAATTTGTTAGTAAAATTTAATATGTTATGGCATAAAGTTTTTACTTTATCTGTTTGTAAATTTTATATTTGAAAGCCGATTTTAACGCTAAATTTTAATAAAAATAACGTTAGCGTTTGTTAGCTCTTAGATCCCAAACATTATCTAAAATCCAAAAAATTAAATATTGTATTAAATAAAAATATTAAAGTATAAATTTAATGCTTCTTAGCTAGAATTTGGTAAATTTTAAATACAAAGGATGGGCGATGAGTATAAATTTAGATAGGCTTAGGGCGCTTTTTAGCGAGATAAACGCCGTAAACGACGCGAACTTTGGCGCCGGAATGAGTCGCCTAGCCTACACGCGCGAGGATAAGGCCGCCAGAGAGCTATTTATCGCGCGCTGTAAGGAGGCGGGGCTAAAAGTACGCATTGACGCGATCGGAAATATCTTTGCCAGGCGCGAAGGCACCGAGCCCGAGCTGCCTGCGGTGGCCTTTGGCTCGCATCTAGATACCGTGATAAACGGCGGCGAATTTGACGGGATTCTCGGCGTTCTGGGCGGGCTAGAGCTGATTAGATCGCTAAACGACGAGGGCATGCAGACGCGCAGACCGCTCGAGCTAATCGTCTTTGAGTGCGAGGAATCAAGCAGATTTAATATAGCGACGCTTGGCAGCAAGGTGATGTGCGGCAAGCTAGGCTTTGAGAAACTTAAAGAGGTGCGCGACTTCCAGGGGCGCCCTATCGGCGAGATTTTTGCGGAGTTTGGCATCGATCTAGCGAGCATCGAAAAGGCTAAAAATTTGATACCGAATTACGAGAGCTTTTTCGAGCTACACATCGAGCAGGGGCCTCTACTAGATAACGAAAATATCCAAATCGGCGTAGTAAGCGCCATCGCCGCGCCGCATAGATTTAGCGTGCGCGTGCAGGGCCAGGCTCAGCACTCCGGCACGACAGCCATGAAGTACCGCCACGATGCGCTTTGCGCAGCAGCGCAGATAGTGCTGGCCGTCGAACACGTCGCGCGCGAAAACGCGGCAAATGGCGTGGTAGCGACCGCGGGCAACTGCACGGTAAAACCTGGCGTCATGAACGTCGTGCCAGGCGAAACTACGCTGCTAATCGACCTGCGCGGCATCGACCTAGCCACGCGCGAGGCGGCATACGAGCAGATCCTGGCTGAAATCTCGCGCATCGAGGCTCAGCGCGGCGTCAAATGCGAGATCAAGCAACTAGCCTTTGACGAGCCGTGCGCGCTAGACGGCCACCTCATCAAACTCATCGCCCAAAAAGCCGAGCAGCTCGGGCTTAGCTTTGAAATCATGCCAAGCGGCGCCGGGCATGATGCTATGCATATGAGCGCGCTATGTCCTACGGCGATGATTTTCATCCCGTCTAAAGACGGCATCAGTCACAATCCGGCGGAATTTTCCAGCTGGAGCGATATCGCTAACGGCGTAAATTTGCTAAAAAGCGCGGTTTTAGAAACGGCGGGGAGAGCTTGAGCCTAAGGCTAAATTCGGCAGGCGGCGAAAATCAGACAAAGACGGCTTAAATTCGCATTTAGCGCAAAACGTTCGTCTTAAATTTCGGTTTAAATTTCGCTCGCTTTTTCGGCGACTCGGCGGCTAAATTTGGATTTTAGTTTTACGAATTTTGCGGATGATTTAGCCATAAAACGGGCTAAAATTAAAACATAGTATCGTCATTTTCGCTTTTTTCGGGTATGTCTTGGATGATATCCGGACGCTAGACGATCTTGCTGTTCTTGACCCGAAATATATCCATAGCCGCCCGTCTGCGGTCATTCGCGTTTAGCTTGACGCGATTGTGGATGAAGATCGCCGCCCCAACCTATATGTTAGATCTGCGCACTTGTTTGCGTTTGCACGGGTTGCGCCGCATAGACCTGTGATAAGCTCGCCGCTACAGCCAAAGAAAGCAGAATTTTTTCATTTTAGCACTTTAAATTTGTTTTAGTTTAAAATTCGCGATAAATTTTAAAAGCGAAGCATTGTGGTTAAAAATAGATGTAAAGTCAATAATTGCGGCCAAGCGCTTTATTTTGGGTTAAGGTATAAATTAAATTTAGCCGACCGACTCGGCCGACTAAATTTTATCGCAACACTACAGCTCCGCGTTAGCCGCGGTTATGTCGTAGTTGTTTTGAAAGCCGCTATTCGTATTTACGACGCCTAGCAGCTTGATGTCGCCCTGGTCCAGCTTGCCGTTGCCGTCGTCCTCGATCTTATAGACGTAGTTATAGGAGTACGAGTTGCCCTCTTGCTTGAGGTTTTTAGCGATGAGCAGGGCTTTTGCGCCCTTTTCAAACGACTCTTCAAATACCTTTTTAAGCGCGTTTAGCTCGCTATTTGCGCCGCCGCCTTGATTTGATGGCGTAAAGCTTAGCTCGGCTTTATAGATCTTGCCGTCTTGTAGCGTCGCTTTTTGCCCGTTTGCGTTCAGGTTAAACTCGCCCGCGCTTAGCTGCTTGCCCTCAAACACCTTTGAAAAATCAAGCTTATCGTCTGCGCCGAATTTCTCCAGCTGCCAGTTTTTCTCGTCTTTATCCAGAGTAAAGATATATTTGCCTCCGTCCGCGCTCGCTGTTTTGCCGTCCTTTAGCGCCTCGCTTATTTTTAACGTTTGGCTAGGGGCAAATTTGCCTTTTAGCTCGCCTAGCTGCGAGGCGGTTAAATTTATAGGCTTATCGTCGCTGCTGCCAATGCTTGCTATTTTGTCTTTGTTTGAGATTAAATTCGCCAAATTTTGCTTTATGTTTTCCGCCGTATCTAGCAAATTTAGCCCGCCGGCGCCTTTTGCCGCTTCGGTCGCAAACTGCGCCGCGCTAAGGCTTTTTGACGCGGCTGCTAGCACGATGTTATCCGCGCTAAGATTAAAGTCGCGGTTTGCGCTAACGGAGCCTATATATTTTACCTCATCCTTAGTTATTACGTTATCGCCGTTATTTTCGACCTTATATATCTCAAAACCGCTGTAAGTTTTAGCTAGGATTATAGATTTTTCGTTGCCTGCGGCTTTGGTTAAAAAAGCCTTACCTTCGCCTAAAATCTTATCAAACCCGGACGCAAAGCCTGCCGCCGTACCGCTAACGTAGTAAATTTTGCCGTCTTGTAGCTGCGTTTGCGCGTCTGCGGCTACGTTTAGATCGCCGATAGACGTTACGTTAGAAGCTAACCTGGAGAAATCAAGCTTGTCGCCGTTAGATAAGGCATTTATAACGACTCTAGACGCGTCTTGCTTAAAGGTAAAGGTTTCTTTGGCGTCGCTTGCGTAGACTGAGCCTGTTACGTTTGTTATTTTTAGATTATCGTCTGCGGCAAATTTAAAAGTTTCAAACGTATCCTTATCAAGCTCTAAAACGCCGTCTCCTTGCACGTCGATCTGTTTTTTGGCATTGCCGGCGCCAAAAGACAGCCCCGCAAAGGCCTTTAGCAGCTTTGAACCGTCCGCGTTTAGCTCTTGCGCGCTTTGCTTTAGCGTGATTTGCGTGCCGTATTTAGTATGCAAATTTAGGTCGTTAAGCTTAGCCAGCTCTTCTACGTCGCTTGCGCTAAGCTCGATGTTTTTATCGCTTAAATTTAGCGTTTCTATCTTTGAAACGTCCGCCGTCTTTAAAAATTTCATGATTTTTTTAAAGTCGTCTGCGATATCAAATTTGCCTTTTCCTGCGAGTTTAGCGGCAAATTTAGCGTATTCGTCTACGCTTACTTCTAACGATCTATTGATTTCAAAGCTATCTACCTTGTCGCTTAGCAAGGCATCCTTATCGTTTGAGCTAACGCCCGTTAGTTTTATGTTATCGTTAGCGTCAAATTTATCCGCGCCGATTTTATTGAAATTCGCGGCTGAGATTTTTAGCTCCGCACCGTCTGAGGTTTTTATGGATTTTATCTTTTCGCTGAAATAATTCAGCCTATTTTCTACTGCGTTTTGTAAATTATTCGCGCTATCTTCGATCTCTAGGGCGCCGTTTGCGATCTTATAGCTTGAGAGCTTGTCGCTAGATAGAAAGCCTTTGCCGAAAATTTCGTAAAAATCAGCCGCGCTTAGCTTTTGCGTATTAGCTATCGCGCCGTCTTTTAGCTTGTCGCTAAACGCGCCTAAAGCCTTTAGAGACTCTTTACTAAACGCGTCTTTATCCGTTAGCGTTACGGCCGAATTTGCGATTTTATCCGCAGCATCTTTGTTGAGAGACGTTAGTTCGGCTACGCTTAGAACAGCCGATTTTACCGCGCCGTTAGCAAATTTAGCGGCATTTTGAGCTAACGTTTGTAGCTGAGCGTTTGTTAGCGTGCTATCTTTGCTAAGCTCTACCGCGCCGTCTGCGATCCTGTCTTTTAGCGCGCCGCTTAATATCTCCTTAGCCTTTTCAAAGCTTGCGACTAAAGATTTTATATCGCCGTTTTGCTTGAGCTCGAATTTAACTCCGCCCGTAGTTATGTTTGAGTACGCGTTAGGTAGGATTTTATCTCCTAGCTTGCCGGATAAAAACGACTCTTTGGTTATGTTTTTGGCTCCGTCTAAATTTAACGAGCCTAGATACTGCGCGCCGTTTTCAAACGAAAAATCATCGCTTGATATCTTCGCGACGTTGCCTTTGTCGAAAAACTCGTAAGTCGTATCGCCGCTTTTTAGCGCGTCGCCTTTTTGCGAATTTGAGCTTAAGCTTTGTTTGTCGTAGGCTTTTACTGTATCTTTGGATTGCGATTTTTTCGCAGACCTAAAGGTATAGACATCGCCGTTATCAAATTTAACAGCCTTTACGTTTAGCGAGCCCGCGTCTAAAGGCTTGGTGGCTTGCGCGTCTTGGTAAAATTTGCCCTCTTTTTTATAGACGCTTTGCGTGCCGTCTAGCTTAAGAGCGGGCGCATCGTCAAAGAGCTTGGTAAAGCCCTGCGCGTCGGTTGCCTTGACGACGCCGTCGGCTAAAATATTTTGCTTTAGCGTAAAGGCTCCGTCTTTTGCGGTCGGATCAATGCTTACGCCTTTAAATACGATCTTTAAATCATCCGAGTTGCTAAAGCCCGAGTTTTTGCCGTTAGCGTAGAGGATAGTATCGTCGCCGTCTTTGATAAACTGCTTTGAGCCCGCTTGCAGCCCATCCTCGTTTTGAGCCTGCGTAAGCGAGTCTGCACCTCCTGCGAATTTGACTTTGTCGCCCGGTTTTGCGCCCTCTATGACGACGGTGCCGGTATGAGAGTTAAAATGCGGAACAGCCTCTTTATTTGTAACGTAATAAGTCGTTTGTCCGTCTTTTACGAGCTTATAAACCATACCGCCCGCGCCTTTATCTACTTTTTGCGCGCTGACGCCGTCTGTCGTGCCCTCTACCAGGCCAAACGGCCGCTCGAAAAAGCCATTGTCGTTAAATTTAACGCCCGATCTAGGCTGGAGGCTGTGGCTATAAGGGACGCCGTTTTCTTGATCTTTGGCGCTAAATTCGTGCCCGTCTTTGGTAAATGCGTCAAGTATCGCCGTGCCTTTTTCCGCCTCCAAGCTATCGCCCGTCGGGAAGTTTTTTACCGTATAAACATCGGCTTTTAGCGTCTTGCCCTCGGCGGTTTTAACCGCGCCGTTTTGGACCGATAAATTTATCTTTTGATCGGCGCTTAAATTTACGCCGTCGTTATCCGCGCTTCTTATGCTTACGAAGTATTTTTTACCGCCGTGTTCTATCTTCGCCGAGTAGCCGATGACCTCGGTCGATGAGGCGGATGCTAGCATCTGTTTTAGCAAGCCCTCTACGCCGTCGTTTGGAGCAGGCTGAGGTTGAGGCTTGGGATCTGGAGTCGGAGTCGGTTTAGAACCCGGCTGAGGTTGAGGTTTTGGATCCGGCGCAGGGGCAGGCTTAGGATCTAGTTGAGGAGCCGGTTTTGGAGCGAGTTCTTTTGAGATTTCATCCTCCGTTTTGCCGGTTACGCCGGAGATGATTTTTACCTTAGAGTTGGCATCTAGCGCAGCGTCTAACTTCGCCTCGTCTACGGTCAAATTTAAGCTTTTAGCGCCCGCTAGCACGGCGCTTTTGATGTCGCTCGCGTTTGAGTGGGGCGTAATGGTTTTATTTATCTGCATAAAAGCTTTTAATTGCTCCTTTATATCGCCACCGTTTGGAACGTCTTTAATGAGGTCGGCTACGACGTTTGAGGCGATTATCTTGTTTATCAAGAGATTATGCGCGTTTTTCGTAGCTTCGTCGGCGGCATTTGAGTGAACGGGGTCGCAAGCGGCCTTTAGCATATCGGCCTCGACCTTTCCTCTATCTTCGCCGTCGTTTAGCTTTTTCATCCAGCCGGCTTTGCCCTCTTTGTCTAGATTAGCTCCGCCTTTGCCAAATACGTTAGCGTATATATGCTCGACGAAATTTGCGTTTTCGTTTACGCTATCGCCGAAAAACTCTTTTGCCGCTACTGTGTCTAGCATCGTGTTTGCGATGGTAGAAACGCTTAAATTTTGCGTATTTGCAGCACCCAGCCAAGCCTTACTGCCCGCGCCTTCGCTCGATCTACCGAAGAGTCCGACGTAAAGCGCAGAAATTTGCGTCTGAGTTATATTCATAACGATCTCCTAGATTTAGATTAAAAATATAGGAAGTTGTAACAAATCTAACTGAAATCAATTCTTAAAATTATAGCAACAATATATAAAATAGTAATTACATTAAATTTTTAAGTTTTCTAAAATAAATTCGGCTCTCTTACATAGTTTTTCTGTTCGTATTCTTTGCCCGCATCGTGGTCTTTTAGGAGCTTAACTACGACCGGACTAAGTGCGATGATGGCGATCAAGTTTGGAAGCACCATGAGCCCGTTAAACATATCGGCTAGCTCCCAGACGAAATTTATCTTTAGCAAGCTGCCCGCAAACACAAATCCAACGACTAATATCTGTAAAATTCGCACGAATTTGGCTCCAAAAAGATAGCGTACATTGATCTCGGCGAAGTAGTACCAGCCCAAAATCGTCGTAAACGCAAAGAAAAACAAGCAAATCGCCACGAATCCATAGCCGCCCGCATGTCCCAAAACATGCGTCGAGAAGGCCTCTTGCACGAGCGAGATGCCCGTTAGCACGGCTTTGCCGTTTTCAAAATGTATCACGTCGGCGCTAAGCACGACAAAAACAGTGATGTTTAGCACGATAAATGTATCGACGAACACGCTCATGATGCCTAGCACCGCTTGATCGACGGGGTGTTTGACGTTAGCCGCGGCGTGCGCGTGAGGGGTCGAGCCCATGCCCGCTTCGTTTGAAAACAGACCGCGCGCGATACCGTATCTCATCGCCGTAGCTATCGTGGCTCCGGTCGCGCCGCCCCAGGCTGCTGAAGGGTTAAACGCCGCTTCAAATATAAGTGCCATGACGCTTGGGATTTTTTCGATATTAAACCCAATGATGACTAGCCCGACTGCGACGTAGAGGATCGCCATGATAGGCACGATCTTTTCTGCGACTCTGGCGATGGCTTTGACGCCGCCGATAAAAATCATAGCGCAAATTGCCGCTAGAAACAGCCCGCTAGCCCAGTTTGGGATACCAAATGCCCCCTTAAAGCCGTCTGAGATCGAGTTGGCTTGAACCATATTGCCCATAAAGCCGAGCGCCAAAATGATCGCCAGCGCAAAAAATGCCGCCAGGGCTTTGGCGTAGCGGCTCTTTAGTCCGCGACTGATATAAAACGCAGGCCCGCCGATCACGTGACCGCTGTCGTCTTTGGTGCGGTAAATTTGAGCTAGGCAGATCTCCGCGAAATTTGTCGCCATGCCCAAAAACGCAGCGCACCACATCCAAAATATCGCTCCCGGCCCGCCCATGATGAGCGCGGTTGTGGCACCTACGAGGTTACCCGTGCCCACCTGCGCCGCGACGGCCGTAGCGACTGCTTGAAACGAGCTCATACCCGACTTTCCCGCCGCTTCGCCGTGCAATGAAAAATTACCGAAAAGCCTATTAAGCCCCATTTTAAACTTAAAAATCTGCACGAAGCGTAGCCTAATCGTAAAGTAAAGCCCCGTACCGCAAAGTAACGCGATGAGGAAATACGGCCCCCAAAGGAATGAATTTATAGAGCTTACGAGGTCGGTGAGCATGGATTTGCCTTTATTTTTAAAATTTTTCAAGTATATTTAAAAAAATATAAAACTAAAATAAATAATAAAAATTTTTTAGCCTATTTTAAAAATATACGTCAAATTTGGATCAAATTTTGCAAAACGGCGATTTTTAGAGCATATTTTAAATTTGATTTTGCTATTACGTTTGAATTTTGCGCAAATTTGCCGAGCTTAGCAAAATCCAACACGAGGCAAATTTGACTGCGATACTTTTTGTAAAATTTGACGCGACAGCATGGGTATAATTGATCGGCATAAATTTAATGTAAGCCATTTAAATTTTGCCACCCGTCGCAATCACTCCAAATTTAGCCCTTAGATTTTATTTTAACCAGCCACTCGTCCAGCGTCTTTTCAAAGCCGATGCCGTTGCTCTCGTAAAATTTAAGCGGCCTTTCGAGATATTTTTGCTCTACCCAGCCGCCAAAGCTATGCGGATACAGATAGTCCTTGGCCTCGGGCGCGGTGTTGATGAGATAGGGCGGGATCTTTAGCGGAGGCCCCTCTTTGACGTAGGACAGCGCGGCGTTTATGGCCTTGTAGCTGGAGTTTGACTTTGGCGAGTGAGCCAGATACATCGCGCATTGAGCGAGGATTATCCGCGCTTCGGGAAAGCCGATCTTGCTAACGGCAGCTAGCGCGTTAGCGGCTAAATTTAGCGCGTTAGGGTTAGCATTACCGATATCCTCGCTAGCAAATATCGCCATCCTACGCGCGATAAAATCCGCACTCTCGCCAGCGTCGATAAGCCTTGCTAGATAGTACATGACGGCGTTTTCGTCGCTACCGCGCAGGCTTTTTATAAACGCACTCGCTAGCCCGTAGTGCACGTCATCCTCACTAACGCCTTCGCTAACTGCGTTAGCTCGCAGCATTTTTAAATTTTCTAACGTTATTTTTTCATCCAGACTCACGGCAAACTCGAGCAAATTTAGCAGTCCGCGCGCATCTCCGCCGCTACTTTTTATGAGATAGGCTTTGGCTTCATCCGAGATATCAAATTTAACCTCGCCCCTCACGCGTTCAAGCAGCTTTTCAAAATCCTCGCTCGCAAGCGGCTTAAATTCAAAGAGCATCGAGCGGCTGCGGATGCCTGAGCTTAGCGTGAAATAGGGATTTTCCGTGCTGGCTCCGATGATGGCTGCGCGGTAGTTTTCCATGGGTATCAGTAGGGCTTCTTGCTGCGTTTTGCTTAGGCGGTGGATCTCGTCGATGAAAAATAGCGGCTTAGAAAGCGCGTTTTCGTGGTTTTTTAGTATTTTGCGAAATTCGTCGATCTTTAGGTTTCCGCCATCAAATTCGTAAAAATCATACTCCATCGACCGTGCGACGACGCGAGCAAAGCTAGTTTTGCCGCAGCCTGCAGGTCCGTAAAATATGCTGTGTGGGATTTTTTTGTTTTCGATAAATTTTTTAAAAACGCCCACCAGCTCGCGCTGTCCGCAGATCTCGTCCAAACTAGTCGGACGAAATTTCAAGGCGAAATTTTGCAAATTTGCTCCTTTTAAATTTTAAGGCATTATAGTCAAATTTAAATTAAGAAGCGGATTTGCAGGAGCGGACGGGTTAAAATTTGAGTCGGCAAGAAAAGGCAAATTTGACGCTAGCGCCCTGCCTCCCCGCAAACTCAAATTTAGACAAAAAACGAGCCGTCAAAACGGTAAATTTAACGGCGAAAGCGAGCCGAATTTAAACCAAATTTAGCTCGCTCGCCGCGTCACATTTAAAACGTCTTCTCAAAATCTACGTAGAAGTTTCTACCTTTGCCCACTCTGGTCGTATTTTTAAATCCGTTTGCGAAAATGTATTCTTTGTTAAAGATATTGTTTACGCCAAAGCTGATTTTTAGCCCTTTGTTTAGTAGATAGCTGTCGAAATTTTTTGGCTCCCATCGGCCTTTAAAATTTACGATAGTAAAGGTTTCATCTACGTATTCGTATTTTTGACCTCGCACAACGTAGTATTTCTCGTCGTTGTTGGGCCTAAACCAGTGCGTCATATCGCCGCCCAAACTAAGCCCCCACGGCTCGTATCTATACATCGCGCCCAAAGTTAGCTTATCAGCATAGACGGTGAGTATCTTTTTGGTCGCTTTGTCGTAGATTTTCGTGTGGTCGTATCCGAGTGAGAATGTAAGGTTGTTTATCGCGTATTTGGACTCGATTTCGATGCCGCGGCGTTTTGCATTATCGACGTTTTCATACATACCGTAGCGTCTACCCGGCGATTCGGCGTCAAACGGCGGATTGCCCTTGTCCGGTCTTGCTTTTAGATTTATCATATCTTTGATATTGCCGTCGTAGTAGGTAGCCTTAAAATACAGCTCGTCGTCGCCCAAAAGCCCCTGCTTATCGACAGAAAAGCCTACTTCGTATTCTTTTGCGATTTCAGGTTTTAGGTCGGGATTTGGTATGTACCAGTAGTGCGGATTTAACGGGCCGGCCGATGACGTTTCGTTTGGCGTCGGTCCTCTAAATGTCTCTGCGTAGCCTGCGAGTAAATTTATACCGTCAAAAACCTCGTACGCAAGGCCGAGTTTTGGGGAAAACCTAGACTCGGAGTATGAGTTGCGATCGCCGTTTTTGACTCCGCGTTTAAATTTATCAAACCTGCCGCCTAAAGTAAACTCGAATCTACCTACGCTAAATACGTCTTGCGCGTATATACCGAGGTCTTTGTAAAAATTTGGAAACGAACCAAAGTCGCTAAGCGCACCGTTGTGCCAAAATATCGCGTCCTCTTTTCTGTGTTCGTAGTCGATGCCGGTAACTAGCCTATGCTCTAGCATGCCGGTTTCAAAGAGGCTTTCGTTTTTGAGCCTAACGCCCCATCTGTCGTCTTTGTTTTTGTAGTCGATGTAGACGGGATTGCCTCTGCTAAAGCCAGTTCTGATCCTGTGGTTTAGGGCTTTAGCGTTATAGTACTGAACGGAGAAATTTATCCATCTGTTATTTAGCGGAGTATATTTGTATATCAGGCTATAGTCTCGCTGTTTTAGCCGTCCAGAGGTAGGTAGCTCCGCATCCTCGCTCCAGAAAAGCGACTGCCAAGGCGAAGAGGAGAATTTTTCGTGGTAGTTAAATACGCTAGCCTCCAGGGCATGCTCGTCGGTTATCGCCCACTCGGTTTTGGCAAAGACAGTGTTTACCTGCTCGTCGTTTTCTGCGTATTTCACGCCCGAGCGCTTGCCGTCTCTAGCCATCTTTATCTTGCCAAAGTCCGCGTGCTTGCCGTAGAGTAAAATACCGAAATTTTCCGTCGGTTTAGCTGCGACGGCGGCTCGATTTGAGTTCATGTGGTTGCTTTCCTGGCGGTGGCCGATCGTGACGCCGTAGTTGCTACCTGGGTTTATAAAGTCGCTCACGTCTTTTGTTCTCATACTAACGATACCGCCGACCGCGCCGCTGCCGTGTAGCACGGAGCTAGCGCCCTTTACGACCTCGACGCGTTTTAGCAAGTCATTATCCACGCGAAAGGTTGAAATTTGATTAGAAAAAAGCGAAGGCGAGCGCTTGATACCGTCTTGTTCGATAATGACGCGCGCTTCACTTTGGTAGCCAAAGCCGCGGATGTTGTAGTACTGGCCGACTTGTCTGCCGTGGTCGTTGCCGAGCATGACGCCCGGTACCGAGCCGATAGCGTCGATAACGGACGGCGATTTAACTAGGTCGTTTTGATTTAGGATGCTGACTTGGCCCGCGTATTTAGCGACGTCGGTTTCGCTCCTGTTTGCCGTGACGGAAACCATATCTAGCTTTACAGATCTGGTTGCATTGCTGTCAGCTCGCTTAAATTTGCTATCCGCTCCTCCCGTCTGCGCAAGAGCCGAGGCTGCACTCAGTAAAACTGCAGCCGCAATAATGCTAAATTTACCCATAACATCCCCTTTATATTAAGAAATTGATAATAGGTATAATTTTATCTATTTTTTATTTAAATTAACTTATATTTTTAACGAAATTTTTAAATTTGATTTACAAAAAAAGGAAAGAAAAAGGATATAATGCCCGCCTATTTCATCTAAGGAGAATATATGAAAAAGTCATTGTTAGTAATCGCCGCCCTTGGCGTAATGGGCGCAAATGCCGCTGCCACGGTTGAGCTTTCGCCTTCTTGCGAAGAGTACTTTAAACTAGTCGACGAGTTCGTCGAAAAAACTAAAGACAACCCGCAAATGGCGGCTATGAAATCTACTTACGAAGATCAAAAAGCCCAGTTTGCTCAGCTTCCGCAAGACTCACAAGAGGCCGCTTGCAAACCTGCCCTTGAACAAATGAAGCAAGTTATAGCTACGCTACCTAAATAATTTTTATCCCTCCTTTTGGAGGGATTTTTCGTCTTTTTTATTTTTTATCGCCATCAAATTTCATGTAATTATTTTTAAAATTTAGCATCAAATTTGCCGCCGTAAAGCGCAAATTTAATCCCGAATAATCTTCGCCTTTGCCGTTATGCTCGCGATTTTTAGCTCATAGATATTCATTGCCTTTAGCCCGTGAGTTGCCGCGACGTCAAAGGTTCGCATATAGCTTGGCGTGTATTTTTCGCTAAGCAGCCGTAGCGCATGCAGCCTCGCCGCCTCGTCCGTCACGGTGTAGGCCTTGGTTAGGGCGACAGCGGATTTGTATTCGGTCGTAAAAACCTTCGCGCCAAGCGCCTTGCCGTCATCCTTGATCACGTCTAGCTGCTCATCGGTTAGAATCGGTACCTGCGCGTAACTCACGCAAACTAGCGTCACGCTCTTGCCGTCTTTTAGTAGCTTTGCCTTAGAACCCGCAGGAGCGCCGTGCAAAAATACGCTCTCGCCCTCGCGCACGACCGAGATCGGCACGCTAAAAATCTCACCCGCCTCACCAATGCAAGAGATCGTGCCGTATTCGCACGCATCTATGATCGCAAGCCCTTCCTGCGCACTTAGTTCTCTATCTTTTCGTCTCATTTTTCGCCTTTAAATTTTTGAAAATTATAAAATTTAAACCCTAAAAAAGTGTATAATTTCGCAAATTTAAAGGACGACGATGAGAAAAATATTGATATTTTGTGCTCTGGGCGCGCTGGCTTTAGGCGCTCAAAACGCGTGCGAGGAGTACGTAAAGCAAAGCAAAATTTACCTAAACGAGCTTTACGAAACAAAATCTAGGCAGTTAAAAGACGATCCACAAGCATTTAGGCTGTTTGAGCTCAAATTTAGCGAGCTGCAAAAGGCGCAGGAGGGCCAAGCGGCGCTAATCATACCAAGCGGCGATGAGAAATTTTGCGAGCGCGAATCGGCAAAGATAAAATCCATGTTAGATGAAATGAGAGCAGAAAAGGCGCAAAAGTAGGCCTGTTTTATAGAGAAATTTGAGTCGCTTTTGCTGAGTAGGGTCAAAAGCTCTACGATCAAATTTGAAACCCGCCAAACCTAGCCTGGCAAGCTTTTGAATGCAAATTTGACGTAGCCTGGCACAATTAAAACCGCATGCTTACCAAATTTTAGAAACTCGCTTTAGCCAAATCATAAAAGCTCGTTTTGTCACGGCTGCATAAAAGCACACTAACTAGCGTTGTTTAGATCCCAATCTATCGGCGCTTTGCCGTGCTCGGCGAGATACAAATTTGCCTTTGAAAAGTGCCTGCAGCCAAAAAACGCGCCGCGCGCTAACGGACTTGGATGAGCCGCCGTTAGTACAAGGTGTTTGTTAGCCTCGATGAGAGGGATTTTGGCCTTAGCCGGGTTGCCCCATAGCATGAAAACAACGTTTTTGGCGCGTTCGCTAAGCCTCCTGATCGCAGCATCCGTAAACTCCTGCCAGCCGAAATTCGAGTGCGAGTTAGCCTGCCCTGCACTAACGCTTAGCGTCGCATTTAGTAGCAGCACGCCCTGCTTCGCCCAGTAGCTCAGATCGCCAGAGTTTGGCTCCGTTACACCCAAATCGTCGTGGATTTCTTTGTAGATGTTGGCGAGGCTCGGCGGGATTTTGACGCCGCGCGGCACGGAGAAGCTTAGCCCCATCGCCTGCCCTGCGCCGTGATACGGGTCTTGACCCAGGATCACGACTTTAACGGCGTTAAACGGCGTGAGATTAAAGGCGTTAAATATCAGCGCATTTGGCGGATAGACCTCGCCCGCAGCCTTTGCGCGCAAGAAATTTTCCTTTATGCGGGCGAAATTTTCGCTCAAAAACTCCTCTTTTAGCGCCTCTTTCCAGCCTGCTTCGATTTGGATTTTATCGATCTGCATGATTTTTCCTTTGTAAATTTGCTCTTTTTCTTTGTGTTCATTTTAAGGCAAATTTACGAAATGATAGCCAAAAATATTTAAATTTAAGCGGCTTAATATGCGGTTAAATTTAGACGCATTTATCTTGTTAAATTTAAAAAGGGCAGGGTGATTTTAAAAATTTGCTGTATAATTTAAACTAAATTTTAAATAAAGGAATAACGATGTCCGAGCAAATTTTCGAGAAACTAAAAGAGCTGCTAAGTACGCAAAATGCGGACTTTCGCACCGTATCTCACGCGAGTGCCAAAACCTCGGCCGAGGTCGCCGTTGCGCGCGGCACGGAGCTGGGGCAGGGGGCAAAAGCGCTCGTTTGCGTCGTAAAAGGCGGGGGCGCCAAACGATATGTTTTGGCTGTGCTGCCGGCGGATTACAAAGCTGATTTGCAGCTCATCGCACAGGCGCTTGGCGGCACTAGAGCAAGTCTAGCAAGCCCAGATGAGGTCATGCGACTCACCGACTGCGTCTTTGGCAGCGTTCCGCCGTTTAGCTTTCACGAGGAGCTAGAGCTGATCGCTGATCCGAGCCTGCTTACTCGCTATGCTAAGCTCGCCTTTAATGCAGGCTTGCTAGATCATTCTATCATTTTAAATACGAAAGACTATGAGCGTATCGCACAGCCGAGATTGGTCAAATTTGTAACGATATAGTGATTCGACATACCAATATACGCAAAGAGTAAGAATAATGTATAATTGCGTTGGGTTCAAGTAATGCTAATTTATTTAAACGCAAAAGAGCTCGCATGAGCAACATAGACAATCTATATACCAAAAATAATAGCGGCGATACCGCCTGCATTTTGGCAAAATTTAGAGGAGAATAGAGTGTCTATGTGCTGCATTTATGATATTTTGCAGAAATTATAGTGTAGTTCTGCTCGGCAGTGCAGAATCTGGGTGCAAAGTTGATATTGCGGCCTTCATATAGTTTTTTAATTTTAAATCATTTGACGAGAATTTTACTACAACAAGAAAAAATTCCTACGACTACTATCGATGAATACGGCGTAGAATCGGAAAAAGTATAAACTCGCTTTTGCAAGAACCAAAAATATATGAATTGCTCGGGAGAGATTTGACAGAAGAGCTAAAATTTTTACTAACGGAGCCGATGGGGCTAAACTACAGAAATAAAATATGTCACAGACTAGTCAGCGAATCTCCAAACTATACCGATATTTATATTTGGTGCCTTTGCCTTAGGCTAACGGTTAATAATTGCGTTTTATTTAAAGACACTTACTGGATTTATTACTTTAACTGCAAATAATACACGCAATAAAATCAAAAAAAATTACTAAAATTTAAAAAATACAACTAAAAATTGGAGATACTAATATATTTATATTAGGAGCTTGTACAGTAATTAGATAATGGCCGGGAGATAGGGATTCGAACCCCAGGAGGCTTTCACACCTCAACGGTTTTCAAGACCGCCGCTTTCGACCGCTCAGCCATCTCCCGCAAAAAATATTTTGGCTAATCATAGCCAAATTTATTCGGTTTTTTCCTTAACGTAGGAAGCACCTTTGTTGACTTTTTCCTTTGACCATTCAACGGCATTATTTGTGTCCTCTTTGGCTCCGCGCCAAGTATTTGAACAGCCAACCATAAACAAAGCAGCAGATAATAGCACTAGTAAATAACGCATTTTCTCTCCTTATAATTTTTGGAGGCGACACCCGGATTCGAACCGGGGATCAAAGCTTTGCAGGCTCATGCCTTACCACTTGGCTATGTCGCCTAAAAGTCAATGGTGCCCGAAACCGGACTTGAACCGGTACGGTAAAAAATACCGAGGGATTTTAAGTCCCTTGCGTCTACCATTCCGCCACCCGGGCAAATTCCCTAAATTTAAAACCGATGGAGCGGGAAACGAGATTCGAACTCGCGACCCCAACCTTGGCAAGGTTGTGCTCTACCCCTGAGCTATTCCCGCATTTTTGTTTGAGAAATGAGATTTTAGCTGATTTTTGCTTAAAATTTTATTTTATTTCGTCAAATTTCAAAATTTCGTAAGATAAAAATGATATAATTCCAAAATATTTTCGACGATTGGGGTTATAGCTCAGCTGGGAGAGCGCTTGAATGGCATTCAAGAGGTCGGCGG
>CAUPZP010000028.1:0-14555 GCA_963516105.1 uncultured Campylobacter sp.
AACGTAAAAGCGCAGATAACCGACCTGATAACTAAAAAAACGATTTTACAAGGATAGAAAATGAAAGAAATAGAACCTACTGTTGACGAGCTAAGCTACGAGCTTTCGATGATGCTGGAGGCGATGCTTTATTATGCCGGCGTGAAAAAGGATAGGCTTGAGGACGCCGCAGAGACCTATATCGAGTGCATCGACGACGCACTGGAAAACTCGGGTGCCGAGGGCGTGGACGAGGTGCTCGAAGTCGTCGAATACATGAAGAAAAAGCACGCTAAATTTTTCAAATGAAAACTCTAGCGCAAATTTTATTTTTCTCGGCTCTGGCGGCGATGCTGGGCGGTTGCGTGTTTTTAAACGACCGCGGTGTGACGACGAAGTACTACAACGAGTGCAAGGAGTACTACGACGCGACGGGCACCTACCGCAAAGAGTGCCCTAAAAACATCATCGACTGGACGGAGTGATGAGCTTAGAAGCGGCTAGAGCGGCGAAGGCTAGGGAGCTGGCGGGCAAAACCTACGCGCCTTTGATGCGCGAGATAGAGGAGCTGGCGGCTAAATTTAAGGGACGTGAATTTGAACTTAAATTTGACGATATAGTTGAGATAAGAGCAAATTTAACTCCGGCAGAGCACAAAGAGACGCTGCAAATGGCGCTAAATTTACGCTCGTGGCGCAAGGGGCCCTTTAAGATAGACGATATCTTTATCGACAGCGAGTGGAGAAGTTTTGTCAAATTTAACCTACTCGCGCCGCACATGGATCTAACGGACAAGGTCGTGGGCGATATCGGTTGCAACAACGGCTACTATCTATTTCGCATGCTGCTCAAGCGTCCCAAAAAGCTGATCGGCTTTGATCCTGGCGTTATGAGCTTTTTGCAGTTTAAATTTATCGACGCGTTTGCGCGCTCTGGCATAGAGTACGAGCTGCTAGGCGTCGAGCATCTGCCACACTACGGCGTCAAATTTGACGCGCTCTTTTGCCTGGGCGTACTCTATCACAGAAGCGATCCCGTGCGTACGCTAAAAGAGCTAAAAGGCGCGCTAAATGCGGGTGGCGAGCTCTTTTTGGACACGATGTATCTTGATATGGAGGGCGATTTTGCCCTGAGCCCCAAAAATACATACTCAAAGATACCAAATATCTACTTTGTGCCGACTATTAGCGCGCTTTTAAACTGGTGCGAGAGGGCAAATTTTAAAGACGCGCAAATTTTAGCCACAAAGCCGACGGATGCGCACGAGCAGCGAAAAACCGAGTGGATCTTGGGACAGAGCTTGGGCGATTTTCTAGATCCCGCAGATCAGACGCGTACGGTCGAGGGCTATCCCGCGCCAAAACGGGTCTATCTAAAACTAAGCGTATAAAAAGGTGAAAAATGGACGAAAATATCTACGACGACAACAGTAGCGACGGGGTCGTACTACCCGAGGACGAAAATCCGTTTCGCAACGAACTAAAAACCTCGCCGAATATAAAAATCGGCCTAAGCGGCGCCGTGACGCAGCTCGAGCCAAACCGCGCTAAAACGCGCTTTTTCGCCACGAGCGACATGGTGGCCGATAGCGAGGGGCTCATACACAGCGGTTTTGTTTTCTCGGCGGCTAGCTATGCGGCGATGGCGGCGGTCAATGAGACTTTTAGCGTCGTTATTGGCGCCAAGATACATTTTTTCGCTCCGACCAAGCTAAACGAAGCGATCGAATTTGATGCGCGCTCGCACTTTAACGAGAGCAAGAAGCGCGAGGTGCGAGTAACTGGCACGACGAACGATATAAAGGTATTTGAGGGGACTTTTCAGGTTGTGATTTTAGAGGATCATATCTTTAAAATTTACAAAACGAGCCTACAAAAACAAGCCGCGCAAAGGCGAAACGAGGAAAAACGCAAAGAAGAGGCGAAGCAAAACGCGTAAGCTTGGTCAAATTTGATGAAATTTGGCGGCGCAGTAAATTTAGCGCCGTCTTTTTAGGCGGTATTTTGGCAAAACCAGCATAAATTTAACGCCAAATTCGCCACCGTCAAATTTGCCGTTTTATTTGTAAATTTAGCGCGGTTGTTGAAAATCTAAAAGCTCAAATTTGATCCGTTAAAATCTCATCTCCCTACCGATCATATTTATCCAAAAATCTAAATTTGCTCGCTCGGCTTTTAGCGTCGTTTTGTCGCCGTGGCCTGGATACAGTATAAAATCGCCTTGCAAATTTTTGCATTTTAGTAGGCTTTGACGCATATCCTCGGCGTTTGAAAACGGAAAATCATAGCGCCCGATCGAACCTCTAAACAAAAAATCCCCGCTAAAGATAACATCGTCCACGCGCACCATACAGCATCCCGGCGTATGCCCAGGAAAGTGGATAAACTCGATCTCAAAGTCCTCTATGTTAAATTTGACATCCTCAAATTTCGCTCCGCCGACGCAAATCGCGTCGTACATCGGCTGCTGACCCGCATCCCAAAGATCGTCATGAAGCATGAAATTATCGTCTTTATGGATATAGACCGGAATATTAAAAAATTTTTTTAAGCTAACATTGTCAAGAACGTGATCAGAATGCCCGTGAGTGTTTATGATAGTGAGTGGCGCGTGTGAATTTTTTACGACAAAGTCATATGAATCTTGACCTGGATCAATGATAATCTCACGCCCGTTTTTGGATATTACGTAGCAGTTGGTTTGATAATCTCCGCATGGTTTTGAAAAAATTTTCACGTTTGTCCTTTTATAAAATTTAATTAAAATAAATTGTATATTTTTTAAGCTTAAAAGTTAAATTTTATAAAAAAATTGTATAATATTTTAGAAATTAAATTTATCGGTGATAATCGTTATGAAAAATTATTCGCAAATCAGCCTGAAGCTAACCGAGTTTTTGGCGAGCTACCTCGAAAAAAGCGGTGCAAAAAGATTTGTCCTGGGCGTTAGCGGCGGTCTAGACTCTGCCGTCGTAGCCGCTCTTTGCGCGCGCACGGGCTTTGAAACGCATGCGCTTTTGATGCCGACGAAGTACTCGAACGAGCGAAATTTAAGCGACGCGCTAAAGCTTTGCGAAGATCTAAAAATAACGCATAAAATCATCGAAATCCAGCCGATTTTGGATAGTTTTACCGCGCAGATCGGCGAGCCGCTATCAAATTTGCGTATGGGAAATCTAAGCACAAGAGCCAGGATGTGCCTGCTTTACGACTATTCAGCAAAGACAAACGCGCTAGTCGTGGGCACGAGCAACAAAAGCGAGCGCCTTCTTGGATACGGCACGATCTACGGCGATATGGCGTGCGCGCTAAATCCGATCGGCGAGCTCTTTAAAACTGAAATTTACAAGCTGGCGCGCGAGCTTGGCATCGATGAAAAAATCATCGCAAAAGCTCCGTCCGCCGACCTTTGGGAAGGACAAAGCGACGAAGCCGATATAGGCTACACTTACGAGCGGCTGGATGAAGTTTTGCGTCTGGCGCAGAGTAAAGGCGAGGCCGAGCTGGCGAGCGAATTTGACCCAAAGCTCGTCGCGACGGTATTTTCAAGGATAAGAGCAAATAAATTTAAACTCTCGCAGCCGCCCGTTGCTAGCTTGGACGGCGAGTAAAATTTGAGCTAAATTTACGGCTTGGACGCTAAATTTAGCTGATGTTTTGAAAGTCAAAAACGGTGAAATTTGATGACTGATTTGGCGTCAAATTTGCTCGGTTTTGAGATACGGTAAATTTAACGGCAAAGTTGCGATGATTTTTCTGAAAGTAAAAATAGATAAAACTGCCGTAAATTTGGCGGCAAAATAAATTTAAAAACAAAAAAGAAACGCAGAAGGTAAGATAAAAATAAAAAAACAAGGAGGCGCAATGGAAGAGATAGCGTTTTATAGACCTACTATTGACGAGGCCGAGATTACGCTTATAAAAGAGGCTCTAAAAGACCACGGTTCGATGATCGTGGAGAGGATGGAGTCCGAGCTTAGAGAGTATTTTGGCGTAAAGCATGCCGTTACGACCAATAACAATAGCGCCGCTCACCATTTGGCGCTTTGCTCGATGGATCTAAAACGCGGCGACAAGATCATCTGCTCAGTAAACTCTACTCCGAGCGTGGCGCAGGCGATCAGACACTTTGACGCCGAGCCGATATTTGTGGATATCAACGAA
This sequence comes from uncultured Campylobacter sp., assembly GCA_963516105.1. GTDB lineage: Bacteria > Campylobacterota > Campylobacteria > Campylobacterales > Campylobacteraceae > Campylobacter_A. The sequence goes on from CAUPZP010000028.1 coordinate 4,143, forward strand.
GACGACTTCAACATGAATCCCCAGTCGCTGCGAGACACGCTAAAAGTGCACAATCACAAAAAGCTAAAAGGTATCTTTGTAAACCACGTCGGAGGACAGGCGTCGGATATGGACGAGATCTACGCTATCGCGCAGGAGTACGACGTAAAGGTGCTAGACGACGCTGGCAAGTCCGTCGGCCTAACCTATAACGGCGTAAAAATCGGCTCTGATGACCGCTCGCTTATCTCTTGCTTTAACGTGCATTCACAGCTCACAAACCCGATCGCGACGGCGGGTTTTATGCTAACGGACGACGATGCTATCGCCGAGCGCGCTAGACTACTGCGCAACCACGCGATCGTGAATGGCGGTATAGATAAAGACGGCAACCTAGGCTACGTCTACGACGTCGTAGATATCGGCGTGAAGTACGATCTAACGGGACTTTGCGCGGCGTATGCGGTGGCGCAGTTTGAAAAGACGGATAAATTTATCGCGCGACGCAGACAGATCGCCGCTATCTACGACAAAGAGCTCGCAGGTTGCCCGCACGTCTCGCTACCGATCAAAAAGCGCGACCATGTCTATATCCAGTATATCATCAAGATCGACAAAAACCGCGACGGGTTTGCCAAGGAGCTACTAGAGCGCGGTATCCACACGGCGCTTCACTACAAGCCGATGCACCTTTTAAGCTACTATAAAAGCAAATACGGGCTTAAGGTAAATTCATTCCCGAATGCGCTAAAAACATATCAGCAGGTGCTTTCGCTGCCCGTTTACAACGCGCTTAGCGACGAAGAGGTTGCGTATATCTGCGAGAGCGTGAGAGAAGTAGCCAAAACGCGTGTTTAAAAGGAAAATTTACGCCTTTGCGCAGGATTATTTTTACTCTCCAAATTTACGGCAAAAGTGCCTAGCTATCGCGCTTTTGCCGCTTAGCTGGATTTACTGCGCGAGCGTGACTTTAAAGTCCAAATTTAGCAAAGCTTTGGATTTTGACATTCCGATTATCAGCATCGGAAATTTAACCCTAGGCGGCAGCGGAAAGACGCCGCTGGGTATCGCTATATTAAACGAATTTGAGGGCGGTTGCGTCGTGTTACGAGGCTACGGTAGAGCTTCAAAAGGACTCATAAAAGTCGCAATCTCGGGTGAAATTTTAACCGATGTAAAAACTAGCGGCGACGAGGCGATGGAGTACGCAAAAAGCGTAAAAAACGCAAACGTCATCGTGAGCGAAAACCGCGACATCGCGATAAAAGAAGCCAAAAAAATGGGCGCAAAGTACGTGCTACTAGATGACGGCTTCGGTAAATTTCACATCAAAAAATTTAACGTCCTGATCCGCCCATCGGCAAAGCCGTATTTTGATTTCGTCCTGCCTAGCGGCGCGTATCGCTATCCGAGTAAATTTTACGCCAAAGCCGACTACGTCGTAAAAGAGGGCGAGGATTTTACTCGCGCGAGCGAAATCATAAATCAAACCGCAAAGATGGTTTTGGTGACCGCTATCGCAAATCCGCAGCGCCTAGAGCCATACTTTAGTCTTTGTGTAGGGCGCGAGATTTATCCCGATCACTACGCGTTTTCGCGGGATGAGCTAGCAAAAATCCTAGCCCATTACAGTGCTACATCGCTACTGGTCACGCGAAAAGACGCCGTAAAGATGGAGGAATTTGGCCTGCCGCTCTCCGTTATCGCGCTAAAAACGACGTTGGCGGATAAATTTAAACGAATTATCAAAGAGAAAATTCTATAATCTCCTAAAAATTTAGGACGCTTTAAATGAAATTTATACTAACTTCTTGCGCCGATAAGGCCGCAGTCAAAGCTCTAGCCAAAAGGCTCGTAAAAGCTAAATTTGCCGCTTGCGTCAGCGTTTTTAAGGCAAATAGCGTTTACTTTTGGGACGGCGAGGTAAAGGACGAAAAGGAGCGGGTTTTGCTCATAAAAACCGCGGTCAAATTTAAAAAAGTCGCTAAATTTATCGCAAAACATCACGACTACGAGCTGCCTGAGATAGTCGCTTTTAAGGCGGACAAAGCTAGCAAAAAATACAAAAAATGGATAAAAAAGGAAAGTAAATGAAGCTATTTCAAACTAGAGCGAGTGCGGGCGAGAGCCTAAAAAGCGTGGAATTTAGTCAGGCGCTACTAAGCCCTAGCTCCGCTCACGGCGGGCTATACGCACCGACGCAGTTGCCGCAGCTGGATGCAAATTTCTTTGTGGAGGCGGTAAATTTAAACTACGCGCAAATCGCTCTGAAAATCATAGAGAAATTCGGATTTGACGCGGACGCGGCGATGTTTGAGAGGGCAGTGAAGCGGTACGAGAGATTTGACGATCCGCAAAATCCCGTGCAGGTGCGAAAAATCGGCGAAAACCTCTACGTAAACGAGCTTTATCACGGACCTACGCGCGCTTTTAAGGATATGGCGCTGCAGCCGTTTGGCGCGCTACTTAGCGAGCTAGCAGCAAAAAGAGGCGAAAAATACCTCATAATGTGCGCGACTAGTGGCGACACGGGGCCTGCGACGCTAGAGACCTTTGCAGACGCACCGGGCGTCAAGGTCGTTTGCCTCTATCCAAAAGACGGCACTAGCGAGGTACAGCGCCTACAAATGATAAATGCCGACGCTGCAAACCTTAAAGTAATCGGCATCGAGGGCAACTTTGACGATGCGCAGCGCGCGCTAAAAAGTCTGCTGGCTAGCGAGAAATTTAAAGAGCGTCTAAGCGTTGCCGGACTCTCGCTCTCAGCGGCAAATTCGGTAAATTTCGGGCGAATTTTGTTTCAGATCATCTATCACGTTTACGCCCACGTCTACCTGCTAAAAACGGGCGCGCTAAAGGGCGAATTTGACATCGTCGTGCCTAGCGGCAACTTCGGCAACGCCCTAGGCGCATACTACGCCAAAAAAATGGGCGCGAAAATCGGCAAAATCAAAATCGTCTCAAACGCAAACAACATCCTGACTGAGTTTTTCACGCAGGGGCGATACGATTTGCGCGGCAAAAGCCTGGTTAAGACGATCAGCCCCGCGATGGATATCCTCGTTTCTTCAAACGTCGAGAGGCTGCTTTTTGATAAATTTGGCGCCGTGCGAACTAAGGAACTGATGGACAATCTTGCTAGCGAGGGCTTTTACGAGCTTTCAAAAAGCGAGCTTGGCGCGCTAAAAGAGGACTTTGACGCTGATTTTTGCAGCGACGAGGAGTGCGAGAAATTTATAAAAGAGTGGGCGGCAAAAGGCGTCGCCGTCGATCCGCACACGGCTACTTGCTTTAAAGTAGCGGCAAATTTAACGCATCCTACCGTGATAACCTCTACCGCACACTGGGTCAAATTTGCTCCAAGTATGTTTAAAGCGCTAAAAAACGAAATGCTAAAAGACGAAAAAAACTGTCTTGAGGCCTTGGCGGCGGAGTTTAACGACGAAGTGCCTGGCGCGATAAGATCGCTATTTGCAAAAGCTGCAGTGCACAATGAAATCGCCGCAAAGAGTGAAATAGAAGCTAAAATTTTAGCCTGGATCGAGCGATGATTATCATCCCGGCAAGGCTCGCTTCGACGCGAATGCCTAATAAAATTTTACGGGAAATAAACGGCGTGCCGATGTTTGTCGCTACGGCGCGTAGAGTGAGCGTGGCTGATGAGGTTGTGATTGCCGCAGACGATGAGGGCGTGGTGCAGATCGCGCAAAAATTCGGCTTTAAAGCCGTGATGACGAGTCCTGCGCATCAAAGCGGAACCGACCGCATCAACGAAGCTGCGGGCATACTTGGCGTCAAAGATAGCGAAATCATCATAAATGTGCAGGCTGATGAGCCCTTTATCGAGCCTGAAAATATCGTCAAATTTAGAGAATTTTGCGAGAAAAACGCGGAGAGAGCATTTATGTTTTCGTGTTTTAAATTTGTGGGCAGCGAGCTAGCGGACGATAAAAACCTGGTCAAAGTAGTGACCGACGACGCTGGCTACGCGCTTTATTTTTCGCGATCGCGCATCCCGTTTGACCGCGCTCCGTTTGACGCATACAAGGCGCATCTGGGCATCTATGGCTACGGCGCGGCAAATTTGAAAAGATTTTGCTCATTTGCGCCGTCGACGCTCGAAAATACCGAAAAGCTCGAGCAACTGCGCGCTCTATCAAACGGCGAAAAAATCCTCATGCTCGAAGTGCAAAGCGACAGCATCGGTATCGACTGCGAGGAGGATCTGCAAAGGGCGCGAGCTAAATTCGGCATTGAGTTAGATTAACGCCGAAAGCACCGAAATTCGGTAAATTTGTCCAAAGGAAAAATGCATGACGAATGAGAAATTTACCGAACAGGTCACGACTCTGGCGAAATTTTTACAGACTTACTGCGCTGATAAACACGCACTAGAGCCAAAGCAAGAGATAAATTTGGAGCTAACCTATAAGGGCGAAAACCTAAATCATAGCGCCCAAGCGCAGCTTTGCGCCGAGTGCGAGCAGCTGTTTTTCTACGCTCACGAGCGGCTTTTGGCCTGTTCGCACGATATCAAACCGAGCTGTCGCAAGTGTCCGCATCCATGCTACGAAAAGCCCAGATGGACGCAGATGGCAAAGATAATGAGATATAGCGGCATTAAGCTCGGACTCGTGAAACTTAAAAAGATATTTATATTTTCAAAAACGGCGGAGTAGGGTCCGCAAAGTAGCATAGCTAATGATTTGACTGTAAAGTTTATAATTTGATCCGATGGCGGCTCAAATTTAGCAAAAGTATAAGCGCTTAAAAGGTGTAGAGTTTTTTTGGGATGGGGATTAGGTGGTTACCCTGAAAGGATTCGAACCTCTGTTAGCTGATCCAGAGTCAGCAGTTCTACCACTAAACTACAGGGTAACGATAGGCGAAATTATAGCGAGCGAAATTTAAATCAGCTTTAATTATCTCAAATTTTAAGAATAAAACCGCAAAAATCGCCACGCAAATTTCACAGCCCGAATTTTTCAAGATGAGCTAAGAACTTTTCGGGCGGATAAAATCCGATGAGGCGCGCGTTTTTTAGCTCGTCTTGCGCGTCGCTGCCGGCACGGAAAAATAGGATCGCAGGCGGTCCGATGAGCCCGAATTCTTTCATTATCTGCGCATCGTCATTGCTATTTTTCGTCACGTCCACGCGCAAAAGAGTGAAATTTTCCAACTTTTTTAGCACGGCTTCGTCTTTAAACGTGATCTCGTCAAGCTCGTTGCAGCTAGCGCACCAAGTCGCGTAAAAATCGATGAGCACGGGTTTAGACGAACTCTTTACCGCATTTTCTAGCTCGGTCAAATTTGACACGGCGATAAAATTCGGTTCGTTTTTGCTCAAATTTACGCCTGCGCCGCCTGCATTTTTAAAGCCCTCGAGCGGATTTAGTGCTGATTTTGTGCCCGAAAACGATCCTACGATGAGCAAGACGGAGTAGATAAAGGCTAGTAGCGCCGCGCCTTTTAGTAGTTTTTTGCCGCCGCTTTGCTCGCTACTTGTCGCATCGAAAGCTCCGAAAAATACGCTAGCAAACACGCCGATAATGCCGTAAAGCAGTAGCTCCGCGGTAGTTCCCAGTACGCGCGCGCTAAGCCAAACCGCCATTATCAGCATGATAAAGCCAAAAAGCGTTTTGATTTTGTCCATCCAAGCGCCTGGTCGCGGCAAAATTTTACCCGAGCTTGCTCCAATGAGCAGTAGTGGCACGCCCATGCCAAGCCCCATCGTAAAGAGGGCAAGCCCGCCAAAAAGCGCGTTTCCGCTCTGCGCTATATAAAGAAGCGCGCCCGCAAGAGGCGCTGCCACGCATGGGCTAGCGATGAGCGCGGATAAAAATCCCATCGCAAAAACGCCGATTATACCGCCCTTGCTTTGGGCTTTTTTACTAAGCGCGTTTTGCATGGCAAGTGGCATCTGAAGCTCGTAAAGTCCAAACATCGAAAGCGCGAGTGCAACGAAAACGAGGCTAAAACCGATCAGTACGGCCGGGGTTTGTAGCGCGCTTTGCACGCCCGAGCCAAAAATGCTAGCCGCCACGCCTGCTACCGCGTAGGCGCAGGCCATCGCAAAAACGTAGATGGTAGAGAGAAAAAAGCCGCTAGTAGTGCGCGAGTTTTTGCTCTTGGCGTTTTTAGCGTGCGGGTTACCGCTATCAAATTTGACCGAGTTTTCGTCCACTGCGCTTAAATTTACGGCGCCGTTTTTGCCGTCTTGCGTGCTGCTAGATTGCTTTGAGACGATGATGGATGATAGGATCGGGATCATCGGAAAGATGCACGGCGTGAGCGAAAGTAGTAGTCCGTACCCAAAAAACGTGGCGAGCGAGAGGAGGAAATTTGCGCTGCTAAGGCTTGCGGCGATGGAGTCTTGCTCGGAGAGCGGGGCTTGCGAGCTTACAAAATCAGGCTCGGCGGCCTCTATGATCTGCGCGACGGAGTAGCCGCCAAGCCCCTTTTTGACGCTAAATTTGAGCACTTGCGGTTGGTAGCAGATGCCGTCTTTGGCGCAACCTTGGTATTCGAGCTTTAGAGTGAAATTTTCGCCACCGCTAAGCCCTTTTAGCAAATTTATCGGCACGAAAAGGCTAAATTGGTCCGTATAAACCTCGCGTTCGTCGTAAATTTCAGCCTTTGGAAAATTTAGATGCGAGTTTAAGATTTTACCATCTAGGCTTGCTGCTAGGCTATCTTTGTAGACGTGGATATTTGGCGCGGGGGCGAATCTAAACTCGACGTTTTGGTCGTCAGCGTGCGCGGTGAGACCGAAGGCTTCTTTGACCGAAAGCGGTTCGGCAAACATAGCACAGCAAGTCAGAATCGCCGCAAAAATCATCCTAAAAATCATAATATTCCTTGAATTTTTTGTCGTATTTTACACAAGCTCCCATAAAGTCAGCGTTAAATGTAAAATTAAGAGGCGTATTTTAGCTAAAATTTAATCATTTGATAGTAACATTTTAAAAATACCCAAAGGAGGTTTAGAGTGAGTAAAAACGGCACGGATAGCGTGAAATTCGATTACGAGCGCGAGCTTAGAAAGCTACAAATCGAGCTTTTAAAATTTCAAAATCACGTAAAAGAGCAGGGTCTGCGCGTACTCATCATCATCGAGGGGCGCGACGCGGCGGGCAAGGGCGGCTCGATAAAGCGCCTAACCGAGCATCTAAATCCGCGCGGATGCCGTATAGTCGCACTTGAAAAGCCAAGCGACGTCGAGCGCTCGCAGTGGTACTTTCAGCGTTACGTCGCGCATTTGCCAAGCGCGGGCGAGATCGTGATCTTTGACCGCTCGTGGTACAACCGCGCGGGCGTCGAGCCGGTGATGGGCTTTTGCACGCAAGAAGAGCACAAGGAGTTTTTGCGTGAAGTGCCTAAATTTGAGGAGATGATCAAAAACTCGGGCATCATTTTCTTTAAATTTTACCTCTCGGTCTCAAAAGAGGAGCAAAAAAAGCGCTTCAAAGAGCGCCTCACCGACCCGCTCAAGCAGTTTAAAATCTCCCCAGTGGATGAAAAAAGCCAGGAGCTCTGGGATCAGTATACCATCGCCAAGTACTCGATGCTGCTAGCCTCAAACACGCCGTTTTGTCCGTGGACGATCATCGTCTCAGATAGCAAAAAGCAGGCTCGCATAAACCTTTTTAGGCATATCCTTGCAAACGTCAAATACCCGAAAAAAATAGACGCCAAAAACTTTGAGTGCGACGAAAACGTCGTAAGGAGCGGCGAGGATGAGATACGCCAGATGGAGGCAAATCTCAAAAACGAGAAGCTATCCAAGATGAACGGATAGGGCAAGTTTGGGTCAAATTTGACGCGAGACGCGGCAAACGGCCTCGCGAGATTTTGCCTAAATAAGTCAAATTTGACTCGGATGTTAAATTTATACGCGGGCAGCCAAACCCGCTCCTTTTTGATGCGAACAACGGTAAAATCAGCGCTTGCTTGTTTTACGGAAACAAATTTGCGAGCGGCTACTATAAATTTAACAAAGCCGGTCAGAGCTAAATTTAACTCAAATTTGCCAAATTTCACCGGTGCTCGGCAGATCAAATTTAAACCGCGTAGAGTCGTTACTCGCGCATTTTAAACATCATCCACGTCATCCACGCCGTACCATGTGCCAACTAGTAGAGCCTGAGACGTCGCAGTTATCAAGATATTGATCCAGTGGAGCGCGCTGCCGATTTGCGCTTTTGCAAAAACCGCGACGTAGCCGGATAAAACCGAGAGTATAAACATGTAGGCATAAATTTTAAACAGCGGATTTTGCGTGACGCGCGCCAACCTAAAATTTAAAATCGTCCAAGAAATCGCCGACAAAGTAAATAATGTAAAAAATATAAGCATAAACTCGGCGCTATAAAATCTTTCCTTAAAATATACCGTCGCCACCATAATAATCCAAAAAATCCAACTCGCATGAAACGGCCGCACGAGATTTATCTCGCATAGAGGCTGAAGCGCTTTAAAAGCCACATAAAAACAAACGATTGTGCCTATAGTCCCGAGTACCCAATGGTTTCTGTCCTGAAATTGCGGCGAAAAAGCTACAATGTAAGACGACAAAATCGTAAGCGACATGCAAATAGCAGCTAAAAATCCTAAATTTCTTACGTTGTTTACTGTTTGGGCTCTATCTTCGGTCAAATTTTGTTCGTTTTCTCTCAACTCATTCATCCTTTATCATAGTCCAAGCGTATAGGTAAAACGCAGTCGGCAGCACGTAGAGTGCCGCGATGGCTAGCGTTGCAAGCAGTATGGAAAAGACCGCTGTAAAATAGCCCGTGGATAGCATTATCTGTAGCGCAAAGGCGATAATAAAGCTAGCGATAGCGAAAAATACGTAAGTCTTAAAAAGATCGTTTTCCGTAATCTTTGCAAGGCTGAAATTTAACTTAGCCCAAAGGACGGCTAGATAGACGGTGATAGCTAGCATAAAAAGTCCCGCCAGCCCAGTACCAGCAGTAGTAGGTCGGTCCTCTATGCCGCGTATAAAGCCAAACGTTATACCAACTACCGCAAATACGATAGATGCAAAAATCATCTGTTTATAGATACTAAGCACGTCGGCGTCGTAAATTTCCTCTAGTTTTTTAAGCGCATGCCACATATAAACGGCTGCGGCGAGAAAAAGCACGAAATTTACCGAGCCTTCAAGCAGTTTTATCAGCTGCTCTTGCGACTCGCCGTGCGGCTGCGTAAATATCAGATAAAGCTTGGCAAAAAGCGATACGGCAACGGTCGCTAGCATAAGCTGGCACGAGATGATACCCTGCTTTTTGGCTGCTTTTAGCGTTTCTCGTTCGTAAGAATTTTCATGCGCGTTTTCTTTTTGGGGTGGAATTTTATTTGCTTGGCTTTGATCGGCGTCAAATTTGAGCTCCGTTGCTAGCTCGTTACGGCTGCTAAAATTTGGTTCGTTTGCGTTTTGCGTGTTTAAATTTAGCCTATCGCCGCGCTGATTGGTCAAATTTATCTCTATTTCGCCTTGCTCGTTTGAGAAATTTTCCGCGTTGATCCACGCCGCGAGCAAGACACCCGAAGTTGCTAGATCAAAGAGCGCGTTTGCTAGAGGTGCAAATTTGACGATAGGAGCGATGATGGTTGGCGAGAGTACCTCTAGCATGCCATAAATAAAGTTTGCGCCCATACTAGCGGCAAGCATCCACGCGTAAACGCTAAAAAGCGCGCAGCTCGAGATCTTTGCGAGTTTGAGATTTATGACGACCCATGCGATAGAGACAGCAAATACGGCAAGTGGTATGATGACGCGGGAGATGAGGCTTAGATAATTTTTATCAAAAACGTAAAGCGCAACCGTGCAGAGGATCACTGCTAAAAAGCCGTTGTAGGCGTATTTGAAGATAGTAAAGACGTTTGCGTTTGATAGCTCCTGCGCACGGATGAGCGCATAGTGGAAAAACGTCAGCGCAAACAGCCACGCTAGCGTGCGAACGATCCAAAACACACTCTGATCGCTAGCTAAAAAACTCGCACTCGCACACAGGATGCAAACTGCACCGAGGATACCTTGCGTTCTTGCTTTATTAAAATTTCTATTCATTTTTCTCTTTCGGTGGTTTTGGTTTTAAGTTTATAAAATTTAACGTCCTAAATTTGCGTCAAATTTGACGGCTAGTAAAAGAGAAAATATACATAAATTTGTTTTAAACGGTTATTAAATTTACTGCGTTGTAAGCATCAAATTTAGACAGTATAGAGGTATTGGAAGTTAAATTTATACACTGTAGAGTTAAATTTGATAGCCCAAATTTACTTGGACTATCAAATTTAGGAAAGTTTACTTAGTCGCGTTTTTATCTGCTTTATCTTCACCCTTCACCTCTTTTGGCCCCACATAATCCTCCCCAAAATAAGCCTTTTTTATCTCTTCTTTTTTGATTGCGGCTTTCTTTTCGTAGATTT
>CAUPZP010000029.1:0-14152 GCA_963516105.1 uncultured Campylobacter sp.
CTTGCGCATCTTGCCACATGCCGTTCATGATGAGCTGCGAGAACTTCTACGCTATCCAGTTCCAAGACAACGCTGGATTTGATACTCAAAGAAGATCTCACATATGGAAGATCGACGTAGATCCTGCTAGAAAATCTCTAGTTGCAGGCGATGCGGCTAAAGGACCAAGAGACGCTAAAGATTGGCACTTCCAAAGAGATAAAAACGGACATAACTTCGTTGACCTAATGTGGGCGTGCGCTAGAACGTCTTGGGCGGATAAAGATATGCAAGATACTAAAGGCTGCCACAGCCCGGTACTATCTGAGCTAAAACCTACCCTACACTTCAAGAACCAAAAACAGGTTTATGACGAAGTAATGGGATGGCAAACCCCTGTTAAAAACGACTTCTCTCAAGTCAAAATCGGTATCGAGGGACTTTACGCTATCTTAGAAACTAAGAAACTAAGCCCTAGCGATAAGACAAGAGTTTATGAGCTAATCGAAAAAGCGCAAGATACAGTCGACTTGCTACAAAAAGACGGCTCATGGGGTATGCACGGCTTTAAATATACAAAACAAAGACTCGACGCTTCTAAAGAGTACATCAAAGAAGCCCAAAGAATCATAAACAACAATTTATGATGCGATTACGGACGCCGCGCTTTTGCGGCGTCCAAATTTAATAAGGTAAATTTATGCGTTTTAAACTTAGCAAAAACCCGATTTTAGCTCTTTGCCTAACGGCCGGTTGCGTCTTGTGCGCTAGCGCGGCGGATAAAGAGGCGATGACGCAAGAGCAAAAAGAATCATACAGTATCGGAATCTCAACCGGAACATATATCTCCGCACAACTAAAAAAACAAGAAAGCCTAGGCGTTAAATTTGACAGCAAGTCCATTTTAGACGGCTTTGCAGACGCCTTTAAAAAAGAACAAAAACTAACGGACGAAGAAATAATCTCCCTACTCAATCAGAGAGACGAAAAATTAAATAAGCTAACCCAAGACGCGCTAAAAAAAGCGCTTGAAAAAAATTTAAAAGAGGGCGAAGAATTTATGGCGAAAAACGCCAAAAACAAAAAAGTCAAAACGACTAAATCAGGGCTTCAGTACGAAGTCATGGCAGTCGGCGACGGCGACAAACCAAGACCTGAGAGCGTAGTCGCGCTAAACTACAAAGCCTACCTCATAAACGGCAAAGTTTTTGACGATACGTACTCTAGAAACGAGCCTGCGATCCTTTCGATGGTAAATTTGATAGACGGCCTACAAGAGGGCCTCATGATGATGAACGGTAACTCAAAATATAAATTCGTCATCCCGTCTCACCTAGCTTACGGAGACGAGGGCGCAGACGAGATACCGGGCGGCTCGACGCTGATTTTTGAAGTCGAGCTAGTAAAGGCGCTAAAACCTGGCGAGCTAGCCGGCGCAGCCAAAAAACTAAGCGAAACTCAGCCGCGAAATTTCCATGGCGCGCATAGCCACGGAAGTAGCGTTGGTAGATAAATTTAGGATATTTAATCCATACGGATGGAGAAGAATATGAAAGAGCAAAATACAAGAAGGACGTTTTTTAAATTCCTTGCTTCGGGCGCGGCGGTTGCGGGAGCGACTAGCGTACTGGGCAAGAGTATAAATTTAGACGCCCCTACGGAAAACGGCAAAAAGCCGCACTACGGCATGATCTTTGATCAGAACAAATGCGTTGGCTGTACCGACTGCGAGATCGCCTGCAAGAAGGTAAATTTGGTCCCAAAAGGCCAAATGAGGCTTTTTATAGAGGATAAAACCGATCCGCTAAATTTGAAAGAAAAACGCTATGTTAGAGTATCTTGTCAGCAGTGCGAGGACGCGCCGTGCGTGACCGTATGCCCGACGAAAGCCTGTCACAAGGACGAAAAAACCGGCATCACGACGATGAACACCGACGACTGTATCGCCTGTAAATACTGCATCGTCGCCTGTCCTTACGACGTGCGCTTCATAAATCACGAAACAAGAGCCGCAGAGAGCTGCAACTTCTGCTTGGATACGAATTTAAAAGACGGTCACGAGCCCGCCTGTATCGAGGCGTGCAGATACGAGGCGATCGTATTTGGCGATCTAAACGACGAAGAATCGCACATCAGCAAGCTGCTTCGCGTAAAAGACAGCCTGCGAATGCATCCTGAGTGCGGCACGAAGCCGAGCCTGCGCTATATTCCTGCGGTTAAATTGGGGGTGTGATATGAACGGAGCTATAAATTTCACTGCGACCTTCTCGCACGGCGTAGAGTGGGGCTGGCCGATAGCGGTTTATCTTTTGCTAGCGGGCATGAGCGGCGGCGCTTTGATCGTCGCGATCCTCATAAAATTTTACAAAAAACAGACCGAAAGCACGCCGCTATTTAAAGCTGCGTCGCTGCTATCTTTCGTCACGATTTTACTCGGTATGGTCTGCCTGGTAGCCGATCTTGAGCGGCCGCTACTTTTCTGGAAAATTTTGATTAACTACAACTTCACCTCGGTTATGTCCGTGGGCGTGGCGGCGCTTTGCGTCTATATCCCGCTTAGCTTCGTAGCTTGTCTTTATGCGTTTGAAGCTGATCTTAGCGGATTTTTATCGCGCAGACTTACTTTTTTAAAAGGGCTTTTTACGCTCGTAATGAAAATTTTAAACGCGCTTCGTCCGCTACTTCTTGCGCTTACGCTTGTTTTTGCAGTCGCGATCTGCGCCTATACCGGTTTTTTGATCTCGGTTTTAGTTAGATTTCCCATCCTTAATACCGCTGTTTTACCTGCGCTTTTCGTGGCATCTGGCTTATCTGCGGGTATCGCAGGCTCAAGCCTCATAGCCGCGCTTTTCTTTAAAGCAGACCCGCACGGTGGCGATCTAAAAACCCTACACGCGGTCGAGTGGCCGGTTTTAGCGATGGAAATTTTACTAATCGGCATGATTTTCGTCTCGTTAATAACGGGCAGCGACGTGCAAAAAGCTGCAAGCGTTGCCTTCAGTGAGGGCGTTTACGCTCAGCTATTTTGGCTAGGCGTCGTGGGCGTTGGTTTTTGCGTACCGCTCGTTTTAAATTTCGCACTGGGCAAAAAGATCGCTCACACCGCGTTTGCGTTCTACGTTAGCGCACTTGCCAGCGTGGTCGGAGTATTACTTCTTAGAATGTTTATACTATACGCAGGTCAAACCTACGATATAATAATGTAAAAAACTCGGAGAGGCGATTTTGGGCGTAAATTTATTTAGATTTTTAACTTCTTACAAATTTGCGCTCTGCCTTCTCTTTATCCTAGCCGCAGGTGCCGGCGTCGCAACCTTTTTAGAGAGCATCTACGACACCCAAACGGCTAAAATTTTAGTCTATGAGGCGCGCTGGTACGAGTGTGTCATGGGCGCGCTCGCGCTTTGCTTGCTCGGCATAATCATAAAAACAAAAATGTGGCGCCGATTCGGCTCCTTCGTACTTCACATTGCATTTATCGTTATCTTTATCGGCGCGACTTTGACGCGGTATCTGGGCGCTGAGGGCGTACTGCACGTAAGAGCGGGCGAGAGCGGAAACGAAATGGTGAGCGTAAAGCCGTATCTGCAGATCCGAACCAAAGACGCATTTTTCGAGTATCCGCTAAATTTAACCCAAATCGGTGATAATAATTTTAGCTTCACGCAAACCATAAACTCAAAAAACTTCACCGTCAAATTTGACTCCTATAAACCTGCACCCAAAGGCGAGCGCGGTACTCTCGTAGTAAAAGCGGGCTTTGAGGGGCAGCGCGAACAAACGGCCAAAATCCACGGCGGCGTAGGCTGGCTTGGCGAGCCTAGTATGCTAAATTTTGACGGTGAGGAGATAATGCTAACTTGGGGCTCAAAGCTAGTTAGCTTGCCGTTTTCGATAAAGCTTATTAAATTTGAGCTTGAGCGCTACCCAGGCTCGCAAAGCCCGTCCTCCTACTCTAGCGAGATAGAGGCGCTTTCGGACGCGGGTGAGATTTTGGCAAAGTATAAAATTTACATGAATCATCCGCTAAATTTGCAAGGTTTTAAGCTATTTCAGTCCTCCTATGACGCGGACGAGCAAGGCACGGTACTAGAGGTCAACCGCGATCCGGGCAAAATCCCGACCTACATCGGATATTTCTTGCTTTGCGTCGGCGTCATAGGCAACTTTTTTACTAAAAACAGCCGATTTTTAAAGCTCATAAATTTCATAAAAAATAGCCGCTTTTCTCTCGTCGCAGCATTTATCGCGCTTAGTTTTTTAAATTTTAACGCAAACGCGGCCGAGCAAGACGAGGGTGAGATTTTAAAAACCTTCGCCGCAAACACCGCCGCTCACGCTAACGGCGAATTTGCAAAGCTTCTCGTACAAGACTACGCGGGCAGGATAAAGCCGCTTAGCACCGAAGCGGGCGAAATCGTAAATAAAATCTCCGGCACAGACTCGCTTTACGGTCTAAGCGCCGAACAAATCGTGCTTGGGATGAATCTAAACCCCGCGCTGTGGCAAGAGATAAAAATCGTCAAAATAAAAAACGGCGAAATAAAAAAGATGTTAAATTTGAGCGGAGATTATGCAAGCTTTAGAGATGCGTTTGACGCAAACGGCGAGTATAAACTAGCCGCGCAGGTCGAAGCCGCGAACGAAAAACCGCTCTCCAAACGAGACACTCTAGATAACGACCTCATCAAATTTGACGAGCGACTAAACATCGCGTATCTCACGTTTAAGGGCACGTTTTTTAAATTTATCCCGGTAGCAAATGACCCGCAACACGCGTGGCTCTCGCCAAACGACGCTTTTGGCGACGAGCGAGTCGATACCAACGCAAAAAGCATGCTAAACGACTACCTTATGGGCCTACAAGAAGGTATCGCGGATAATAACTGGGGCAAGGCCGACTCTGCACTAGCTGCGCTAAGAAACTATCAGCGCACAGCTTCGGCGGAAATTTTACCAAGCGTTAGCAGGGTTGATGCCGAGATATTTTATAACCGAGCTTCGGTATTTAAAAAACTGGTTTATTTCTACTGGATTTTGGGCTTTGCCGCGCTTTTACTAGGGCTTGCTTCGGTGTTTTTGTCGAGAAGGATTTTGCCGCTTGAGCGAGCGATTTTAGCGGCGTTTGCGCTGGGATTTGCCGTGCATACGGCGGCTTTAGCTCTGCGCTGGTACGTCTCAGGGCACGCGCCTTGGAGCGATAGTTACGAGTCGATGATCTATATCGGCTGGTCTGGAGCGCTAGCGGGGATGATATTTTTTAGGCGTTCGTTGCTTGCGCTTGCGGCGGCCGCGCTACTAGCTGGCATCGTGATGCTGGTGGCTCACATGAGCTTCGTAAATCCGCAGATAACAAATTTAGTCCCGGTGCTAAAGTCATATTGGCTCAGTATCCACGTCTCGGTTATCACTGCTAGCTATGGATTTTTGGGCCTTGGTTGCGTGCTGGGTCTTATCGCGCTAGGACTCATGGCGTTTAAAAATAAATACAACGAGGCGAGACTAAACGAGCAGATCAGATATATCGCGGCGATAAATGAAGCAAGCCTCATCATCGGTCTTTGCTTGCTAACGCTTGGAAATTTCTTCGGCGGGATCTGGGCGAACGAGAGTTGGGGGCGCTACTGGGGCTGGGATAGCAAGGAGACGTGGTCGTACGTCTCGATCCTAGTTTACGCAATCGCGCTACATCTGCGCTTTATACCGAAGCTAAATTCGCTCTACGTATTTTTGATCGCATCGGTGTTTTCTTATGCCTCGATAGCGATGACTTATTTTGGCGTAAATTTTTACCTAACGGGCATGCACTCTTACGCTAGCGGAGATTTGCCACCGGTGCACATTAGCGTCTATATCGCGCTTGGCTGCATGCTTTTGATAACAGCGCTAGCCTTTAGAGGGCGCGACGTAAAAACGATTTAAAAGGAGAAAAAAATGTATAGAAAACTACTGGCGGCAGCGGTTTTATGCGCTAGCGCAAACGCAGGCTTTATCCAGGAGGGCATGCAAGCCCAGCAAAGCGGCGACCATAAAAAGCTGATAGAAATCTACGAAAAAGCTTGCCACGAGGAAAACAAGGCTTCAGGCTGCTACAACCTTGCCGTGGTATATTTTGAAGGCACTGGCGGCGTGGAGAAAAATTACGAAAAGGCGATAAATTTATACCAAAAAGCTTGCAACGCCAAATTTGTGCTTGCTTGCAACAACCTAGGCTACATCTACGAAAGTGGCAACGGAGCGACTCAGGACTTTGCTAAAGCCGCCGCTTACTACGAAAAAGCCTGCCAAGATGACGAGGGCTGCACTGCACTAGGACTTCTTTACGCAAACGGCGCAGGCGTCAAAACCGATATCAAAAAAGCCATCTCGCTCTACACCAAAGCCTGTAACTACGGCGATATGATGGGATGCAATAACCTAGGCTACCTGCACCTTGAAGGCATGGGCGTAGAAAAAGACTACGCTAAAGCAAAAGCCTTTTACGAAAAGGCCTGCGCGGGCGGCGTGGGTATCGGCTGCGATAACCTCGGCTTTTTATATGCATTCGGTCAAGGCACGGAACAAGACTACGCTAAAGCTAAAGAATTTTACGAAAAATCCTGCAACCTAAACTACGACAAAGGCTGCAACAACCTAGCTATAATGTACGCCGAGGGCAAAGGCGTGACGGCCGACACCGCTAAGGCTAAAGAGCTCTTTGACAAAAGCTGCGCAAAGGGCCTAAAAGTCGCGTGCGAGAATGCGGAGTTTTTAAAACCGGAAACGAATAAAACTAAATAATTTAAGGAGATAATATGATTTTACGTTCTATTTTGGGTTCGGCGCTACTAGCGGCGCTAATGTTTGGTGCCGAAGCAAACGAGCAAGCCGGCAAGATGAAGCCGATGTTTCAAAGTGTGGATCCAAGCAAAGCTACGCTCGTAGGAAGCGGCGAGGATAAAGAGTACTGCGCCGTTTGCGGAATGAATTTGGTTAAATTTTATAAAACCAACCACGTCTATAACGGCAAACAAGTAGCATCGCTCCACTGCCTATACGAACTAACGGAGGGAAAAATCCCAAGCGACGCGCAGGTCGTCGATACGAAAAATCTAAATTTAATCGATGCAAATAAAGCCTTTTACGTCGTCGGCAGCAAAATCGGCGGCACGATGACTAGAAACAGCAAATACGCCTTCTCAACCGAGGCCGACGCAAAAGAGTTCCAAGCTGAAAACGGCGGCGAGATAATGAATTTCGCTAAGGCTTACGAGATCGCGGGACAGGACTTCGAGGGCGATAACAAGATGATAAAAGCCAAACGCGAGGGCGGCGTTTACGCACACGGTAAGGAATTTTATGAAGCAAACTGCGAGAAAGTCGATCCAAAAAGCTTTAAAGCTATCTCCGAGCTAAAAGCCCACCTCAAAAAAACATGCGACGCAAAGGGCGCCAGCAAAGCTCCAGAATACGACAAGCACCTGCAGGCAGTAGCTCTATACCTATGGGACGCTCCGGCAAATTTAGGCACTAGCGATCAAGCCTCAAAGTCTAAGCAAAAAGCGCAAAAAGCCGAGAGAATCGTCGTGCCAAAAGGCGCACGCTGCCCTGTTTGCGGTATGCTAATCGGCAAAAACCCGCAGTGGGCGACGATGATGAAAACAAGCAAAGAGGAGCTTTACTTTGACGGCGTCAAGGACATGATGAAGTATTATTTTGAAAAAGGCAAAAAAGACGATCAAATTTATGTTAGCGACTACTACAAGCTAAACAAAATCGACGCCAGAACCGCCTACTACGTAACCGGCTCAAACGTACTCGGACCTATGGGCAACGAGCTCATACCGTTTGCTAGCGAAGAGGACGCTAAGACCTTTGCCAAAGATCATGGCGGCAAACAGATCGTCAAATTTGATGAGATCACGACTCTTTTAGTAGAGAGGTTGATGTGAGACTCATCTGCGTTTTAGCGGGCTTTTTTGCGATCCTTTACGTTTATATCGGGGTGCATTATCTTGGCTTTGATAGAGCGGGCAAGGAAGCTCAGCTAAATTTGATCCAAAAATCCGTCAAAGACGCGCAAATTTCGACGAATTTTATTTCAAAAGAGTACGGGAAGTTTGTCTATGCCGAGTAAAAATTTTATCGATTACGCCGTTACGCTGCTTTACAAAGACCGCGCCGATCACGCTTTTAGTTTTTTTATATTCGCTTTTATCGTGTTTATCTTAAGCGCGGTTCTTTTCGTCTCAAGCTCCATCCAAAGCGACCTTACAAATTTGACCCGCTCAAAACCGGAAGTCGTCGTCGAAGCTCTACGCGCGGGCAAACGCGACCTGATACACGACGGCTATATCTACGACGTCTCAAAGATCCCCGGCGTTGCTAGCGTCGAGGGAGCGGTCGAGGGAGAGTATTATTTCGCGCAAAAAAGAGTCTGGTTTCACATCGTAGGCGATGAAAATTTGGACGAAAACGAGATGATTGTGGGCGAAGGCGTGAAAAAAGAGATGGCGGAGCTTTATTACGAGGATGTTTTTAACTTTTTAACCGAAGAAAAAATGATCCCAATGAAGATCAACAAAACCGCGCCGCATGAAACGGGTATCGTCTCAAACGACGTCATTTACATGAATCCAGCCACCGCGCGCGAGGTACTAAGCCTAAAAGAGGGCGAATACACGAGGCTCTACGTCGAGGTACCAAACGTCAACGAGATCAGCGAAGTGGCCCTAAAGATCCAAAATGTCTATCCAAACACCGAAGTTACGAGCATCGAGGACGGCGTGGCTAAAATAAGGCACCTTTACTACTACAAAGGCGGCATTTTCATGGTGCTTTACGTCGTGGCGATGGTTTCGTTTTTTATCCTGCTGAAAAATCAAATTTCGCTCGCTTACGGCGAGAAGAAAAAGGAGATCGCGATATTGCGCAGTATCGGTTTTAGCGTGAGAAATATCATCGCGCTTAAATTTATCCAAAACATCGTCGTTTCTTTTAGCGCCTATTTGCTGGGCGTCGCTGGAGCCTATATCTACGTGTTTTTATTCGGCGCGCCGTTTTTGCGCGATATATTTTTAGGCAGCGAGGTGGCAAATTTCACGGATTTTACGCCGATCATCGACTTTAACATGCTATTTTTGATCTTTGTTTTTAGCGTGATTCCGTTTTTGGCATTCGTCATAATCCCGTCGTGGCGTATCGCCGTTAGCGACATGAGCGAGGCGGTAAAATGAACGCAATAGAAGTAAAAAATCTATGTAAAATTTACAATCAAAACAAACCAAACGAATTTCACGCGCTGAAAAATATAAATTTGACGGTAAAAAGCGGCGACCTAGTCATCCTAAAAGGCGTCAGCGGTAGCGGCAAAAGCACGCTACTAGGAATACTCGGCGCGCTTAGCAAACCAAGTAGCGGCGAAGCGCTAATCAACGGTCGCAACGTCTCAAAGCTACCCGACATCATGAGCTCAAATTTTAGACATAGCGAGGTTGGGTTTATATTTCAGTCGTTTAACCTGATCGAGGGCCTTAGCGTCTATCAAAACGTACTAGCGCCGCTAAGCCTAACAAGCCTTAAAAAAGCCGAGCTAAATTCGCAAATCGATCGCGCGCTAAATCTCGCCAACATCGCGCACAAAAAAGATCAAATCATCTCAAAGCTAAGCGGCGGCGAGAAGCAGCGATGTGCGATAGCAAGGGCTCTAGCGATGGATCCTAGCGTCATGCTAGCCGACGAGCCGACGGCAAATTTGGACAAACAAAACTCGCTCATCTTCATCGAAATGCTAAAAAAATTTAAAGAGCTAAAAAAGACCGTCGTCGTCGCCACGCACGACATTTTGTTTGACGATCTGGACTTCGTGGATGGCTACGTGAGGATGCAGGACGGAGAGATACTGTGAACGTATTTTTATCGGACGTTGTCATCGCGTTTTTGCTGATCGAGCTTATAATCATTGTTTTAATGGGTATTTCGCAGTATTTCGTCGTGCGTATCATGCGCCTGTGGGACTTTAACTCGACGTCAAATTTGCAATACGACCTTGAAAAACGCAACTACCTCGTAAATACGATTTTGTTTTTCGCCGTAGTTTGCAAGATCGTTTTGTTCGTATTTTTCGCGCTATCTCTAAACGAGCTAGCAGACGTAGTACCCGGCGCCATGTGCTCGGCGGGCGTCATCGGATCAAACGAATTCGGCGGCATTTTGCTACTGCTAAAACTGCTACTTATCTTTGGCTTTGGACTGTGGCTCATCATAAATTCGCTTGATTTAAAGGCGACGAATTTTCCGTATTTAAAGCGAAAATACGTCATCTTCACCGCGCTTTTTATCGGCGTTTTGGTCGAATTTGCCGCTGAAATTTTGTTTTTTAGCAACGTCCCGCTAAAAGTGCCCGTCTTTTGCTGCTCGGTCGTATTTCAGGCGCCAAAGCTACCGTTTGGCTACACGAAGTTAAATTTGGTCATATTTTACTACGCCATTTTTGCGGTTATTTTGACGCTAAATTTACTCAAACAGACGATGGCGAGCTTTGTTTGCAACCTGCTGTTTTTATTTATCGCATACTACGCGATTACCTATTTTTTCGGGCTTTACGTCTACGAACAGCCAAATCACAAATGCCCGTACTGCATGCTAAAAGGCGAGTATTTTTACGTCGGCTACCTCATCTGGGGTTCGCTGTTTTTGGGTATTTTCTACGGCATATCGGCGTTTTTGGTGGAGCTAATCGTGAAAAAACCTTACGAGCATTTGCTCAAAATTTCCTCTTTTTGGCTGATCGTAAATGCTCTTGTTTGCAGCTTTTTCGTCGCTAAATACTACCTTTTGCGAGGAGTTTTATTATGATAAGGCAAATTTTCGCCGCCGTGCTACTTATCGGCGTGGTGGCGCTGCTCGCGTTTTCAGTTGATACTAGCGAGGGCAAAATCGTCGTTCGCCACGGCAACGTAGAAAAAAAGCCGCTAGAAATCGAGCTTGGCAAATACCTCTGCTTTGAGAGCAAGGTTCTCATCAGCGACCTAAACAACACGGCTCAGGCAGTGATGCCAAACGGCGACACGTACTTTTTCTACGACATCTCAAACTCGTTTACGTGGCTCATGCGGCAAAAAAATAAAGACGACGTCGTGCTGTGGGTGTATTCGCAAGACACCGGCCGCTATATCCTAGCTAAAGACGCCTGGTACTCGCGCGTGGACATCACTCCGATGGGATACGGTATCGGCGCGTACGAATACCACGTTTACGGTATAAACGATAACTATTTTGAGGACGTAATGCTCTACGCCGCACGCGGCGAAACACTGATAAATCCGCTCATTTTTATCTTACTTTCGGAGAATAAAATTTAGCTTTTAGAGCCCGTTTGGCTATTTTATTCTCCAAGAAGCAAATTGCCTCTCCAAAGTAAAAACGGTTAAATTTGAGCGTTATTTGCCGCTTGCGTTAAACTACGTTGGTGGCAGTTGCTACCACCAGCGCCGCAAATACTTAACAATCAATCTATTGTATGAAATTTGACGAATATTTTACCGCTATAAGAAAGATGGCTGGTTATGGCGAAGATTACAATTTTATATTTGCTAGCTAAATTTTGCACGTATCGCCAATTTTTATAAATAATTTTAAAGCGTTTCAGATGTTTTCATATATCGCTAACGTTATTTTTCAAGAAACGATGTTCATGAACAAGTGATTTTATGGCACTACAGAATTATAACACGGCTAATTTTAGCTGTGCTATATAACCAACAGCAAAAACCGCCTTACAAAAGGTTAGTATCTAACGTTATTAACTTTTAGAAAATCCCTCAGCGCTTCGTATTCGCCGTTTTCAAAATAACGCCATTTGCCGGGCTTTAGCATACCAAGATCGACGCGCCCGAAACTAACGCGTTTTAGATCCATTACCTCAAGGTCGAAATATCCGAAAAATCGGCGTAGCTCGCGGTTTTGTCCCTCGTTTATCACGACTTTTAGCTTTGTAAAACCGCCGCTAGAGCCAAAAATTTTATAGTCCAAAAACGGCTTAAATTCCATTGATTTTATCGCAGTTTTAGCATGCGCACCCTTGGTGGCATCCGCGGCAAAAAACCCCTCGTTCATCGCCGTTATCACTTCGGGCGTTATCTCGCCTTTTACTTTTAGATAATATTCGCGCTCGACGTCGCTATTCATCAGTGCAGTAGCGATCGCTGGAGCGTCCGTTAGCAAAAGTAGCCCCTCGCTAGCGTAGTCAAGTCGCCCGATACTAACAAATTTTGCAAACTGACGATCCAAACTATCATAGATCGTTTTGCGTCCGCGGTCGTCTTTTTTACTAACGAGTTCGCCTTTTTGTTTGTGATAAACGATCACGGTAAATTCTTTTTTTAGCCTCACAATGCGGCCGTTTATCTTTACTTTATCCTCATCGCTAACGCTAGTAGCCAGCTCGCTAACGACGCGGCCGTTTACGCTAACTTTGCCCTGTTTTATGAGCTCGTCAGCCTCTCTGCGCGAATAACTCGTGTTATGCGATATAAATTTATTTAATCTGCTTTTTTGCATTTTATAGTCCTAAATTTGCAAGGTCGTGTATGTGTAAAACACCGACCGGAACGCCGTTTTCTACGACGGCTAGTAACTGGATCTTGTACCGCTCGATGAGCGCTAACGCATCTATCGCTAACATCTCTTTATCATTTAGCTCTTTTGGCTTTAGCGTCGCGTATTTGATCGCGGCGTCGTTTAGATCAAAATCCTCTCTCATCAGCGCGCGCCTAAGGTCTCCGTCACTTAAAATCGCGTCTAAAACGCCGTCTTTATCGACGATCAAAACTGTACCGAGTTTACCGTGCGTCATCGTATCGATCGCTTGTTTTAGGCTCGCATTCCAGCGGACTATCGGCAAATTTTCGCTTCTCATCACGTCTTTTACTTTTAAAAATAATCTCTTGCCAAGACTTCCACCTGGATGAAAATTTGCAAAATCCTCTTTTTTAAAGCCTCGCTTTTCCATCAGGCAAACCGCTAACGCATCGCCTAGGGCTAACGTTAGCGTCGTCGAGCTGGTCGGCGCGGCGTCTAGCGGGCAGGCCTCCTTACTAACGTCAAGTTTCACAAATGCGTCGCTAAATTTGCCCAGCGTGCTAAATTTATCCTTTGCCATCGCGACTATCGGCACGCCAAAACGCTGCACGTGAGGCAGGATTTTGGTTAGCTCCTCGCTCTCGCCGCTAAAGCTGATAGCCAGCAGCGTATCGTCCTTGCCGATCATACCCAGATCGCCGTGCATCGCCTCGGTCGGATGCATAAAAAAGCTAGGCGTGCCCGTGCTAGCAAGCGTCGCGGCGATCTTTGCGCCCACGTGTCCGCTCTTACCCACGCCAGTGACTACGACTTTGCCTTTGGTTTTATATAAAACCTCAACCGCTTTTTCAAATTCGCCGTCTAAAATTTCGGCATTTCTCGTTAGCTCGTTAGCTTCAGTTTTTAGCACATTAGCGGCTATTTTGATTGTATCGCTCATTTTGCGCCCTTACATCAGGTATATGATCGGCACGATGGTCGGGTATTTTTTGACTTTCCTAAATATATGCTTACGGATGACCTGGCGCACCTGCCCCTCGAGCATCCTGCCGTCCTTTAAAAGCTCCTCCTTGACGTTGCTTAGATATTGTTCCAGCACGCCCTCCATCTCTTTTCTAAACTCGCCGTCCTGCTTATCGCCCACGAGTCCGTAGCTGATGACGCGAGGCTTGTTTATAAGCTTAGCGCCGTGACGGGAAATTTGCGCGATGATCATCACGACGCCCGCTTCGGCCAAATTTTGCCTATCGATCACGACGTCGTCTGAAATTTGCTTGTTGATTTGGTTATCGATAAATACCTTGCCCGTTTTTACCGTTTTGGCGCGCTTCATGTATTTTTGGCAAATTTCTATCTGATCGCCGTCGCTCATCAGGTAGATATTTCGCTCATCCACGCCACATGCTACGGCCGTTTCTTTATGCTTTGCGATATGGTTGTACTCGCCGTGGACCGGGAGGAAAAATTTGGGCTTTATTAGGCGCAGCATCAGCTTTTGCTCCTCTTGTGCGGCGTGACCGCTCACGTGTATCTCGCTAAAGTCCTGATACGCGACGCTAGCGCCTGATTTGATGAGGAAATTTAGCACCGTCGAGACGCTGCTTTCGTTACC
>CAUPZP010000030.1:0-13603 GCA_963516105.1 uncultured Campylobacter sp.
TAGCATAGATGCGCACAAGGCGAGAAACGCTTTATGTTTCATGCGAATTCCTTTCTGTGAGGATTTAAAGAGACACGTTCTCTTTGTCGTTAAATTTGAGCCAGCAAATTTGGTTTTTCTTCATTGCGCGTTAAGGGCGATAGTTTTCTTATCTTTTCTTGTTAAGGGGGAAGGGGCTTGAATTACGAAGTCGCTCCCTTCCCCCTTAACAATCCCCCAACCCCTACGACGTGAGGAGTTGCTGCACTGCGTGCAGGTTTAAATTTGGCGCTACCGCGCCGCACATCAAATTTAACGAAGTATCGCAGACCAATTTGACCTGCGATACGAAATATTATTTGCAAGTATTTTGAGATAGATTTGAATGTTGTGCAGAAATTTTAAGTCAAGGCTAGACAAGTAGTCTGCCGTAGACTTAAAATTTCAAACTCATTCAAAGGCACTCAAAAGACGCCGCAAATTTAGGCTAGATTTTCTCCGGCAATCATTCCAAACACTATACAATCGGTTATCGCAACCGTACCTAGTCTGCTCGCGCCGTGCGTACCGCCTGTAATCTCGCCCGCTGCATATAGGCCAGGGATCGGTTTGTTCGTCTTGCTTGAGATGACCTCGGCTTTAGTGTTGATCTTTAGGCCGCCCATGGTGTGGTGAGGCTTCGGCGATAGGCGGATGGCGTAGAACGGTCCTGCCTCGTTGATCTCGCTTAGCGCGCTTTCTTGTTTGCCAAATTCGTCTTTTTTGGCTTTGACGCCTTCGTTATATTTCTTGACGGTTTCTTTTAGTGCGTCGGCAGGTACGCCGTATTTTTTAGCGATATCATCTAGCGTAGCACACTCGCCTACTAGTTTGCCGCTACCCATGCCTTTTTGGATGATCTCTTCGCTTAGGTCTTTAAACGCCATTTTGGTGTCGGCAAAGGTTATCGGATACGCACCCGGTTTTTCGCGTAAAATTTTAAACTCGGCGTCTGCGCGGGTTTTGCGGTCGGCTAGCTCGTTCATAAAGCGCTTGCCGGTGCGGATATCGACCGCGATGCCGTATTTAAAGGTGCCTTGCTGAGTTAGGATTGGAGCGGTACCAAAGCCCTTTTCGTCCGGGCTCGCCCACGGACCAAACTGGATCCAGTCTACTTGCACCGGATACGCGCCGATCTCAAATGCTTTTAGTAGCGCGCCCGCAGTCGCTCCCGGGTGGTTCGTGCTATCGACGTCGTCAGGGATGCGCGGGTCTTGAAGCTTTCTAAATGCCTTATCGCGGCAAAATCCGCCGGCTGCCAAAACGACGCCCTTGTTTGCTTTTAGCGTTTTTTTCGTGCCGCTAGTGTTTTCTAGGTCATCGCTGTAAAGCTTATCGTCGAACCTATACTCTTCTCTGATTGTCACGCCCACGACGCGGCCACTCTCATCTAGCACGAAGTCGTCAAATTTGGCGCGGCGGCGAAGCTCGCAGCCCTTGTCTTTTAGTGCTTCAAATTTCTCAAGCATCGGCTGGATGTAGCCTGAACCCGAGTCGTTTGTCGTTAGCAGCGAGCGAGCTACGGTGTGACCGCCGAAGTGCGCGCAGTGCTCTTTAAACTGAACGCCGTTTTCAACTAGGAAGTTATACGCGTCCATACCGCGATCGACCAAAGTCTCCAAAAGCTCGGTGTGGTTGATGCCAAGGCCGGCTTTTAGACAGTCGGCGATAAATAGCTCTTTGCTATCTTTGATGTTGGTTTTTGCTTGCACCGGATTGTTTGCGACCGCCATGCCGCCACCGTTGATTACGGAGTTACCGCCGATGCGTCCCATTTTTTCCAGGATTAGTACCTTGCTGCCTTTTTGCGCCGCTTTTAAGCCCGCCGCAAGCCCAGCAAAGCCCGAGCCGATGATGATCACGTCCCACTCTTCGTCAAATTTGACGTCTTTTGCGTTTAACGCACTTGCTTGCGCATTTACCGCACCTAGCGCGAGTGCACCCGCACCCACCATACCTAGTTTTAACAAGTCGCGTCTTGACATTTGCTCTTGCATACATTCTCCTTTGGATGAAATATCATAACGGCATTATAATTATAATATCATGAGTTTGCTGTGAGTTTTATTAAAAATTTGCTCTGTTATAAATATCCCTAAATTTAGGGGATTTAATGTAAATTTGACCGAGAAGATATGAATTTATGAGATTTTATTTTTAAGATTTATCAAGGTTTTTCTATTAAGGTGTAATCTTTTATGTAATTTTATTTTTAGATCGCAGAGCGGGGCCAAATTTGACAAAATCCGATCGCACTCAAATTTCGCTTTTTACGAAAAATTGCAAAATTTAAGCTAATTTCAATATTATTTTGGGTAAATTTCCATTTTTCGGTCCCGTAGCTCAGTTGGTAGAGCACTACCTTGACATGGTAGTGGTCGATGGTTCGAGTCCATTCGGGGCCACCATTTTGCTTCTTTAAATTTTTTAAATTTCGCGCCACAAATCCAAATGTCAAATTTGTCCATCAAAGCCAAAAATATTTTTTAATGTTTTAAATTTCCGTAAAATTTAATTCGTTAGCGTCAAATTCGTGCAGGTTTTGGGAATAAAATTTAAAAATTAAGCGCAAAGGCAACCACTCCTTTGCGCAATTTGGGAGAAAAATGAATCAAAACAATGCAAAGACGAGATAAATGCATGATTCATTCGATGAAATATTAGCGTTAGTTTTCTTAAAATATAATAAATTATATTGAAAATATTACCGATTTGGCAATATTTAAAATTTAATCAATATATTATATTATATTCAAAACTCAAATTTGACCGCCGTTTAAACCCAAATCAAATAAAACATTAAGTAAAGCTTAAAAACATTTTAGCTAAAATCAAGCCCAATTCTTTCAGCGTAAGAAAGATGTTTCGATAAAAAGGACGCAAAATGAGCGATATCATCGCATACAAACTGGACGGAAACATAGTCGATACTCAGAGTATCAACGGGCGAGAAAATGCCGCAGAACCGATTTATTACGGTAACTCCCCCGACGCGCTAAACGTCATCAGGCACTCCTGTGCGCACCTAATGGCGCAGGCGATCAAAGAGCTTTATCCGCAGGCTAAGTTTTTCGTCGGACCAAACGTCGAGGACGGATTTTATTATGATTTTAAGGTCGATGAAGCTAACAGCAAGCTTAGCGACGAAGACCTAGAGGCGATAGAAGCCAAGATGAAAGAGCTCGCCGAAGCCAAACAAGACATCCTCAAAGCAAGCTCCACAAAAGCCTTTATGAGCGATAAATTTAAAGACGACGAGCTAAAACAAGAGGTGCTAAAACGCATCCCAGAAGGCGAAGTCAGCAGCTACAAGCAAGGAAATTTCGAGGATTTGTGCCGCGGACCGCACTTGCCAAATACCAAATTTTTAAGATTTTTTAAACTAACTCGAGTAGCCGGCGCGTATCTGGGCGGCGACGAGACGCGCGAGATGATAAACCGCATCTACGGAACGGCGTTTGCCGATAAAGAGAGCCTAAAAGAGCACATCCGCATCATCGAAGAGGCCAAAAAACGCGACCACAGAAAGCTTGGCGTCGAGATGAAGCTGTTTACCTTCGACGAAGAAGTTGGCGGCGGCCTGCCGATCTGGCTACCAAACGGCGGACGTTTGCGCTCGAAGCTAGAGCAAATTTTATATAAAGCTCACCGCGACCGCGGCTACGAGCCGGTGCGCGGACCAGAGCTACTAAAAGCCGACGTATGGAAAAAGAGCGGCCACTACGCAAACTATAAAGAAAATATGTACTTTACGACGATAGACGAGGCCGAATACGGCATAAAGCCGATGAACTGCGTCGGCCACATCAAGGTCTATCAGTCAGACATCCGCTCATACCGCGATTTGCCGCTTAAATTTTTCGAGTACGGCGTCGTACATCGCCACGAAAAAAGCGGCGTTTTACACGGACTTTTCAGGGTGCGCGAATTTGCCCAGGACGACTCGCACATCTTTTGTATGCCAAGCCAGATAAAAGAAAATATCCTAGAAATTTTAAAATTTGCCGGCAAAATAATGGAAAATTTCGGCTTCTACTACGAGATGGAGATTTCGACCAAGCCTGCAAAAGCGATCGGCGGGGACGAAATTTGGGAAACGGCGACAAAAGCTCTAAAAGAAGCGCTTGACGAAAACGGCTTTAAATACGGTATCGACGAGGGCGGCGGCGCATTCTACGGCCCAAAAATCGACATCAAAATCACCGATGCGCTAAAACGAAAATGGCAGTGCGGCACGATCCAGGTCGATTTTAACCTACCTGAGCGCTTTGATCTTGGCTACATCGACGCAAATAATGAACGCCAGCAGCCGGTTATGCTTCACCGTGCGCTACTAGGAAGCTTTGAGAGGTTTATCGGCATTTTGATCGAGCACACAGGCGGCGAACTACCGTTTTTCGTAGCGCCTACGCAAGTAGTCATCGTGCCGATCAGTGATGCACACCTAGACTACGCTAAAACCGTCGCCAAAGAACTGCGCAAAATAGGCGTAGATAGCGAAATCGCGAGCAAAAACGAGAGCCTGAACAAACGCATCCGCACCGCTGAAAAACAACGCGTGCCGATGATCGCGGTGCTGGGCGACAACGAAGTGGCAAATAGCGCCATCGCTCTGCGCGACCGCACGACCAGGGAGCAAAAAGATATGAAGCTAGATGAATTCGTAGAGCTGCTAAAATCAAAACTCGCCGAGGTAACTTTTTGAAGCCGGAGCGAAAATCCGCTAAATTTGAGCTAGGCGTGGCTTTATGCTAAGCCTGGCTTTTACCAAAATCTGCAAAAATTGTCACGGTGCAATAAATTTCTACGAAAAATACAATAAAAACACAATATTTTTGGATATAATCAACAAATTTCAACTTAAAGGAAAAAACTAATTGGCTAAAGAAAACGAAGTGTTGCTCAACGAAGATATCAGAGCGAGCGAAGTAAGATGCGTGGGGGACGACGGCACCGCATACGGCGTCATTCCGAGAAACGAGGCCTTAAAAATCGCCGAGAAAATGGGGCTTGATCTGGTGTTAATTGCGCCTGATGCCAAACCTCCCGTTTGCAAGATAATGGACTACGGTAAATTCCGATACCAGCAGGAAAAAAAGCAAAAAGAGGCCAAGAAAAAGCAAAAAACGATCGAAGTCAAAGAGATCAAACTCTCCGTCAAAATCGCTCAAAACGACATCAACTACAAAGTCAAACACGCGCTTGAGTTCTTAGAAGACGGCAAACACGTCAAATTTCGCGTATTTTTAAAAGGTCGCGAGATGAGCAACCCAGAAGCGGGCGTCGCGATGCTACAAAAAGTCTGGGAGATGGTAAAAGACGTCTCTGACCGCGATAAAGAGCCGCTACTAGAAGGCCGCTACGTAAATATGTTGGTAACGCCGAAGAGATGAGAAAAATTTGTCTCGTTTGTGCACTGGCTTTGAGTCTAGCGGGAGCCGAGTGCAGTCCGTATCTAAGACTAGCCACCATCGGCGCCAAATCAGCGCTAAATCAAATAGAAGACGATAACATAAAGGTTACCGAAGTAAGTTGCAAAGACGAGATAATCACCTACGAATACGTCTTTAAAAACTCACAAAACATAGACTGGGAAGCTATCTCGGACGAATATAAAAAAGAATTTACGTCTACTATGAAAGAGCTTTTGGTGGAGGATTTTTGCTCTGATCAAAATACTCTTATGGTGCTACAAAAAGCAAAAAGTATCGTAATGAACTACCGTATACCAAACGGCGCGCTTTTTAGTAAAGTAAAGCTAACCGCAAAGGACTGCGAGAAATAAGCGGTATAAAATTACACAAACCGACAAGATCATAAAAACAGACAAAACGCAAAGCAAAATTTGACGACAAATCTCTGCTTTTGGATCTCGGTTTTTAAATTTTAAGGCATTTTATAATCATGCAAAAAGAAAATTCAAGCAAGTCAAATCGCTACACAAACGATCAGATCAAAGAAATTTTAAAAATACGTATCGAGCTAGCAAAAGAACTGATCTCCTGCGAAATAGCGGAGCGAGAAACACTAAAAATCATCCCGACCTACCCCGTTCACAATCTAAACTATGACGCCAAGCGAATGCAAAAAACTCTTGCGGGAATAGGGCAATACTATCTTAGTTATCCTGTAAACTGGGCGCAGATACTGCTTGAGATGACGGGCGGCGAAGAGCGAGCACAAATTTTTAAAGCACTCAACGAACAGCAGCGGCTATATCTTGAAAAATACGGCAAAAACAATAAGAAGCTAGAAAAAGTACTTCAGGCCGCCAAGCAAAATTTAATCTGGTAAAAGCCCAAAAGCTCGGTAAATTTAAACCCTCAAATATAAAATTTGCAAGTTGGCGCACAAAATGGCGCCAAAAAAGTAAATTTGATAAATTTGAGCCAGAGTTGGCCAAATAATAAATTGGATATGCGAACCGCTTGATAAGTCAAATTTGGCCTTTACAAGCGGCCGCATACTTAAAGCTAGTGCCCAGAACAAGCCGCGATTATTTGCCGACCTTTTTGCAGCACTCTCTCATGAGGCCACCGCTCTTTTTGCAGCATTGCGCGTAAGCTTGCTTTGAGAGAGCGTCATTTTTTTTCACTCTTTGAGGGCCCGCACCGCCCTTGCCGTACTCGTATATCACGCCAAGCTCTTTGCACGAGCCTGCTTCGTTATCGTTATAGTTATAACAAGCTGCCGTGAAATACTGCACCGCGTTAGCCCACTCTCCTCTGGATACGGCTCTCAATCCATCGCCGTACTCCTGGCCGCCTTGCGCCGAAGACAACGCAAAACACGCCAAAAAGATCGCGAAAATCAACTTTTTCATGACGACTCCTTTGTGTGGATTTATAGGGCGATTATACTACAAAAATGCTTTGGTGTTTAGAAATTATTTATGCTATACCGGGTTAAATTTTCGTAAAACTTACCAAATTTTGCGGTTTAAATTTAGCTCTTTTACTATCTGCGTAAAGCTCTCTAACTCGCTCTCGTAGGCGGTTATCGTCGCTTCGTCTGTTAGCGATTTGCCAAGCTGCGGCTCAAAGTCGTCGCGCCAGGTCTCTACTGCGATAAAGATTTGGCTATCCTTTAAAACGGCGTTTACCGGCGCGTCTAGTCTTAGACAAAGCTGGGTAAATTTTTCCATTAGCGCCGGGCTAAGCGCGTATCTGGCGCCGATCTGATCGGTCGTATAGACGTCAAATATCTCCTTGAATCTCACGTCGTCCATATTCGCCTTTTTGCCGTAGATTGCTAAATTTCTTGAGTTTACATGCGAAATTTGAGTTATGGAGCTTAAGGTTTTGTTAAAATCGGCCTTAAAAAGCACGCCTCGAAATAGCACGACCGTCTCGGTGCTGTTTTTCTTTTTCACCTTTTTGGCCGCGTAAAAGTCGCTAAATTTGACGCTAACGCCATCTATATCGCCCTCCACCAGATCCTCGCTGCTCCACTGGTGCACCGTACAATCATAAATCGTAAAAAAGTCATCAAGCCCCAGTCCACGGTCTTTATCGTAGCTAAGACCGTGCTTTTTCACGATATTTTCTATGATTTGACGTTTAAAATTTGCCCTAAATTCTCGCCTTTTAGACGCAGTCAAAAGGCTGGTCGTCGCGGCGTAAGAGATAGCGCCAAGCGTCACGCCGAAAATCGCGTCTAGAAAATACGTTATCGCCGCGCCTACGCAAACGCCTACCGCAAGGGCGATTAGGCTTGCTTTTTTGACGGTGGTACTAAATTTACGCGTTCACTTTCTAGCTCGCTCAGCTCGGCGGCAATCTTGCTAGAGACGAAATTTTGAGCATTTTCGTTTGGAGTTTCCGCCGGTTTTGCATAAAAATTTGCTATAAATCCGTAAATCGAAGGAGCGACAAAAAGAATAGCCACGGCGCCGATAAAAAGGTAGCTAAAAGGCTCGTAAAGCTCGCCGTTTAGGAGTGCGCTCACTATCACAAAAAGGGCTGGCGCGGCGGTTAGGACGGCAGCTACGCGCACGACTTTTTTGAGTGCGTTGGCGCGTTTTGCCTTGGCGTAGAGCTCGTCCGTATCTGCCATTTTTTCTCCTAAATTTGCCTAAACTCGCGAGCTAGCTCTAGGCTCGCCTCGATCTCGGCGCGTTTAGCCATCACGCTTTCGATGTTCGCGCTCAAATTTAGCCCGTTTTCGTCGCCGAATTTCTTTAGCTCGCGCCAAATTTCCTTGATGATCTCGCAACTTTGCGCCAGATAGTCCTCGCTAGCGTTTAGACGCGCCTCAACCGCGCTAGGCACGCTAACGCCCAGCCACTTGATAAACTCTAGCGTTTTTGGATTGCCCGCCGTCGAAAACGTGAGAAATATCGGCTCGGTTATCTTTGCTGCCGCGCAGTCCTCTAAAAATTTACGCGTCATCTGCGCGTCAAAAATGGCCTGCGAGATAAAAAACTTCGCTCCCGCCGCGATCTTTTCGCGCATTCTTTGCGGTTCGTCGCCCTTTTTGGCGTGACGCTCGGCGATACACACGCCGCCAACGGCCAAATTTTCAAATTCGCCCGCGATCTCGTACGCGCGAGCCAAATTTAGCCGCACTTTTTGCGAGCTAGACGTCGCTCCGACGAGCACGTTTAAATTTGAGCTTTGAGCCGCTAGGGCCGCGCGAAATCCATCATCATCGTAGCCGCTAGCCACGCGGTAAAAAACGCTTGGCGTCGCGACGTTTAGGTAGTCGCGGTAGTAGGTTTCGGGACTTAGCGTGCCGCTAAACTCAAACGTCCGCTCGCTTTCGTTTCTCTCACTCTCGTCTTGCACCTCGTAAAGTACGATCCCGTCAGCGTTTATGCTCTCTATCCTGCCCGTCCAGCGATTCGAGATGTCGCGTAGCTTGGCTTCGTCAAATTCGGCCTTTGGCGGCGTTAGCCCGTAGAGCACGAGCCCCTTTTCTTTGTTTAAAATTTTTTCTTTTAGCATGAAATTTCCAAATTTAAAATGTAGAAAACAGCGCCGTTTGCGGTTAAATTTACGCTGCTACGACGCGTGCGCAGATAAATTTTGCTTGATCGCGACCGACAAATTTACTCCGCGTCAAATTTGAGCGGGTTTTAAAAATCATCGCCCAAAATTTAGCGGACAAAAACCGCTCTGGCCGCAAATTTAAGCGGCAAAAGCGGCAAATTTATCCGAGTCGCAAGCGGTCGAAATTATGAATTTCTTACGATTTTGACGGCTTCGACCATATTTTTTAGGCTTGGCTCGACCTCTTCCCATTTGCGCGTTTTTAGGCCGCAGTCCGGGTTGATCCAGAGCTGTTCTTTCGGCAGAACCTCAAGCAGCGCGCGGATCTGGCGCACGATCTCGTCGGTGCTAGGAACCCGCGGGCTGTGGATGTCGTAGACGCCGGGGCCGACTTCTTGTTTGTAGCCGACGGATTTAAATATCTTTAGCAGTTCGTTGCCGCTGCGAGCGGTCTCGATACTGATGACGTCGGCGTCCATCGCCTCGATCGTCTTAATAATGTCGTTAAACTCGGAGTAGCACATATGCGTGTGGATCTGAGTTTTTGGCTCGGCAGAGCTAACGGAGAGCTTAAAGCAATCGACCGCAAATTTCTCGTACGCAGGGATGTTTTCGGCGCGTAGCGGATAGCCCTCTTTAAACGCCGCTTCGTCCACTTGGATAATGCGGATGCCGGCATTTTGCAGGTCTGCGATCTCATCAAATATGCAAAGCGCAAGCTGCTTAGCCACCTCGCTGCGAGGCAGGTCGTCGCGCACAAAACTCCAGTTTAGCATGGTTACAGGACCAGTTAGCATGCCCTTCATTATGCGGCTAGTGCGGCTTTGGGCGTATTTCATCCACTCGACTGTCATCGCTTTTGGACGGCTCACGTCGCCAAAAAGTAGAGGCGGTTTCACGCAGCGGCTGCCGTAGCTTTGTACCCAGCCGTTCTCGCTAAATGCATACCCCTCGATCTGCTCGCCGAAATACTCGACCATGTCGTTACGCTCAGGCTCGCCGTGGACCAGCACGTCTAGGCCGATATCTTCTTGGAATTTGACGCAGTCGTCGATGTATTTTTTGATACCTGCTTCATAAGCGGCCGCGTCGATCTCGCCTTTTTTGAAGTTTTGGCGAAGCACTCTTAGCTCGACGGTTTGCGGGAAGCTACCTATCGTCGTAGTTGGTAGGATGCCGTAGTTTAGGCTTTCGCGTTGGATTTTGATGCGTTCTTCAAATTTATCTTCGCGCTCAAATTTGACTAGATTTTTCACGCGGTTTTGCACGCTTGAGGAGTGGATCAAATTTGACGTTGTGCGGGTTTTAACCGCAGCTTTGTTCTCTTCGTAAATTTTGCTCTCCGCCGCATTTAGCGCTGCGCCGTTAGCTAGTTTGGTTATGATTTTGATCTCGTCTAGTTTTTCTACGGCAAAGCTCAGCCAACTTTTGACCTCGGAGTTTAGTTTTTCTTCGTATTTTAGGGTATAAGGCACATGGAGCAGCGAGCAGCTAGGTCCGACGTAGAAATCTTTGCCGCCGATTTTTTCGCTGATCTCGCGGACTAAATTTACCTTTTCGTCGATGTTGCTTTTCCAGATATTTCTTCCGTCGATAATGCCTGCAAATAGCGTTAAGTGGCTGTTTTTGATAGCTTCAAGCGCTTCGAAATTTCTTTTTCCGTGAACGAAATCAAGTCCGATGCCGTAAATTTTAGTTTTCGCTACCTCGGCGACCGCTTTTAGCGCGTGTTCGAAATACGTCATAAATAAGATTTTTACGTTGCCGGCGGCTTCGG
Organism: uncultured Campylobacter sp.; assembly: GCA_963516105.1. Classification (GTDB taxonomy): domain Bacteria; phylum Campylobacterota; class Campylobacteria; order Campylobacterales; family Campylobacteraceae; genus Campylobacter_A. The sequence continues at coordinate 10,786 of CAUPZP010000030.1, forward strand.
CTAGTTCGTTATATACTTTGCCGATGACGCTAAGTAGGATATCTTCGTTTTTATCGGTCGCGAAAATCGGCTCGTCAAACTGCACCAAAATCTCATCGTCAAGCGTTGAAAGTAGCTCAAGAAGCTTTTTGTATTCGGCGACTAGAGCGTTTAGGTTTTTAAACGGACAGCTACCGTCGGTGGTCTTTGAAAGCGCCAAAAACGTGATAGGTCCGATCAAATTTACCTTGCCTTTTACGCCCGCAGCCTTTGCCTCTTCGTATTCACTGATGATTTTTGATGCATCGAGCTTAAAGGTCGTCTCGGCGCTAAGCTCAGGCACGATGTAGTGGTAGTTTGTGTTAAACCACTTCGTCATCTCCATCGCTACGCCCGTTTTGTTGCCGCGCGCGCAGGCAAAATACTGCTCTCGTCCGCTCAAATTTGCAAATCTAGGCGGTACGGCGCCAAATGCGACGATGCTATCAAGCATAAGATCGTAAAATGAAAAATCATTTACGCTGATGGCCGAAATTTCGGCGTCTTTTTGGTACTGCCAGTGTCTGTTTTTTAGCATTTTAGCGACGCTTAGCAAATTCTCCTCACTAAAGCCCTCTTTGCCGGCCCAAAGACCCTCAAGCGCGCGTTTTAGCTCTCTTTTTTCTCCGATTCGCGGGAAACCCGTAACATAACTTTTTATCATTTTGATTCCTTTAAATTTTGATTTTTTATTTTTAAATTTTAAGCTCATTCAAAGTCGCTCAAAAGAGCGGGCTTAGAAACGGCGGGTGGCAACCGCTTTTTCTCAAACTAAAATAAAATTTATAAAAAACTCTACTAAATAAATTTCGTCCAAATTTCAGACGCTGCTTCGCTTTGTTTTTAAAAATGCAGTTGCAATGCGCCCTGCGCGGCGATAGAAATAAATTTATATTAATGTTTAAAAACGTGAAATTATTTAAAAATTTGGCTGTTTTTTTAAAGTCGTTTGCAGTTTTTTTGCTAAGATTAAAGAGTCTCAGGCATGGGGCAAGGCATTAAGCTCATCCTTTTGGGGTCAAATTTGAGCCGTATTATAAAGATTTTTAAAAAATAAATCAAGAAGTTTTTATCAAATTTAGGCTAATTTGAGGCAGGCCGCAGCCCGCCCCTTAAATTTGCCTAGTCTTTTTTGCCTTTGTTTAGCGATTTTAGCTTGGCGTCGGTGTCATCAGTTAGCATCGTGAAAATTTCATTCGTCAAATTTTGCGTTAGAGCCTTGGCTTCCTTCATCATATTCGTCGAAAATTCGTTTAGTAGCTTGTTTGCTTTGGCTTTGTCTTTTTTGTAGAGTTTGACGTATTCGTCCTCAAATTTAGCCTGCTTGACCGCGAGTGCGTCCTCAAACTCCTTGTATGTCTTTTTCACGACAGGCGAATACTTATCGTAATCCATCATCACGAGAGTTTGTAGCTTTCTATACGTCCAATAAATCGACTCGTCGTCTGCCTTATACGAGCCCTTGTCGTAGCCGTCGATAAATTTGTCGAGGCCATAGTAATACGGCAAATAAACGCCAAGCTCCGACATACCAAGCGCCACGTAGGTCACTCTGCCGATCTCTTGAGGTAGCCACGGGCGCACCTGCATAACGTGCGACTCGTAGGTTCTAAAGACGCTCACGGCGCGGTAGATATTTTTTTGATTTTCGTCTTTACTCGCGTAGTTATCGTATGCAGTGCCGTCGTAGTGGGATCTGAGAGCGTTTTTTAGATCCTGTACGCTTAGCTTTTTAGCCGGTTTTAAAAATACCGGATAGTTGCCGCCGTCAAGGGTCTGCTTGTCTTTTAGCTCGGGATTAAACATCTGCTGCACCCAGCAAACGCGCGGATAGTTGTAGGTCATATCTCTCTCATCGTCTCTGGTGTAGGCTTTCGTAAACTGAAATTCGCCGTCTTTTGCCGGGTCGTAGGCGCCGTTATCTTGGGCAAATTTGATTAAATTTTTCGATCCCATGAAATTTGGATCGTTTTCTTTGTAGTTTTGTAGTCTGCCTTGGTTTGCGGAGACGAAGTATTCGTCTTTTGGTAGCTTAACCGCCATCCAGTGATGGCCGGTGCCCGTTTCAAAGTACCAAAGCTCGTTTTTATCGACAAACACTACGCCAAAACCCTCTCCCGCACCCGTAGTTTCCACGATCTCGCCGAGCAGCTTCACGCCCTCGGCCGCGCTTTTCATCCTAGGTAGTAAGACGTCTGGGATATCGTCCTCCGTGATGCCCGTCGCTTCGTTATACGGGTCGATTTTTAGCAGTTCATCTTTAGCGTAGATGGTCTCGGTGCCGCTGATGCCAACGCCCGCGTCATTGTAGCCGACAGCGCCGTGAAGCTTGGTGTGGGAGTTTGCTATCGTCGTGTATCTCATGCCCTCTTTCGGCAGCGGATATGTAAAATCATTCGCCCCGTCGTGCGCCTTTGAGCTGTGGACGCCTTTTTGATTGGTTTTTTTCGGATGTATCAAAAACACTTGCGCCTTTATCGCCTTGCTATCGGCACTCCTAGCTATCAACATAGAGCCGTCGTCTGAGGCTCCCTCTCCAACCAAAATAGTCGTGCAAGCTAACGCATTTGCGCAAAACATCGCGCTTATTACCGCCGCAGAGGCGAGAAACTTTATCTTCATCGTTACTCCTTGATTTAAGATAATAAATCTAAGTGAAATTATAGGACTAAAAATATTAATTAAATCTAAAATTTAAGTTATTTTCAAGATTGTATTTTAAATTCGTTTTGTGTTTTGCCGCGTGACGTATCAAATTTAAATTTCTTAAAGGAATTTTGGGTATAATCCCACTCTTACG
>CAUPZP010000031.1:0-10608 GCA_963516105.1 uncultured Campylobacter sp.
CGCAGCCGTTACAGTCGATACATCTATCGTCGTCGCAGTAAAATTTAAGTCTATTATTATCGTTAAATTCGCTCATTTTACGCCTTTTCTATGCGGCATAGACCGCTTTTTGTTTCTGGGATTTGAGTGACTATATCATAGCCGTAGTTAGTGACGGTATTTGCGCATTCGCCTACCGCGAAAGGTCTTGTTCCCTCAGGGAAATTACCCGTCATATCGACGCCCTGCATGTATCCAGCCCAGTGAAACGGCAAGAATATAGTATCTGGTTTAACCGACGGTACGACTCTAGCTCGTACTTTGATTTTCGTGCCTTCAGGCGAATGAATCCATACGAAATCCCAGTTTTTAATGCCGTGTTTAGCCGCAAGCTCAGGGTGGATATCTGCAAACATCTCAGGCGTGATGCGAGATAGATACATACTAGCGCGCGTTTCCATGCCAGCACCGCTAAAGTTTACAAGGCGTCCCGTGGTCAAATTTATCGGGAACTCTTTTGAGAAGTCTTTACTTAGCTGCAAGCTCTTGTATTTCGTAAATACGCGGTAGTGGTTTGGCTTATCCTCAAAGCTCGGATACTTCTGCGCAAGGTCTTGGCGAGGCGTATGTAACGGCTCTCTGTGCTGCGGTATCTGATCGACAAATGTCCAAACTACCGCTCTGGCCCTTGCGTTACCGTACGGAGCTATGCCCTTTTCCATGCATTTTTCGGCGATTATACCGCTGCCGTCGGTCGCCCAAGTAGCGCCCATTTTTTCGCGCTCTTCATCCGTTAGCGTGATGCCTAGTATCTTTTCGATGTTATCTTTTTTGATCTCCGGATATCCGCCGCTTTGAGCGCCGCCTACAGGCGCGCTACCGTCGCCAGCTAGCTGATTTACGCCGTTATGCTCTAGGCCAAAGCGGTTTCTAAAGCCCATACCGCCTTGCATTACCGGTCTGTTTATATCGTATAAATTTGGACTACCAGGGTGCTTTTCCGTCCAGCAAGGCCACGGCAAGCCGTAGTATTCGCCCGCTACCTCGGTGCCCTCTTTGCCCATTAGCGTTTTTTCGTCAAATTTATCCCAGTTAGCTTGATGGCGTTTTAGGCGCTCCGGCGTCCAGCCCGTTAAACCGATGCTTTTTACGATGCTAGCGATCTCGCGAGTAGCGGCTTCTGGCCACTCGATCTTGCCTTCAGAGTCTCTGATCGTGCGAGTTAGCTCGTCGTAAAAGCCTATTCTCTTTGCAAGCTCAAATAAAATTTCGTGATCCGGCATACTCTCAAACAAAGGCTCTACAACCTGGCTTCTCCACTGGCCGCTGCGGTTTGTGGCTACGACCGTACCGCTGGTTTCAAACTGCGTCGCCGCAGGCAGTATATAGACATCGTCTTTTTTATTAGTTATAACGCCGGCGTCGTTTACAAAAGGATCAAGCAGTACCAAAAGCTCAAGCCCGTCAAGGCCCTCTTGTACTTTTACTTGTTGCGCTGTTGAAGTTATACCGTTACCGATAACCACAAGTGCTTTTAGGCTATCGCCTGCATTTTCAATTGGGTCGTTGCCGTTTTTGCCGTCAAGTACGCCAGCCCACCAGCGAGCTAGAGTAAACCCTGGCTTAAACATCCATTCAGGTTTTACGAAATTTCCTTGTAGCCACTCGTAGTCTACTTTCCACATTTTGGCAAAGTATTTCCACGTAGCTTCGTTTTTAGCATAGTATCCAGGCAGGCTATCAGGGGCGTTTGCCATATCGCTAGCGCCTTGAACGTTATCGTGACCGCGCAAGATGTTGCAGCCGCCGCCGCTTACGCCCATATTTCCTAGTATTAGTTGCAGGATTGGAGCGATACGAGTATTTGAGCTGCCTATGGTGTGCTGAGTTAGACCCATCGCCCAAACAACTGATCCCGGGCGGTTTTTAGCAAAAACTTCGGTTATCTCTTTTAGCGTCGCAGCAGGTACTCCAGTTACGTCTTCTACCACTTCAGGAGTCCATTTTGCGGCCTCTTTGCGGATTTCATCGATACCGTACGTGCGGTCGTCTATAAATTTCTTATCTTCCCAGCCGTTTTCAAAGATGAGATTCATCATGCCGTACATGAAAGGTATGTCCGTGCCTGGGCGAATTTGAGCGAAATAATCAGCCTTAGCCGCAGTTCTTGTATATCTTGGATCGACCACGATCAGCTTCGCGCCGTTATTTTCCTTCGCCTTTAGAAAATGCCTAAAACCTACCGGGTGATTTACGGCCGGATTTGCGCCGATTATAAAGATAGACTTCGCGTTTTGGATATCTCCAAGGTGATTAGTCATAGCTCCATAACCCCACGTATTCGCCACACCGGCGACTGTTGCGCTATGTCAAATTCTAGCTTGGTGATCTAGGTTGTTCGTCCCAAACATCGCAGAGAATTTACTGATATAGTAGCTCTGCTCGTTGCTATCTTTTGCTGAGCCTAGAAACATCACTTGTTCAGGATTTTTCTCGCGATATGCTTTTAGTTTTGCGCCGATCTCGTCAAGCGCGTCTTTGTAGCTGATGCGTTTCCATTTTCCGCCGACTTTTTTCATCGGATATTTCACGCGGCAGTGAGAGCGCACCATATCGATGACGTCGCTGCCTTTACAGCAGTGACCGCCCGCGCTCACCGGGTGATCTTGAGCTACCTCTTGGCGTACCCAAACGCCATTTTCTACCTCGGCTAGCACTCCGCATCCTACAGAGCAAACCGAGCAAACGGTTTTTACGATTTTAGAGTTTGGAAACGGATTTGCCATCTCTTCTTTGGTCGCGCTTCTAGTTACGCCGCTAGCAGCCAGTCCGCTCATGCTACCCGCAACGCCCGCTAGTGCGGCCATTTTTAAAAACGATCTTCGCCCGACTGCGTTTGAGTTGGACATAAGACGCAAATTTGCCTCAGACATATTCATCCTTTCTTAAATTTTATTATTTCGCTTGTTCGTAGTATAGATCCCAGTTTTTGCTTCTTTTATAAAGCACCTCGGTCTTTTTACTTTTACCGTATTTTAGGTTTGATGCCGTAGCCGTTATGGCTCCGGCCGTAGCCGCTACCGCGCCAGCGATGCCGGCTTTTTTTAGAAATTCTCGCCTATTTTTTTGCATTTTCTTCCTCCATGGCTTTTATCTTTCTCACTCGATTTTTTTGTCTTCTTATGGCTTCGGATCTTGAAACTCCATCCAAAGTCTTTTTGTTTTCGCCTTGATTTATAGGACGCGGCGCGCTTAAAACTACGCGCTCAAACTCGATAAATCCTTGCAGTAGCACCGCTACGTCCTTGTAAATTTCGCTGCTTTCGTGATTAAAAAGGTTATTTATAAATTCATCGATGTTTGGATTTATGATCTCTTTAAAAAGCTGTTCCTCAAGCTCGCCGTATAGCTCCAGCTCGCCCTCGTGCGCGATAAATTCGCTCATCAGAGCAAACACGAAGCCTACATTGTCTTCGTTTTCTTTAAATTTAGACTCGTCGCGTCTAATATCCGTGCGGGCTAAAATTTTACGCACTTTCGCGCAAGCATGCCCGACCTCGTAACCCTCGTCGTAGTACGACAGCGAGTTTCTAAGCGGGCTTGGCGGAGCGTGGAAAATGTCATCAAACTCATCAGCTAAATTTTTAGGATTTTTCTCGTCAAATTTTGCCTGTATATGCATTATCGCAGCGGCTGATTCTTCGTTTAGAGCGTGAGCTGCGGCAAGTCCTAGCATCGCATTTAGGCCGGTAAATCTATCGCCACTTAGACTAAAAACGAAAAAACGCGAAAAAAGCGAGTAGTAAAGTCCTCGTCCCGCCGCAAATTCGCCCTTGCTAGTCATCGCTTTCCTTTATCATTTTCATCTATTTTTTGAGATTTTTCTCGATTGTGAAACTATACTACTTTTTGGCTTATTTCTTATACTTAAAAAAAAATAAATTAAAAAAATTAATATATGCTTAAATATGCCTTGATTGCATATTGTATACGGCGAATTTTAGGGGATAAAATAAATATGAAATTTCCGCATATATCTCACATTAACGCTTCATTTTGATATTTACTTTTAACTAGACTCTTTTAACAGGCGTTAAACGAGTCTAAATTTAAAATTTGAAGCAAAATTTGCAAAATTTCGGGACTCACTCAAGCCCCAAAAACGCTTCCTCGTCAAATTTAAAATAAATATTTTCGCCGACGCTAAAATTTTGCGAATTGGGCGCCAGCGTTTTAATCAAAAAGTCGCCGACCTTGATTTTCACCAAAAGCTCTTTGCCAAGATAGAGCGAAACTGAGTGCAAGATACCGCTCAAGCACCCATCGACAGGAGTTTTGCTTAGCATGATTTTGCTTGGATTTACGGCGATCTTTACGGCGTTACGTAAATTTTGCGGCAAATTTACGCCCGCGTTTTCGTCAAATTTCAAAACCCCGTCTCGCGCGTCGAATATATTTTTGTATTCAAATTCACACACGCGCCCCTTGTGCAAAAAGACGTTTTCTTCGGCGATGGCGGTTAGCCATTTGTCGTCGTGGCTAGCGATCACAAAACCGCAGCCGTATCTTTGCCGCATGTAAAGCACCGCCTTGCCAAAAAGCTTTGAAGTGCCCACATCCACGCTATTTGTCGGCTCGTCGAGTAGATATAGCCGCGATCTAAGCGCCAAATTTAACGCAAAGCTAACGCGCTGCGTCTGCCCCGAGCTTAGCTCAAAGTGGCGCTTGTTTAAAAAATTCTCGTCAAACCCGACCAAATTTAACGCCTCGCTCGCCCTTTCGTTAAACTCCGCTAGCACTCCGCGGCTTTTTAAAACGGCTTTAAAATTTTCCCTCACGGAGCGTTTTAAAAGCGCGGGTTCTGGTAGCAAAACGCTAACGTCGCGCAGCAAATTTAGACCCGGCGTGCTGCTCCCCCACAGCCGCACTTCGCCCGAGCTTGGCTTTTGTAAAAACGACATCACACGCATCAGCGTGCTTTTGCCGCTGCCGTTGCTACCCGTTAGCGCGGTGATTTTGGTAACGTCGATATCAAGGCGCGGGATGTTTAAAATCTCGCTTGCGCCGTAGTTTAGGCGTAAATTTCTAACGTTTATCACTTTGCGCCTTTACCGTTAAATTTAAACAAAAGGCTCAAATTTGACGCGACCAGCCCGTTTTTTACGAGCGTAAATTTTTTAAATTTATCAAATTTCATCTATCAAGCCTTTTTAGCGCGTGTATCGCCAAATTTACCACAAATGCGATAAAGATGAGCACCAAAGCCAGCGCTATACCCATCGCAAACTCGCCCTTGTTCGTCTCCAGCGACACTGCAGTCGTGATCGTGCGGGTAAAATATTTGATATTTCCGCCGATCATCATCGCGACGCCGACCTCAGCCACGATACGCCCGTACGCCGTCGCTACAACCACCATCAGAGCATACCTCAGCTCGTAAAGCACGCAGCCAACGAGCCTAGGCGCGCTCAGGCGTAAATTTAGGATGGTTAGATAGTGTTTTTTGTCCATATTTTCCACGACGCTAGCGCTTAGCGAGATGATGATAGGCAGAGCCAGTACAAACTGCCCCAACATCACGGCCTTTAGTGTAAAAAGCAGCCCAAACTCTCCAAACGGGCCGTTTCGCGTGATAAACGCATACAAAATAAGCCCGATCGCAACCGTCGGCATCGCAAGCGCCGTATCGCTGAGCAGTCTCAAAATCCTACGCCCTTTAAAATCGTAAAATCCCAGCGTAAATCCTAGCGGAAAACCGACTAAAATCGCAAAAAATATCGAAACGCTCGAAGTGTAAAGCGTCGCCCTGATCGCCGAATACGTCTCCTCGTCGCCGCTAAAGAGCAGCCTAAAGGCCTCCAAAAATCCGTTTAGTAAAAAATCCAAATATTCTTTCTCCGCATATTTCTAAGGTTAGTTTAATGTGCTATAATAGCATACTTTTTAAAAAAGGAGAAAAATGAAAAAAGTAATATTAGGCTCGCTAGTTGCGAGCGTTTTGGCGTTTGCGGGCGATAGCGAACTCATCATGGCAACCACGACCAGCACCGATAACACGGGGCTGCTGGACGCGATCTATCCTGCGTATAAGGCAAAAACCGGCGTCGATATCAAATGGACGGCGGTAGGCACTGGAGCAGCTTTAAAACTAGGCGAAAACTGCGATGCGGACATACTTTTCGTGCATTCGCCAAAAGTTGAGAAAGAATTCGTAGAAAAGGGCTTTGGCGTCGAGAGAAAAGCCGTAATGTACAATGACTTCGTCGTCATCGCCGATAAATCGATCGCGGATAAATTTAAAGGCAAAGACATAAAAGAGAGCTTTGAGCTGATCAAAAAAGAGAATATCAAATTTTTCTCTCGCGGCGATAAATCAGGCACCGACAACAAAGAAAAAGGTATCTGGAAGAAAATCAACGGCGAAGTACCTGAAAAAGACGGCTGGTACATGCAAACAGGCCAAGGCATGCTAGCCACTATCAACGCGGCAGCCGAGCAAAAGGGCGTTACTTTCACCGACCGCGGCACCTACATCAAGTACGAGGACACCAAAAAAGGCGCGCCTGAGATGGTCATCATCAACGAGGGCGACAACGATCTAAAGAATTTCTACTCGCTAATCGCGGTAAATCCGAAGCACTGCGCTAAGGCCGACATCGAAAACGCAAATAAATTTATCGAGTGGGCGACGAGCGAAGAGGGTCAGAAATTTATCGGCGACTTTAAGCTGCTAGATAAGCCGCTTTTCACGCCTGACGCAAATACACGCAAAAACTAATTTTTACGCGCGTTTAGGTCAAATTTGACTCTACTTGCGCAAATTTGGGCGCGCTTTGCGCCCTTTTTCTCTCTTAAATTTTACTCTTTTTATTATTTTAAATTTAATCAAATTTGAGCGCTCAGACCCGTATCTTTACGGCGTAAATTTTCAAATTTGACCGCAAATTTTTGATTTGCTCAAATTTGACGCTTTAGCGAGTCAAATTTAACCCGCTCAAATTTAAATCTTCCCGCCAAACATCTCATACATCGCCTTTTCCTCGCCCCAAATTTCGCGGTGCTTTTTGATGCAAGATTTCATCGCACCTACCAGATAACGCACGTCTTGCTCGGTGTGCGTGTAGTGCAGGCTCACGCGCACGAAGCCGGGCTTACTTTCTGGCATGCGCCCCTCCTTGATACCCAGCAGATCGTGAGCGTAGGGCCCCGCGCACATCACGCCCGCGCGCGTCTGGATACCAAAGTCGTTGCTAAGGCTCGCGGCGAAATCATACGCCGATACGCCGCGCACGTTAAATGAGATTATCGGCAGCCGCGGCGCGCCCTTTGGAGCGTAATTTATGATCTCGTCTATGCCTGCTAGCTCGCTCTCAAAAAGCTGCGCAAGCTCGTCCTCGGCGCTTCTTATCCTCTCAAAACCTACTTCGTTTCGCAGCGCATAGGCCAAATTTGCCCGCATAAGCCCAATGATAGGCGGCGTACCGCCCTCCTCTAGCTGCTCGGGGTTTTTCAAAAATACGTGCCCTTCGCGGCTAGCGTAGGCGACCGTCCCCCCCGCGGCAAATGTCGGCACGTCACCGCTAAACAGCTCCTTTTTGATCGCCAAAAGCCCGCAGCTTGCAGGTCCGCCGAGCAATTTATGCGGCGAGAGGAAAATTGCGTCGAAGTAGTCGCAGTCTAAATTTGCGTGAGAGCTCAGTGCCGCGCAGTCAAAGGCGACGATGCCGCCCGCGGCTCTGATTAGCTCGCTGATTTTTTTGTAGTCGCTAACGACGCCCGTGACGTTTGAGGCGGCACTAAACGAGCCGATGATGCGGCGTCCTGAGTTAATCTTCAAGATGCGCTCGAGTATGAGCAGATCAATCTCGCCGCCCTCGCCAAGAGGCACGCGCATGTAGTCGCAAAGCCCCTCGCGAAAGCTAAGCTCGTTTGAGTGGTGTTCGTAGGGCGAAACGAGCACGAGCGGAAGCTGTGCGGCGCGTAAATTTGCCTCGCCGATCGCGCTTCTGGTCGCAGGCGGCAAGTAGATGCCAAGCAGCTCCTGAAATTTCTTGATCGCAGCCGTCGCGCCCTGTCCGCAGGCGATGAGATAAAACCGCTCGTCAAGCCCCAGCAGCTTTTTTAGGCTCTCGCGCGCGCCCTCGTAGCGACGCTGTGTGATGATCGCGCTAGAGCTACTATCGGAGTGGGTGTTGGCGTAGGTTTTTAAAATTTCGCCTATCTCGCGCTCTACGGGCTCGTAAGCAAGCCCCGAAGCGGTGTAATCAAAATAGTGCACGCCGGGTTTTAGGATGATATTTTTTCTTATTTCGTCTAAATTTGCCATTTTTTACTCTTTAAATTTGATACGGTCATTATAGTAAATTTTCGCAAATTTGGGGCTTTTGCGGTGGAAATGATTTAGTAAATTTGGAGATTAAATTTGAGCAAGTTAAATTTAACCGCAAAGCGGCAAATTTAGCTTGATAAAGCACAGAAGCGCGAGCCACAGAGGCTCACGACCATTTTATTATTTGTTTATAAAATTTTTCTCTAGCCACTCGATAGCTTTTGCTTCGGTTTCGAAACGTCCGCTTTTAGCGACTTGATTTTGCCCCTCGTAGAAGCGGATCCTGATACCGTCTTGGACGCTATCTACCTTTACTCTGGTGATCTTATCTTTGTTTAGATAGACCCTATCGTTTAGTTTTACATACATTTTTTCTCCCTTAAATTGATGTGGTTTTATTTCTTTTTATCTTTTTTGTCGTCTTTGGCCGAGTCCTTTTTCTCGCAGTCTTTTTTTAAAAACAGCTCCTTAAAGCGCTTATCCGCAAAGTCCTCGATGTCGTTTTGTAGCTGCCTATAGGCGTTTATGAGCTCGTGCGCGCGCTCGTTTAGCGTCGTGCCGGCGTTTTCGCCGCCGCCTTGTTTGGTGGTGAAGAGCTCCTCTTTTAGATTTTTTTGCAAAATTTGCAGATGATTCCAGCATTTTTTATAGTTCATGCCTAGGATTTCGGCGGCCTTTGAGATCGAGCCGACCTCGGCGATGACGTCCAGGACTTCGGTTTTGCCCTTACCAAAGATCAGCTCGCCCTCGTCGTTTTCTATCCAAGTTTTGGTTTTTACTCTCATCTTTTTTCCTTTCTTCTCCTTAAAACACCCCAGCTGGCAGTATTTTACGTCGATTTTATAGTCTTTTAGCGTCGAGCGGATCGTCTTTAGTCCCACGCCCACAGCTGCGTCTCTAGCATCTTTGCACAGGATTCTGTTCTTTTCGTCGGTCATCTGCTTTAGCTGCGTCATCACGGTGTATTTGCCACGTCCATTTTCTAGCCCGCCAAACTGCCCTAGCTCGCAGTTGTCGATCTTTACGCCCATTTTTTCGGCCTCGTCGCTGACCAACCCGACCTCTACGCCTAGCTTTGCGGCGATCTTAAACGCCGCGCCGCAGTCTAGCCTGCCCTTTGGATTTAGCAGTTTTGCGATCAGTTCGCGGATTTGCTCACTCATAGATTCTCTCCGCGCCGCTATATACATTTATGTTTTCGCCGCGAGCAAAGCCACATAGCGTGAGGTTAAATTTACGCGCTATCACGACGCCAAGGCTAGTCGGAGCCGTGCGCGAGACGAGCACGGGGATGCCGTGCATGACGGCTTTTGCCACCATCTCGGAGCTGAGTCTCCCGCTCACCATCAAAAACGAATTTTGTAGCTGCATTCCTGCTAGTACCGCCTTGCCGACGGCTTTATCTATCGTGTTGTGCTGAGCGATATCCTCGCCGATGTAAAACTGCTCTCCGTTCACGAAAAGCTTAGCCGTGTGCACGCAGCCAGTCATCTCGTAAAGCTCGCACTGCGTGTAAAACTGCCCCATCTGGCGCAAAATTTCGTCTTTGCAAAACTTAACCTCGCCCTTTATCGAGCGTGCCGCCATAGCCTCGGGATCGATGTTTGCCGTCGAGCTACGCCCGCAGCCGCTGATTATCACCTTTTCCTCGTCAAACTGCTCGAGGCGTTTTTCGTTGATTTTAGCCTTTACCCGCACGCTTAAAGCATCGTCTGAAAGCTCGATACTCTCGATATCCTCAGGGCTTGCGATCAAATTTTCGCTGATTAGATAGCCTGCGGCCAGCGCCTCCTGATCGGTCGGAGTGGCCATCAGTGCGCCGAAACGCTTGCCGTTTATATAGATCTCAAGCTTGATCTCGCGCACCAAAATATCATCCACGGCGCTTTTTTGCGCGCCTTTAAATTTTATGATTTGCGTCGTAAAAATAGGTTGCATGATTTTCCTTAATTTTTGCGAAATGATAGCTTGAAAATCTAAATTTAAGATTTGATTGTAGTGAATTATTGCTTAAATCAAGCAAAAACTTAAACGCTTTTTAGCGCGTTTTTATCGGTGTCTGATGATGATTTATATATGCGAATTTAGCATATATCTTAAATACAAAATTTCCGTAACCGCCACATAAAGCTTCACTACTAGTTTAGTCTAAATTTGACTTTTTCATTCCACCCCTTTCCAAATTTAACCCAAAATCCACCTACCCCTATTTCCAACTTACGAAATTAAATTTTTCTACTTCATTTATCAAAATACCTAAAATTCCGATAATCGTTAATGTAGAATATTTTAGTGACAAA
>CAUPZP010000032.1:0-8951 GCA_963516105.1 uncultured Campylobacter sp.
TCTATTTATAGATTATTATAGCTATTTATAGTATTTGATAGGTTTGTAGGAACGGCTTCAAATGGATTGCCATACATTGCGCTAATTGCATTAAACGCCTCATCTCCTTGAACACAATCTACTGCAATGCTACCTAAATACGGATAGGTCAATATGCTAGGATCAACCAAATCAAAAATGTTGGTTAATTTTATGGTTGGAAAATTTTCTTTCATAAAATTTAAAAAATAGTTTCTTGATTCATTATCTATGTATTTTTTATCAAAATTATCAAATTGATCATTTTCTAATTGCTTTCCAAATGCACATATATCATTGTATCTAGTATGAAAGACTAACCAAAAACCAAACTCCTTATCTCTTTGTATTATATATTCCTCTATCGTAGGTAGTGCCAATGCCATATTTACTCCTTAAAAAATTTAATAAAATTATAGAATAAAAATTGGACATAAATTTTCTACTTTTTAAATGTCAAATTCTGTTAGATTTTCTGATGCGTAGATATTTTTTGTCGACATATGAATAGCCTTATTTTCGCTATTCACTCCCAAACTCCTATTTTTTCTTTCTTAAATTTTGCCATCATATCTTCGTTCCCAGAGTTTTCGCTAATCCAAATCCACTCTTTGATATTTTTTGTTAGCCATTCGTTTTCTACTGCATATTTACAAACAAATAAGGCTACGTTTGCCAAATCTTTTTCATTGCCTTTCGCGTGAAAGGTATTTTTATCAATCCTAATCAAATTACATTGCTCGGCTAGTTTGTCCAAATATTCGTATATTACGTCTAGCTTATACTTTTTCTCTCGTAAAACCTTTTCTTCGTCTATCACTATTTTCGTGCCTAGTAGCGGGTAAGTCATTACTTTTTCCTTTTTGTTTCGTGTTTATTATTGAGATATGATTTCAATACTAATTTTTTACTATTTGACACCTTCTTTTTTAACGAAATGTCTCAAAAATATCCGAATTTAAGTCTATGATTTTTATTTCTATGCAAACTTGGTCGTTCTTTTCTCAAAATTTATTCATAGAGATACCTTATATTGTGTATTCTTAATAATTTCCCTTAACTTTTTGTAGTCTAAAATTTTTCATACGTACTGCAGTTTACCACATAAAGCCTGTTTACATATGCTTCTTATGATTGTAATGCGTCCATTCTACATAACTAAACATAAAATTATGTTTAGTTAGAACATATCAATTAGTCAAAAATTAAATAAACCTTAAAAAAACGATTCCCATTCTAAGCTTAATATTTTATTAGAATTATCTTTATATAGCGTTTTTTAGGTTAATATTTTCTATTTTTAAGTTAATTTTTATCTATCAAACAATCATTCGTAGGCTAGATAGATATGCAATATGATTTTATAATAAATAAAAATAATTTTAAAAATTATGAGCGACTTTTGGCTCTGATGTTAGAAAAGAATAAGGCTCTCTTTAACTTAAGCTCACACAAAGGAGCAGTAAGTTACGATGAGCACAATGAAAAATAAGTATATATTCCGTTCCCGAATTTCAGAGAAGAAATTTAGAGAAATTCTCAAGTATTTTGCAGAAGACATAGAAGCATCAAAGATATCGAATTTAACTAAAATCTCAGAAGTAACGCTATGTAAAATCTTTAGGGAAATAAGAATTCTTATGTCTCAAGAATGTGAAAAAATAAGTAAATTTAGCGGTGAGATTTCCAGCTTGCAAGCTCGCCTAGAAGCTTCGCTTTGAGATTGACGAAAGCTACTTTTACTTCGCTTCGCTCGTAACTGCGAGCAGAACGGAGCTAAAAGAGTAAGAGGTAAGAGAGGTAGAGGAGCAGCAAATAAAACTCCGGTATTTAACTTCGCTTCGCTCGTTACTGTGAGCAGAACGGTATGCTTAAAAGAGACGGCAAAGTCTATACCCAAATAGTTAAAAACTGTTCTGCTAGCGAACTAATACCTATACTATCGGAGTTTCTCAAAAAGAGTGCGTCTTATT
Organism: uncultured Campylobacter sp.; assembly: GCA_963516105.1. Taxonomy (GTDB): domain Bacteria; phylum Campylobacterota; class Campylobacteria; order Campylobacterales; family Campylobacteraceae; genus Campylobacter_A. Next base: position 1,992 of record CAUPZP010000032.1, read on the forward strand.
AGTAGCAAACGAAGTTCAGCTAAGCACAAGAGCGAATTGGATGAGAGCGTTATTTATTCTGATTGCTGGAAAGCCTATGACGGATTGGTAGACTACTGAGCCAAAGAGCACTACAGGGCAAAACACTCAAAGAATGAATTTTAGCTACGCTGTGCTTGCTACTTTACAAGAAGCTAATGGTAAAAATCATATAAACGGCATTGAGAATTTTTAGCTGCGACTTTGTCTTGCTACTGTAAACAGACGGGGATATGCTAAACATAGATTATCTAAATTTAAAGGGATTAAAAAAGAGAATTTCTTGCTTCATCTTAAAGAATGTGTTCTGCATGCAGCTACGAGCGAAGTGAAGTAGAGTTTAGATATAATACTAAAACTACGCAGGAAGACCTATATCAGAAACTGTTGAGATTGATAAGAGAGAATCCGCTTAACTTATCTTGAGCCTAAATTTTATTTTTAAGGTACTTTACATTTTCTAGGTTTGAAAGATTGCTCGTGCCTTGTTTTAGTTTTGAAATCGTGGCTTTAGGCAGTCCATAAAGAGATAAAAACTCGTATATAAAATTACTCTCATTTAAATTTTCTACGATGCTTTGAAGCCTATCTTCGAATTCTAAATAATTATAACCCATAACTTATGACTCTTGATAAGTTCTAATAAGCTTAATATCAATATCAGAAAAATTTTTATCGTTAGTTATTATAGCTTTACAATTATGTTTTAAGGCACAGAAGTATTGGATGTATCTTCGTAGTCCGCGTCGTTTTGAATGCAATAATTTAACGCAGCTTCTCTTATGATGTCACCTTCGCAAACAACCGTAAAAAGCTCTTTTTGTTTATGTAAATTTAAAATTTGGCTAGCAACTAGGCTTTTACTTATTTTTTGCCTATTCGTTAATATAAAAGATACGTTAGTTATGGTAGTCGTACTTATAAATAGCTTTATGTCGGGATTATTTTTTATAAGCTCGGCTATGTATATTTTAGTTTTTAATGCCGGCTTTGCATTGCTTCTTATTTTATCATATGTAGTCGGCGTTTGATAATCGACCAAGATGTCTATTAAAGCATTGGTGTCCAAAAATATGTTAAAAGACATATTTTTTAGCTCTTGCTTCTTCTAGTTCTTCGGGTTCGACTGGAATGTTTAATTTAACGCTACCGCATACGCTATTAAACGCTTCTAGCTTTTTATTGGTTATATTTTCTTCTTTTACCTTGATATCATTGCCTAGGCTTTTTAAAAATTCCTTAACCTTGGCGAGCACATCAGGTTTTTCTATGGATAGTTCCAGTTTGGTTAGCATATTAATCCTTTTAGACTTTTAATAATTATAGCATATTTCCACTCCCACAACCAACCTTGTGGATTTTTCCTTATACTGCGTAAAAATACCTTAGAAGCATAAAACTTTAGATAATCGTAAGATCTTTTAAGTAGATACAAAAACCGCAAATGACATACTAAAATAGGATTCACAAACTGGTTAAATACCTCAAACAAAAAGCTAATGAGCAACTTTTTTTTTGAGGTATTGGTATGCAGATTGCATGAAAATCAGTTGTTTAATTTTATAAAAATTATGCTGATTTTTATAATACCTGCCAGGCTATTTGCCTGTCCGGCTAATACCTTACTGCACTATCGCTTAAGATAGTGCTAAAACTTTGTTTTTGGAATTCTTCCATAAGAGATGTATAACCATTTAATGAAGTAAAAGTAAAAACTGTTTTGCTTTTTTATTAAAGTAAAATTACATTTTAAAATTACTTTTTAAACTTCGATAAATTAAACAAAAATTATTTCTATTTTTGTTAGAACATTTTTATGAAGGACTACATCCTCCCTAATATCGCTAAAATTTAAAAATAAATTATTTACTAAAAACCTTATTTTTAATCATTGAAAATCATTATATATTTCTGTATAATTGCCGTTAATAATTTTTAAAGGAGTTTAAATGCAAAAGCAAATCGCGCTTAGTTTAGCGCTTGCGGGCGTTTTGGCCGCCGCACAGAATGAAGTAGAATTAAAATCACTAGAAGGCGTAACCGTCACGGCGCAAAGATCATCTCAAAGCGTAGACGAGATAAGCAAAAGCGTCTCGGTAGTAGATAAAGAGACGATAGAAAGAAAGCTTGGCAAAAGCGTACCCGAGCTAATCAGCGAAGCGCCCGGAGTTTCAATCGTAAACGAAGGGATGGACTCAGGTACCGTAAACGTGCGCGGCTTTAGCTCGTCTGATTACCGCGTGCCAATGTTCGTAGACGGGCTTAGATTTAGAGGTAGGCCGGCGTTTGAGTATTCGATATTTACGCCCGATCAAATCGAAAGGATAGAGATAATAAGAGGTCCCGCTAGCACGCTTTACGGCACGGATGCCTTTGGCGGCATAGTAAATTTAGTCACCAAAAGAGCTAGCGGGGACGTGCACGGCGACTGGGCATTATCGGACACTTATCTTAGCACCCAGTATCAAAGCGCGAACAAAGGCGTGCAAAACCGCTTACAACTCGGCATAGTCGGACACGGGTTTGACGCATTGCTAGGCTTAAACTACAAACACGGCAAGGACTACGACACTCCGGCGGGTAAAATCCCAAATACAAGGTATAATTACCGAAGTCTTGATTTTAAAGGCGGATATAGCTTTGCCGATTTTCACAGGCTTGAGCTCGTGACCAGATATACGGAGTCGCAGCGCGGCGTAGTCGGTACCTCTGTTGGCGCTCCCGGAACGGCGAATAAAAAAGGTTTTCAAAAATACATAAAAGAAGCGCCTCTTAGAGAAAAATACGTAGCGCTAAACTACGAAGGCAACATAAACGACAAATTTATATTAGATTCTAGCTTGTATTACAGAGAGCTTTATACGCACCTAAATATAAGGCCCTACATCGGCTCGTTTTCGCCTAGACAAGTCGATAACTACGTAAACGGTCCGAAGGTCTACGGCGGCAAATTTATCGGTAAATTCGTAGGCGACAGCCTAACCCAAACTTACGGCGTAGATTTTTATTACGAGGACTGGGATAGCGTGTATCAAAGCGTAAACAAAGGCCCTAGCGTACGCAACAGGCTAAGAACCAAACAGCTTGACGTCGCCGGGTTTGGCTTGCTTGAATACGCGTTTAGCAACGACGCGATTTTGAGCGCAAATTTACGCTACGACCGCATAAAAACGTCCTTTGATATGGATAGCTCGATGAGCCCCGCCGTAAAAGCCCTATACGAAAACGCCAACGATAGAAAAGACGGCAGAGCCAGCTATGGTCTGGGGCTTATTTATCCCGTTGTCGGAGGACTTGAGTTTGTAGGAAATTTCTCGACTTCGTTTAGGGCTCCTATGAGCGGCGAGGTCGCTCCGATACTTACGTTTTCAGGCAGCGAGGCGTATCTGCCAAACCCTGATCTAAATATCGAAAAAGGCGTTACCTACGAGGCCGGACTTCGCTATACGGATAAGGCGCTTAGATCAAATTTGATATTTTACACGGGAGATTATAAAGACCTGATCGTCGAGCGAAACTGGCAAAGCGGCGGCGTGACCTACTATCAGTCGCAAAACGTAAATAGAGCCAAGATAAGCGGAGCGGAATTTGACCTTGCTTATAAAATTTTATCAAATTTGGAGTTTAAAACAAATCTCGCCTACACGCGCGGCAAAAACAAACAAACCGGCAAACCGCTTCCGGAGATCGCACCGCTTAGCGGACGCGTGGCCGTTTCTTATTCTCCGGAGTTTTTGGCAAATTCTTACATAGAGTATAGCGGCGACTGGGCGGCGAGAAAGACGCGTATAGATGATAGCGTAGAGCGTGAGCGAGCGGGATATTTCGTGCATAATCTATACTTTGGCAAGAGTCTGGGCAAACTAGGATTCTTAAAAGATTTTAGCCTAAATTTGGGCGTCGAAAATATCTTTGACAAAGAATATGCCCCAAGCCTAAGCTACGAGCTAATCAGCCAGCCTAGAAGCGCTAGCAACCCGCTAATAAATCCGGGCAGAAATTTCAAATTAGGCTTTAAGGCTAGCTTTTAAAATTTAAATTTGCCGAGCGGGTTTTAAACAGACCCGCTCAAAAGCTCTAAAATTTACAAATTTAAGGATCAAATTTGAGAAAAATCATACCTGCTTTATTGCTACTGGCAGCGATGCTGGGCGCGCTTGAATTTACCGATCAAAGCGGAAACAAACTTCATTTTGACGGTTCAGTTAAAAGCGTAGCTCTGTTTCCGGTGCCGCTAGCTTCGTTTTCTCTTAGCGTCGAAAACAACGTATCTCGCCTAGCCTCCGTCCATCCGATAGCCAAGAAAAACATCGAGCGCGGAATGCTGGGAAAAATGATCAAAGGCGCAGCTAGTATCCCCGCAGGCGGTATCGGAGAGGATTTTACTCCAAATATCGAGGAGCTACTAAAACTATCTCCCGATCTTGTCGTGCAGTGGGGCATGAGAGGCGAAAAGATCATCGAACCGCTGCGAAAAGTAGGCCTAAACGTAGCTTTGGTAAATTTAAGCGGTACGGAGGAAGACCCTCTTTTTTGGTTTGGGATGCTAGGTAAAATTTACGAAAAAGAGCAAAAGGCGGAGCAAATTTTACAAAACAGAGCCGAGGTAAGAGCTAAGATCGAAAATTTCGCAAAAGGGCTTAGTAAAAAACCGAAGGTTCTTTTTATATTCGGCAGGGATAAAAGCTACGAGGCCGCAGGAGGCGGGACGTATTTTGACTACGAGATAAAACTTAGTGGCGGGCAGAATGCGGCGAATTTTGCGGGATTTAGAATTTTAAATAAAGAAGAGATTCTCGCGCAAAATCCGGACGTTATCTTGCTTAGCAACTTTGACGAGCTAACTCCGCGGGATTTTTTTAGCGACAAAATTTTAAAAAACGTAAAAGCCGTCAAGCAAAAAGCCGTCTATAAAATGCCTCTAGGAGGAGATATGTGGGAGCCGCCTACGGGCGAATCGCACCTGGGCTGGGCGTGGTTTAGCGTGCTACTTGCGGGGCAGGCGCATATAAATTTAAAAGACGAGATGAAAAAGAGCTACAAGCTCCTCTACGACTACGATCTAAGTGACGATGAGATAGCTCAAATTTTACGATTCGACCTAAACGGCGAGAGTAAATTTTACGAGCTTTTTAGATAATGAAAAAATATCTATTTTTATCGCTTTTGCTAGTCTTTGCGGTTATTTTTTCGTTGCTTGCAGGTAGGATTTCTATTGACGGGCTAATTGACTATTATCAAAACGACAAAGAGACGCTTTACGCTTTGATATTTGACCTGCGCTTGCCTAGGCTGATAGTGGCGTTTTTGATAGGCGCCAGCCTTAGTGCAGCGGGCGTGATATTTCAGGCGATGTTTGCAAATCCTTTGGTAAGCCCAAATATCCTGGGCGTAGGCAGTGGGGCGGGATTTGGCGCAGTGGTTTGCATTTTAGCCTTCGGTAGTCCCGTAGCCACGCAAATAGGCGCTTTCGTTTTCGGCTTTTTAGCCGTCATGATAGCTTACGCGTTGGGTGTTTTGGCAAACAAAAACTCAAAGCTCATGCTGGTGCTTGCGGGTATCATCACGGGTGCGATATTCGAGGCGCTGATCTCCGTCATCAAATACATCGCCGACACGCAAGAAAAGCTGCCTAGCATCGTATATTGGCTGATGGGAAGCCTAAGCGCCATCTCATGGAGCGACGTAGCAGCGCTTGCCCCCGTTTGCGTTAGCGGACTTGTGCTTTTGAGCCTAATGGGCTGGAAACTAAACATTTTATCCTTAGGCGGCGAACATGCAAGTATTTTGGGCGAGAGTAAATTTTTAGGCTTTATCTTTATCGTGCTTGCTACGCTGATAACGGCCGCAAGCGTAGCCATCGCCGGTATCATCGGCTGGGTCGGGCTTTTAATGCCGCATGTTACGAGGCTGATTTACGGCCCCGATAACTCGCAGCTAGTTCCGATTTCGGCGATTTTGGGCGGGATATTTTTGATGCTAACCGACGTTGCAGCTAGAAGCGTGAGCTCGGCTGAAATCCCGCTAAGTATCCTAACCGCACTTATAGGCGCTCCTATGATCGGCATCATCATTGTTAAAAAGGGCAAAAGATGGTCTTAAGCGTAGAAAATTTAAGCTTTTCATACGAGCGTAAGCAAATTTTGCAAAATTTGAGCCTTAGCCTAAAAAGCGGCGAAACGCTTGCGATTTTGGGCCCAAACGGCATAGGTAAATCTACTTTTTTAAAGATTATTTTAGGACTCTTAAAAGCAAAAAGCGGTCAAATTTTGATCGATGGCCGCGATCATGCTTCTCTTGGCGGCAAAGAACGTGCCAAGCTCGTAGGATACGTGCCTCAAAGCGAAAATATCGCTTTTAGCTTTGAGGTAAAAGATCTGATTTTAATGGGCGTAAACGCAAACGTCGGTATGTTTTCAAGGCCGAGCGCGGAGGATAGAGCGATGGCCGAGGAAGCTGCACAAATTGCGGGTGTTAGAGAGTATTTAAATTTAAACGTAGACGAGCTAAGCGGCGGCATGATGCAGCTGGTGCTTATAGCTCGCTCGCTAGTATTACGGCCCAAAATTCTAATCATGGACGAGCCGACTTCCTATCTCGACGTCTTTCATCAAAACGCCGTTTTAAGCCTAATCAAAAAGCTAAATAGCGAGCAAAAAACATGCGTGATCTTTACCTCGCATCACCCCGATCACGCGCTTGCGGTGGCAGATAAAACCTTGCTTTTAAACGGCCCCTTGGGATATGAATTTGGCGCAACCGATCAAATTTTAAAGGGCGAAAATTTAACGAAACTTTTCGGTATAGATTTTATAAATTTAAACATCGAAGATAAAAGGAGATTGCTGGTTAGGTGGCGGCCTGCTCCGTACTCTTTATTGCACTGCTAACGCCTTTTTAGCTAGCTCGCTAAGCCATGCCGAGCGGTTATTGGTAACGGCA
>CAUPZP010000033.1:0-6757 GCA_963516105.1 uncultured Campylobacter sp.
ATACCTCAATACCTCAATACCTCAATACCTCAATACCTCAATACCTCAATACCTCAATACCTCTCCCATACTAAATGTACCACTAAAAATGCAACAAAGAAAAACAAAAGCAATTTTATATGAATGTTTTTGTAAAATAGCAGGTTTTAAAAATTGTACCGCTTTTTATCAAAAGCGTACCATAGTTTAAGAAAAAATTCAAAGAAAGGGAAACTGCAAAAGAGGCGGTTTAAATACCGAAAAATAGGGCATTTATGGTGTCACGGGGGAGACTTGAACTCCCGACCTCCGGCTTATGAGACCAGCGCTCTAACCAGCTGAGCTACCGTGACGTTAAAGTTCGCAATTATATTCAACGTTTGCTTATATATTGATAAAATATTTTCATTTTTGCGCAGTATGGCGCTCGAAATCAAATTTTAAAATTTGATTCGCCGATTTTCGAGCGCAAATTTCATCAAATTTAAATCTGTAAAAATCCAAATTTGAGGCAAAAAGCATCAAAAACAAAATTCGCTTTTTCAAGGTGCGGGTTTTGTCGCTCAAATTTGACGAGTTCAAATTTGCCAAAATAGGTCAAATTTGAAACAGCAAAGGCCAAATTTACTTGATAAAATAATCCCCGTCAAAGCTAACCAGCGAGTATTTGCGCTCGCTGCCGATGCTGCTAACTAGCTCATCCACGTCCAAAAACTCGAGGCTGTCCGCGCCGATATATTTGCATACTTCTTCAGGCGTTTTGTTTGCGCTGATTAGCTCCTCGAAGCTCGGAGTGTCGATGCCGTAGCGCTCGGGGTATTTTAGCTCGGGGCAAGCGACCTTAAAGTGTATCTCTCTCGCGCCCGCGTGACGTAGCAGCTCGACGATCTTTTTAGAGGTCGTGCCGCGCACGATGCTATCATCCACGACGACTACGCTTTTGCCCTTGAGCAGGCTGGCCATCGGGTTTAGCTTGAGTTTTACCTTGAGGTTGCGCATCTCTTGCGTCGGCTCGATGAAGGTGCGGCCGACGTAGTGATTTCGCACGATGGCTAGCTCAAACGGTATCCCGCTGGCGTTTGCGTAGCCAAGTGCCGCGGGCGTCCCGCTATCTGGTACCGGCACAACGAAGTCCGCGTCGATTTTGCTTTTTTTAGCTAGCATTTCGCCCATTTTTTTGCGCACTTCGTAGACGCTTTTGCCCTCAATGACGCTATCGGGGCGTGCGAAATAAATATACTCAAACGCGCAAACTCTAGGCTCCGCTTCAAAAAGGCGCACGCTCTCAAACTCGCTTTTGCCCTGTTCAAAAACCAGCATCTCGCCCGGCTCCACGTCGCGAACGAAGGTTGCTCCCACCAAATCAAACGCGCACGTCTCGCTAGCTACGATGTAGCCGCCGTCTTTTAGGCGTCCTAGTGAGAGCGGTCTCACGCCCCAGCGGTCGCGTATGGCGAAAATTTTGTGGCGCGACTGGATGAGCAGGCAGTAGGCGCCTTTGATCTGCTTTAGCGCTGCGACGATGCGGTCTTGCAGGTGTTCGCTGTGACTTCTAGCGATGAGGTGGACGATGTTTTCGGTGTCCATGTTGCTCTGAAATATCGCGCCCTCGGCGATCAGCGCTTCGCGGACTTCGTCTTTGTTTACGAGGTTGCCGTTGTGTACGACCGAGATCGAGCCTAACGCGTAGTTTGCCGCGATGGGCTGGGCGTCGGCGGCGGAGCTTTTGCCCGCGGTAGCGTAGCGGTTGTGTCCGATCGCCATATCGCCTTTTAGCGTCTCAAAGCTCTTTTTATTAAAGACTTCCGTAACGAGCCCGCGACCCTTGACGGTCTCGATGTGTCCCTCGTCGCATGCGCTGATGCCGCTTGCTTCCTGGCCTCGGTGTTGCATCGCAAATAGCGCGTAGTAGGCCGTTCGCGCAGCGTCTTTAGAATTTATTACTCCAACTATCGCACACATTTTAATTTTTCCTTTTTGAGGCTCGTCTCGCGAGCGCTTTTTGCGGAGCTTGAAATTTTCGCCCTGCGACAGACTGCATGTCTAGTCTTGGACGAAAATTTCTACGCAACCCCAAAAATCATCTCACGATACTTTGCCTCTCATGCTAAAATTTAATTATCAAAAATTTGAACTCAAAATGATAAGGCGCAGGATTTTTCGCTTAATTAAGGCGAAATTTAATTTTTAAGCGTAGGCTAACCGTGCGGGTTGCCGAGCTTGAAAATTAAATTTCAACACAAAGTAAGTAGAAAAAGCCAAGCCGCCTATTTTACAATCCCAGACAGTCGTCTATCCCGTACAGCCCGCTACCTTGTCCTGCAACCCAAATCGCCGCCTTTATCGCGCCTTTGGCAAAGGTCGCGCGGCTAGTTGCGGTGTGATTTAGCTCGATAAACTCGCCCTCGTTGTAAAATCCGACCGTATGCCTGCCTACGACGTCACCGCCTCGCACCGCTAGGATCGCGATCTCGTCCTTGCTGCGAGCTCCGACCATGCCGTCTCTGCCCGTTACTAAAACGTCTTTTAGGTTTAGCCCTCTAGCCGCTGCCACGCGCTCGCCCAAAGTCAGCGCCGTGCCGCTTGGAGCGTCTTTTTTGTGCCTGTGGTGCTGCTCGACGATCTCGGCGTCAAATTCGCGCAAAGCCTTTGAGGCAAGCGCCGCCAATCGGTTTAAAACCGCGACGCCAAGGCTCATATTGGTAGCGTAAAGTATCGGCATCGCCGCGCTTGCTAGCTTGAGCAGGTTCGCGCCGTCCTCGCCAAGACCCGTCGTACCGATGACTAGCGGTTTTGGGTCGGTGCGGGCGTAGTTTAGTAGATTTATCGCGCCCTCTTTGATCGTAAAATCGATAACGACGTCGCAGTTTGCGAAAAGCTCGTCAAATTTGTCCGTGAGGATGACGCCATCAGGTAGCGCAAAATCAAGCGGCTCTATCGTATAAGCCGCGCTAAGAGTTGCGCTGGGCTCGTTTTTTAGGCACTGGATGATCATGCGTCCCATTTTGCCGCTTGCGCCGTGGATTCCTATTTTTACCAAAATTTATCCTTTAAAATTTGGGCTAAATTTAGCATAAATTTTATAAAAAATAAATTTAGTACGGCCGCCGTCTTCGCCGCGCGCGGGCAAAAATATTAAAAATCGCGCTATATAATCGGCTTTTTAAATTTAAAGGACGACGATGAGGAAAATTTTATTTTTATTTCTAGCCGCTTTTGCGGCGAGCATTTTTGCTAAACAAGTACCGGTTGCGCAGACCGCTAAAACGCAGCAGACGGACGCAAATTTGAGCGCGTTAAATTTGACGGAGAAAGATAAAGACGCGCAAAAGCTAAATTTGACCCAGGATCCCGCTATATCGAGCGGTGAGCTAGCAAACGGGCTAAAATACTACGTCAAAGAGAACAAACAGCCCGCGAATTCGGCCTATTTTTATCTAGTCGTAAACATCGGCTCGACCGACGAGCGCGAAAACGAGCTGGGGCTGGCGCACTTTACCGAGCACATGGCGTTTAACGGCAGCCGCGAGTTTAACAAAAACGAGCTGGTTAAAAAGCTAGAGAGCCTCGGAGTGGCATTTGGCGCGGATCTAAACGCGCAGACTAGCTACGATCAGACGAGCTATCTGCTAGAAATCCACGTAAACGAGCAAAATTTAAAGGACGTTTTTTGCGTTTTTCGCGACTGGATCGACGGCGTGAGCTTTGATCCGGCCGAGCTGGATAAAGAGCGCGGTATCATCATCGAGGAGGAGCGCGCCAGAAACACGCCCGCTTATAGATTTTACGTCAAAAACCGCGTGCCAGAGCTTTACGGCGATAGCATCTACGCCAAAAGGTCGCCCATCGGCGATATGAATATCGTAAAAAACGTCGACGTAGCGACTATAAAGGGCTTTTACGCCAGGACGTACCAGCCTAGATTTATGAAATTTATCGCAGTCGGCGACTTTGATAAAAAGCGCATCGAGGAGATGATAAAGCAAAGCTTTAGCTCCGCTAAAAACACGAACGACTACGCAAGCCCCGATAAAACTATCCCTATAAAAAGCGGCTTTAGCGTAAACAACTACGACTCGTCAGAGATCGGGCTAAACTCTATAAATTTGATCTTCGCGCAAAAGTACGAATTTGACGGCGAGATCCAAAGGCTCAGGCAAAATTTGCTCGCCAACTACATCTCAGACCTCGTCGCGATGATATACGAGCAGCGAAATTTAGCCCTGCGCGGGCGATTTTACTCGCCGATAATCGAAGACCAAAACGTGCTTTACGCCTTTGAGATAAACGCCGTCGAGGATGATTTTAGCGGCGCGCTTAGCGATCTGGCGGGCGTTTTAAAGGGCGTGCAGAAATTCGGCTTTAGCCGGGCGGACTTTGAAAGCGCAAAAAAAGATTTTATAAACTCGGCTAAAAACGCCTATCTGCAAGCGGGCAACAAGCGCTCGAGTGCGGTCGCGGCAAATATCGAGGAGACGACTAGGATCGGTGGCGTGCTGTTAGGCGACAAGGACTTGCGCGACGTTACTTTGGCGCTGCTTGAGGATATTAGCCTTGAGGAGGTAAACGCCGAATTTAGGCGGATACTGGGCATCGACGCAAAAAATTTAAACGTAATTAGCACCAAAGGAGCGAAGCTAAACGAGGCTAAATTTGATCAAATTTGGGCGGAGGCAAAGCCATACGACACGCTAGCCTCAAATCAAGCAAAGAGCGAGCTTTTTGACTACGGCGCGTTAAAGCCAAAAAATTTCGTCTCGAAAAAGCATAACAAAAAGCTTGATTTTTATCTTTACGAGCTACCAAACGGCGCGCGCGTCGCATTTAAGGAGGTAAAAACCAAAAAAGACGTCGTCTGGCTAAGCGCGGTTAGTCGCGGCGGCACGTCAAATTTGCCAAAACCAAAGCAGGGCGCGCTAGCGGTAGAGGTCTCAAACGAGAGTGGGGCGGGGGAGTTTAGCAACTACGACCTAGCTAAAATCCTAAGCGGCAAGCAGCTAAGCTATAGCAAATTTATCGATCAGCTTTCGCAAGGATACAGCGCAAGCTCGGCTAGCGCGGACTTCGAGTGGCTTTTGCGCGCGCTGTTTTTGGAGTTTAGCGAGCCTAGATTTGACGAAAATGCGCTAAAAAAGACAAAAATCAACGAGCTTGAAAAGCTAGAAAAAACCAAAAATCTGCCCGAGCGCAAATTTCGCGACGAATTTGCGAGATTTTTCTACGAAAACAACCCGCGAATGAACCCGCTCGAGGCCGCAGACATAAACGAGCTGCAGATGAACGACGTAAAAAAGATAGTGAAAGAGAAATTTACTAACGCGGCGTCGTATGATTTTATCGTGGTCGGCGATCTAAATTTGACCGCGGCCGAGCCGCTTTTGCAAAAATATCTGGCAAATTTACCTGCGCGCGCAGGACGCGAAAACTTCGTCGATGACGGCGTAAGGACAATCGCGGGCGAGCGGGAGTTTAAGCGAAGCTACCAAACCACGCAGCGAAGCGACGCCGCGATGATAATGAAAAACGAAAACGTGAAGTATTCGCGCCCAGAGTTACTGCGCGTAAACGCCCTATCTGCGGTGCTTTCGATGATGCTGCGCGAGGACGTGCGCGAGGACCGCGGGCAGGTCTACGGCCTGGGCGTGTATATGAATCTCGCAAAATACCCGTACGAAAGCTTCACCGCGCATTTTGGCTTTACGGCTGCGCCTGATAACGTAAACGCCGTGCTAGGCGAGATAAAATCAAACATCGCCGAGCTAAAAGGCGGCGCAGATATCCAGCGCTATCTGCAAAATTTCAAAAAATCAGCGCTCGTAAAAATGCGCCAATCCTACGTTCAGGGCGAGTTTTGGACGCGCGCGGTCATGCGCGAGCTGGTTTTTGGCGATGAGGTTTTGAGCCTGGAAGAGTACGAAAAGGCGGTAAATGCGCTCACCGAGCAGGACGTAAAAGACGCGGCAAAGCTCTATCTGGATGAGAAAAACGTCGTGATAAGTGTAAATAATCCCGCCTCGGCGAAGTAAAATTTAAGCCCTGGCGGTAAATTTGATTTGCTGCCCGGGCGATGAGTAAAATTTGGCTTTAGTCGGCTGAGGGCTGTTAAATTTGAAGCTAAATTTGCCTCTCGCCAAACCAAATTTGAGTTAAATCCTTTCAAATTTAACTCAAATTTTCGCTGACATTTTTGTTCCCTTGTTGGTTTTATTAATACTAAATTTGACTAGGCAAATCACCTTTACCTGCTTTCCACTATAGCCTTTATCTCGTCGGAGGTTAGCCCCTTGTACGGTTTAATTGTGTATTGGGTTGTATTGTTTTTAAAAATTACCTTATCTTTTTTGTCGGAAAACAAGATGTCTTGCATTGCATCCGCTTTTTTATACTCGTTTGCCCAAGCGATAAAAGTCCTTACGTCGCTAAAGGTAGAATTTTTCTCGGAGCAGTATTTTTGTAACACATTTCTTGTTAAATTTTCATATTTTAAGCTATAAGTTCCGTTTTTGTCTATACTATGAGCTAATATGATGCTAAGCACATATCTATCGTAGCACTCCCCATATGCCTCCTTTAGTTGCTCCTTAGTCGGGGCGTTCGGTAGGTCGTATTTTATAAAGACGTCAAGCATTGGTTTGTAGTCTTCGTAGCCATCTAGGATAGCCCAGTCGCTTAGCTGTAACGGTCTATTTTTCTCTTCGTCTTTTATGCCTTGTAGTCCGCCTCCCATTTTAAACTCTTTAGGTTTATACCCCGTGCTTAGCATTAGTTCTGCCATTTG
>CAUPZP010000034.1:0-5566 GCA_963516105.1 uncultured Campylobacter sp.
TCGCTTCGATCGCGGTGATGCCGTTTTTCTCGAAACACTTTTTAAACTGATCTATCGTTATATAAATTCCTTCTTTGATTTTTGCCGCGTATTCGTCGCCTTCGGTTTCAAAATCTACCGCCATCTCAAGCGCATCTATCACCGGAAGCAGATCTCTCGCAAATTTCTCATTCGCATACGTTGCGATGTCCGTTTTTTCCTTTTCAAAACGCTTTTTGATGTTTTCAAAGTCCGCATTGGCTCTATAATACTTATCCGTTAGCTCCTCGAGCTGCTTTTGAAGCTCTATGTACTTCGTGTCAAGGCCCTCAAAACTGATGCTCTCGTCAAAATTTGACGGGATTTGCTGCTCAAGCTCTACGTTTTCATTCTCGTTCATGCCGCCTCCTTTAGGTTGGTTAAAAATCTTTCATAATCATTATAAATACTGCCCGCGCAAAGCATTTTAGCCTCTTTACCCTCGTAATTTACGCCAAGCTTCATGCCTAGGTAACTTTCGCCAAAAAAGACTAAATTTGAGTCAAAAACCATCTCAAAGCTAGGGCTTAGCGCGTTTTTAAAGCTCTCTCCGAAAATTTCAAGCGCTATCTTTTCGTTTTCTAAAAAGCGAATTTTAGTGCGCTTTAGCTCGGCTATCTTGTTTCTTAGCTCGTTTAGACCCACCTGCATACAGGTAAGCTCGAGTCTGTCGAGGTCTATGCCGATGAGATTGCTCAAAAATTTCTCGACTTTATAGTTAAATTTGAGCACGATCTCGTCCTCGCTAAAGCTCAAAATCAAAAATCTATTGTTTAAATTTAAGACTTCGTTTAGTGTTTGGGTTTTGCTTTCAAAAACCATCGCGTAAATTTCAAATTTATCGCTTAGCAACTTTAGCAGGCTTGGATTTGCGATATCTAGCGTCTCACCAAAATTTAACCTAGCTCGCCAATAATCCCTCATCGTCGCAGCCGTCGGTATCCTGCCGCCGCTAACGTGAAACTGCGTGATCGCGCCCTCGTCGGAGAGTTTTTTAAAATAAACTCTGATCGTAGAGGCCGGGATCGACATCGCCATACGCGAACCTAGCTCGCTAGAGCCGATCGGAGCGTTGTCGCTAAGATAAGCTTGAATGATAGAATCAAGTATCAGATCTCGCTTGCTCACCTTTATCATATTAGCACTCTCTCCTTTAAATTGCTAGGCGCATTATACAACATTGAGCGGATAATTGTCAAGGGCTATAGTTAAAAAAAATTGTTTAGATAACTTTAGCGTAGTTAGCTCAAGGTTAGAAAGGTAAAATTTGGGTGAAATGAGTGGCGCGCGGGAAAAATTGAATAAATTTAATGTAAGAGTAGGTTAAATTTGGTTTTATCGCTAGAAATTTTATGAATCTAAAAGTTTGACGTATTAAAATTTGAAGTAAGTAAAGTAAAATTTAAGAGAAAAGCCCCGAATTTGGGGCTTAGGATTATTTATCTCTGAGGTTTAGCTCAGCGATAACTTTTGTGTAAGCTGCGTAATCTTTAGCTTTTAGATATTTCATCAAGCGTTTTCTGCGGCCGACTATTTTAAGTAGTCCGAGGCGAGACGAGTGATCTTTTTTATAGATTTTTAGGTGCTCGGTTAGCTCCTCGACCCTTGCGGTTAGCAATGCGATCTGAACTTCCGGAGAGCCCGTATCTTTCTCTTTTCTAGCGAATTTCGCAACAATTTCTGCTTTTTTAGCCGAATCCAAAGCCATAATGACCTCCTGATTGGTGAGATTAAAAAAGGCGATTATATCATAAAAATCAAAAAATGCGGCACCTGTTTTAAAAAATATTGATTTAATCAAATTTGCAGATAAAATTTAATAAAATATCAGCAAAAAATTTAAGGGGAATTTATGCTTTTGACAAAAGCGAGCGAATACGCGCTGCTTTCGCTGATTTACATAGCGCAAAAAGACGCTCCCTCGGACGTCGATACGATGTCGGGCGAGCTTGAGATATCAAAAAGCTTTTTGGCTAAAATTTTGCAAAATTTGGCCAGAGAGGGCATTTTGGTTTCGTTTAAGGGCGCAAACGGCGGATTTATGCTCGCGCAAAAACCTGAGGAAATCAGCATAAAAAGGATAATCGAAAGCGCAGAAAAGCGTAAAATGGCGGTATTTGAGTGCTCGATCTCGGCTGATAGTTGTGCCTCTAGCAAGGGCGGAATGTGTCAAATTTGGCCGATGTTTAGCGCGCTACAGTCTAAAATCGACGATTTTTTAGATACAATTACGTTAGCAAATATAATCAAGAAGTAAATTTTGGCAAAACAAAAGCGCAATATCCTAACTCTGGTCGCACCGTTTTTAGAGCCCATCGTAAGGTTTAAGGGGCTCACGATCGTCGGCGTCATAATCGCCATCCTTGCGATCATCATCGTGCCGCTTCCTAGCGCGGTTTTGGACTTTTTTCTTGCGCTTTCCATCTCTATCTCAGTGCTCATCATCCTGATCGCCGTTTACGTGCCAAAGCCCACCGATCTTAGTACCTTTCCGACGCTTATTCTCATCATCACGCTTTTTAGACTCTCGCTAAACATAGCTACCACGCGCATGATTTTAAGCGAAGGACACAACGGTCCCGATGCCGTGAGCGAGATAATCTCAAGCTTCGGACAATTCGTTGTAGGCGGCAACTACGTCATCGGCGTGATAGTTTTTACGATCCTAGTTCTTATAAATTTCATGGTCGTTACCAAGGGTTCGACGCGCGTGAGCGAGGTGCAGGCGAGATTTACGCTAGATGCGATGCCGGGTAAGCAAATGGCAATAGATGCCGATCTAAACGCGGGTCTGATCGATGAAAAGACAGCCAGGGAGCGCCGTGAAGCCATCATCGGCGAGGCGAATTTCTACGGTGCGATGGACGGCTCGTCTAAATTTATCAAAGGCGACGCAGTCGCTGGCATCATCATCACGATCATAAATATCGTCGGCGGCTTTCTCATCGGCTCGTTTCAGTACGGCCTAGACATGGCTACCTCGGCGCAAAACTACACTATCCTAACTATCGGCGACGGTCTAGTGAGCCAGATACCTGGCCTCATCACGTCGACGGCTACGGCGATCATCATCACTCGAGCTAGTAAGGAT
The DNA here is from genome assembly GCA_963516105.1 of uncultured Campylobacter sp. GTDB lineage: Bacteria > Campylobacterota > Campylobacteria > Campylobacterales > Campylobacteraceae > Campylobacter_A. The sequence continues at coordinate 3,110 of CAUPZP010000034.1, forward strand.
GATGAAAATTTCGCCGAGGGCTCGCTAACGCAACTACTAGGCGAATATAAAACGCTTTTAATAGTCGGCTTTATACTATTTATCTTTGCTCTAGTCCCGGGACTGCCGACGCTATCTCTGGGCTTTATCTCGCTTTTGTTTTTAAGTATGGGTTATATAATGAAAGAGGTAAAAGAGGGCAAGATAAATTTGACCTCCAAAGCTCAAAGCGCAAACTTGGCGCAAGGCGAGGAAGAAGGACCGGCGGCGCCTAAACCGCCTAAAAAAAGCGAAGAAGAGATCGCCCGCGAAGAGGAAGCTAAGATAAACGATATCTTAAAGCTTGAAATTTTAGAGCTTGATCTGGGATACGGCCTGCTAAAGATCGCCGAGACCGATCTCATCGAGCGCATACGAGCGATGCGCCGAAATATCGCGGCACAGCTGGGTTTTTTGATGCCAAAGATTCGTATCCGCGACAACCTCCAACTACCGCCCAACGAATACCGCTTCAAACTAAAAGGCGTCGTGATCGGACAGGGGGAAATTTATGCGGATAAATTTCTCGCGATGGATAGCGGGCTAGTTAGCGACAACATCGAGGGTATCCCGACTAAAGAGCCTGCGTTTGGCCTCGATGCGCTATGGATCGATGCGAGCGTAAAAGAGGACGCGATATTAAGTGGCTACACGATTGTAGATCCCGCCAGCGTCATCTCTACGCACATGAGCGAGCTGATAAAGCAAAACGCCGCCGAGCTCCTAACTCGCCAAGAGACGCAAAATTTACTGGATAAGCTAAAATCAGAATACCCCGTCATCGTCGAGGATACACTGCGCATCGCGCCTATCGGAGTGATCCAAAAGGTGCTAAAAGCGCTACTAAAAGATCATATCCCGATAAAAGATATGCTAAGCATCCTAGAGGCGTTAAGCGACATCGCCGAGGTTAGCAAGAACCTCGATATGATCGTCGAGCACGTCCGCACCGCGCTTGCTCGCGCTATCACTTCGCTTTACGTCGATGAGGGCGGGCGGCTAAATTTTTACGTGATGGAGCCCGCCGCGCAGCAAAAGCTGATCGACGCTGTGCAGTATAAAGACGGCGCGTATCACCTGATGATAAACGTCTCGCAGACGTCGGCGATCGTACAGGCTCTGCGCGAGGCGAGGGCGAAGCGGCCGATCTCGGAGTACGGCTCGATGATACTTTGCGTGGAGCCTAGCTTGCGTAAATTTATCGCCGATATCTGCGCGAATTTCGCCATAGATATTACGGTGCTTAGCTTTGCCGAAGTTGCGGCAAATACTCCGTTTGAGACGTTAGGCACGATAGAAATATCAAATTTGTAAGGAAGAAAATGACCATCCACCACCTCTCGCACACCGATCTGGACGGATACGGCGCGCAGGTAATAACGAATCACTATTTTAAAAACGTTAAATTTTATAACTCAAACTACGGCAAGGAGATTGACGAGAAATTTGATCAAATTTTGGCTCAAATTTCGGATAAAAGCGTAGCCCAGACGCAGTCAAATTTAAGCGGCGAGCAAAATAGTAACTCGCAAAATGCGCCCGAAAATCGCGGCAAAGACGAAGCAACTAAAAACGATGAAAAAGTGCTTATCCTGATAACGGATCTAAATTTAACCGTTGAGCAGTGTGAAGCCTATGAAAAGGCGCTCGCAAATAAAAACGCTAAAATTTTGCTCCTCGATCACCACCAAAGCGGCGCCGAATGCGCGAGCAAATTTGGCTGGTATTTTTTAGATAGCTCAAGGTGCGCGACCAAGATCACGCATGATTTTTTCGCTAAAATTTACGGCGTCGATGCGAGCCTAAATCACTTTAGCGACGTCGTAAATGCGGTCGACATCTGGCTAAAAGAGGACGTAAATTTTGAAATGGGCAAGGTCGGGCTAGGACTCGTCGCAAACGCAAAAGAGATAAATAAAACGATGTTTGAGGCTGAAAATTCGCGCTATCTTTTTTATCTTATCGAGCGCGCGCGGGAGTTTTTCGATGCTGGAGACGACTACGTCGGGCTTGATGAGGCGATTTTCGGGTTTAAAAAGGACTTTTTCAAAGAGGATAAAAACGATACTCTAAGCAACCTTATTTCAGCTTTTGTTGTTAAAAAACTAAGCGAAGAAAAAGATAAATTTAGCATAAAGTATAACGATTTTAAGGGTATTTTGACCTATAATATCGGCAATACTTCCGTTATAGGCAATGATTTTTTAGTCGCGAATCCCGATGTTGATTTTTTCATCGACGTTACGAGCAAAAAGACGCTGAGCTTTCGCGCTAACGGCAAGGTAGACGTCAGCCAAATGGCTAAAAATTTAGTCGGCGGCGGCGGACACGTGAACGCTAGCGGTGGGCTTTTTGCGGGCTTTAAGGATAGCTTTAACTATGAGAACGTAAAAGCGCAGATAACCGACCTGATAACTAAAAAAACGATTTTACAAGGAT
>CAUPZP010000035.1:0-5010 GCA_963516105.1 uncultured Campylobacter sp.
GCGTTTAAATTTTCCTCGGTGCCTTGTGGAGCCGCAAAAGAGGTGCCTCTCATAGAGTGTAGATTAAAGAAACCGATAAATTTTCTCACGACCTTATACGCCGTTTGAGAAAATATCTTGGCTTCGTTTTCAAAAAGCGAAATATCGTAGATGCCGTATTCATAATATTTAAGTTCTCTTCTTACCCACATCTCATCCGGCGAGCGATCAATCTCGTCGTATCCATAGTAGCGCCCCGGCATATCTTTTTGCAAAAAAAGGTCTTCTTTCCTCTCGTCTTTATATCTAAGCCAGACTCCGGTTTCGTTTTTAACATATAAATGGTCAAATTTTATGCCTTTTGCAAATCTGCCTTTTCCAAGCCAAAATACCGGTCTTTTTTCTAGGGGCGGCAAAGTGGCGATGGGAGGTAAATTTTGCAGCTCTTTTTCAAATTTTTCATCGATATAGTCGCACGCACTAGTGGGCATACTAGGATCGCAACCCTCGGGCGTATCGACCGAAAAAAGCGAGGTTAGGATTAAATATACAAGTAGCACAAAAACCACGCAAGCGCCGCCTATAACCCAAGCAATAATTTTTAAAATTCTTTTAAGAGTTTTCATATCTAAATTTTATACCATTTCGCCTGAAAAACCACAAATTGTAACTTTAAATTTGCCTTTGCGCCGCGTCAAATTTGGATTTATTTTGCCGATTTTCATCCAAAATGCAAAAATTTTAATTTTTAAATTTTCTAAAACCTTAAGAAATCAAACTAAGTTTAGGATATTTTTTATCTTTTTATCTCAAATTTGACCCAAACAGCGATGTTTTAATTATTTGATAAAGAAATTCAATATACTAACTCTATCAAAAAACGGCTAAATTTGAAAAAATTAAGCTAAAATTTTAATCAAAAATTTATAAAATTTGTTATATTATCGTCGCGAAAATAAAAGGGATAAAATATATCCTAATTGATAAAGGTCAAGCGTGAGAGTATATCTAGACAACAATGCCACGACGATGGTCGATCCCGAAGCTTTCGAGCTTATGAGGCCGTTTTTTTGCGAAAAATACGGCAACCCAAACTCGCTTCATAGATTCGGCTCCGAGACTCACCCCGCGCTTTGCCGCGCGATGGATCAGCTCTATGCGGGCATAAATGCGAGCGATAGCGACGATATCGTGGTAACAAGCTGCGCCACCGAGAGCAACAACTGGGTGGCTAAGGGCGTGTTTTTCGATCATATATTAAATAAAGAAAAGGATCACGTCGTAATCAGCGCCGTCGAGCATCCGGCGATCGCGGCGACGTTTGAGTCGCTCAAGAAATACGGCGTGCGCGTGAGTTACGTACCCGTAAACGAAAACGGCCTGCTCGATCCAAACGATCTAAGAAAGCTCATCGACGACAAAACCGCGCTAGTTAGCATCATGTGGGCAAATAACGAAACGGGTACTATTTTCCCGATCAAAGAGTGCGCACAGATCGCTCACGAATACGGCGCGCTATTTCACACCGACGCGACGCAAACCGTCGGCAAGATCAAGATAAACGTGCGCGAGATGGGCATGGATTTTATGAGCTTTTCGGCGCATAAATTTCACGGACCAAAAGGCGTAGGCGGCCTGTATATCAAAGACTCGCAAAAGCTAACGAGCTTGCTTCACGGCGGCGAGCACATGGGCGGCAGACGCAGCGGGACGCTTGACGTCGCTGGTATCGTGGGCATGGCGCAAGCTCTGGAAAACAGCAACAAGCTAATCGAGTTTGAAAATCTGCACGTTAGACGCCTGCGCGACAAGCTCGAGGATGCGCTGCTGCAGCTACCAGACGTCTCCGTCGTGGGAGACCGCGCTCACAGGCTGCCAAACACCATCCTAGCTGCCATCAAAGGCGTCGAGGGCGAGGCGATGCTGTGGGATCTAAATCAGGCCGGTATCGCGGCATCTACGGGCTCGGCGTGCGCGTCCGAGACGCTAGAGAGCAACCCGATAATGGAAGCCATCGGCGCTAGTAGCGATCTAGCGCACACGGCGCTAAGGCTGTCGCTGTCGAGGTTTAACACCGAAGAAGAGATCGACTACGCGATAGAGCATATCAAAAAGGCGGTGGAGAGGTTGCGAGCTATTTCAAGCACGTACGCTTACAACCCTAACGGCAAGTAACGGCTAGTCTTTTGAGTGCCTTTGAATGAGTTTGAAATTTTCGTCCTGCGGCAGACTATATGTCTAGCTTTGGGACGGAAATTCCCGCACAACATTCAAATTCATCTCAAAACAAGCGTAGCGTTTTTGCGAAGCAAAATGTTTCTACAAAATACTTCGCCTTAATGTTTTGCGGTCAAATTTGAAGTTAAATTTAATTGAAATTTGAGCCTAAAAAGTACAAATTTGAGTTAAATTTAAAAGGAAGCAGGCGGCAGTATCGCGAGATAGATTTGAATGGTGTGAAGCAAAAATGAGCAAGGCTAACCACGTAGGTTGCCGCAGCGATATTTTTGCAAACTCATTCAAAGACGCTCGCGAGACAACGCCTCTAAAAAGGAAATAAAATGGCAAAAAATAATCTAATCGGCGGCTCCATCTGGGACGAATACTCACAAAACGTCCAAGACCGCATGAACAACCCCAAATTTATGGGCGAGATCACCGAGGACGAGGCAAAAGCAAGAGGCGGTAAGCTCATCGTGGCGGACTTTGGCGCAGAGAGCTGCGGCGACGCGGTGAGACTATACTGGCTCGTGGACGAGAAAACCGACCGCATCATGGACGCTAAATTTAAAAGCTTTGGCTGCGGCACGGCGGTGGCAAGCTCCGATACGATGGCTGAGCTTTGCGTCGGCAAAACCGTGGACGAAGCGGTCAAAATCACCAACATCGACGTGGAAAAAGCCATGCGCGATACCCCGGACGTCCCAGCCGTCCCGCCGCAAAAGATGCACTGCTCGGTCATGGCCTACGACGTCATCAAGGCCGCCGCAGCACAGTATAAGGGCGTGGATCCGGAGCATTTCGAGGACGAGATCATCGTGTGCGAGTGCGCGCGCGTGAGCCTAGGTACGATCAAAGAGGTCATCCGCCTAAACGACCTACACACGGTCGAGGAGATCACGCAATACACCAAAGCAGGCGCCTTTTGCAAATCCTGCGTGCGCCCGGGCGGACACGAAAAGCGCGAGTATTATCTCGTGGACATCCTCGCAGACACCAGAGCCGAGATGGAACAGGAGAAAAAGCAAGCCGTCATCGACGCGCAGGTTTCGGGCAAATTTGACGACGTGAGCTTTGAGAGCATGACCGTCGTTGGCCAGCTAAAAGCCATCGAGAGCGTCATCGACAGAGATATCCGCCCGATGCTGATGATGGACGGCGGCGACATGGAGATCCTCGATCTACAAAAAGACGCCGAGGGCAAATTTGACGTCTATATCCGCTATATTGGCGCTTGTAGCGGCTGCGCGAGTGGCGCAACTGGTACGCTATACGCGATCGAAAACGTGCTTCAAGAAAACCTCAGCCCAAATATCCGCGTTTTGCCTATCTGATCTACTTTTAGACGACAAATTTGACGCGGATTGGGGCTCAAATTTAATTAAATTCGGGGCGGTTAAATTTAGCCGCCCTACTCTATTTTGTAAATTTAATGCGACCTATAAAATGGTTTTGGCGTTACAGAATCACAAAATCCACCTTATGAAACAAACAAATTTAGTTGCTTTAGCTTTGCGTAAATTTGAGTACAGAATTTGACTACTAAAATTTACTCTTTTAGCTCCTCATAAACACTCTGGTTGCGATAGATACAAGCCGCAATCACTATAATTAGTATCGGAGTTAGCAACAAAAATGCACCAAACGCACCTATTGCTCCATCGTTATGCTGGCTTTTGCCGGATAAAGTAACAGGAAGATAAAAAATCAATACAAAAGTAGCAAAATTCTCTACCGCAAAAATCGTGTTGCTTTTTTCAGGATTTTTAATAAAAAGATTGCTGTATTTGCGTTTTAAAATTAAAAACAATAGCGTGCAAACAATGACAGATAATACGACTAGATACAAATTATCCATGCCTAGATAGTTCAGGGTTAAGCAATAAGCCAATGCCGTAAAAGTCGGAAAATTAAATCTAACCAAGCGATGAATCTGATATTTGCGCTTTAAATTTTTAGGGATTTGTACTAAGGCTTTGCCGTATTCTAGCGCTTCGGCGTCCTCGTCGCTTTGGCCTGGCTCGGTTTCATGGCTCGCGCCCTCAAATTCCGGCTCAGATTCGGTTGCGTCGCTTTGATTAGCTTGCGTCTGCGCTTGGCTTAAATTTTGGACATTAGTCGTCTCGTCTGCGACTACTTCGCTGATTTTCTCTTGCGATTTTAGTACTCTTTGCGGCAGATATACGGTCTCATCGGAGCCAAATTCGTCGTTGGCGTTATGAGATATGATTGCTATAGGAAGCATAATTATTATAATAAAGATCGCCTGCACGGTCGTTGGCGTACCAAAAGCCGCATCCAAAAATAACGCATATAAGCTCGCCGCAATGAAAAAAAGAGCGATGGTTTCAGTGCATATCAAGGTAAAGGCTTTGCCTTCGTCGCTAAACAAAAATAAACTATACCGCTTGCGCCTAGGCGAGCTTAACGAAAAGAGTATTAACGCAGCAGACGCACCAAGCGCCACAGCAAATAAAAAAGGTGATGATGGGTGCGAAGGATCTATCAAGAAAGAAAAAAGAAGCACTATAAAAGTTGCGGAAAGTCCAATAAATAAATTCTTACCAAAGCGCCAATTATCGTAACTTTTTAAAGCGTCCTGCGGAATTTGACTGATGTCGACGGCGATTTTATCTTTTTGAGTTTGCATTTTTGCCTCCTTTTTTGTTATTTTAGCCTAAATTTTAACTCTATCATCACCAAAACCCATCTTGTCCCAAATTCCAATTTACATAATTTAAATTTTCTATTTCTCCTATCAAAATACCTAAAATTCCGATAATCGTTAATGTAGAATATTTTAGTGACAAA
>CAUPZP010000036.1:0-3449 GCA_963516105.1 uncultured Campylobacter sp.
AATTCTTTTAATTAGCGAGCGGATTATGGCGCTCGCTGAATTTTAAATTTGATCCGAATTTATATCGCTTAAGTAAAAAACCAAATTTAACTATTTTTATCCACTCGCACGAACGCCCAGTGCATAAACTCTTGCCTCGGTTTGTATTTGGTGCTACTAAAATCAACCTTGATTATAAATTCATTTGCGTAGCTAGTTTTAACAAGCCATCGTTGAAGCTGGGCACCTTTTTGTCCCAATGCTCGGCAATTTTTTTGCCAAAGCAGAGCAAGTCTTGAGCTGTTTTTGAAATTTGGCTTTGAAAAATGGGGCGAGCCGCCTAGCGTTGCCCGATGGATAATGAGTACAAATATGCCGTTATCTTGGGACTAAAGCTATAAAAGCTAAACATTAAGCAAATCAAGATATAATTTTGCCCCAAACCTAGGTAGATGTCCGAGCGGTTTAAGGAGCGCGCCCGAAATGCGTGTGCGTGGCAACTCTCCGAGAGTTAGAATCGCTCCCCGCCATTTTTTAAATCTATTAAATTTTACTTAGTGTTGAGGATGGGTATGAAAATTTTACCCTTAGGCGCTAGCCGAAGCCTTGGCGGCTACGTTATAGGCGCGCTCCAAGCTCATACATAGACTCAGCCAAGATCATAAAAAACTAAGCTCTTGACTACACGCTGATACGTCCGCAGTGGTTTAGTTGTGCCAATGAGATAGACTGCAAGGTTACGAGCTGGGTAAAAAAGGGAGAAATTTAAAAACGAAAATGCCCAAATTTCAAGGAAATCTATCGCAAATTTGGTCAAAAGATGCCTAACTAGCGGCTTTGGCATAAAAGATAGCCTAGGCATCAACAAAAAAGAAATTTAAAGGAAAAAGATGATTGAGCACTTACTGCTATTTTTGGCTTTACTAGCTATCATTATCGCTTTAGTAATGATCTCAAACAGCCTAAAAGTAGCCTATCCGGTGCTTTTAGTTTTGGGCGGTCTTGCCATTAGTTTTGTGCCAAATTTACCCACCATCAGGATCGATCCAGAGCTTATTTTCATCATATTTTTACCGCCGCTTCTTTACGAGGCTGCGTGGGCAAACTCGATAAAAGAGCTCTATAAATGGCGCCGAATGATTGGAAGTTTTGCATTTATCGTCGTTTTTATCAGCGCAGCAGCTGTTGCCGTGATAGCAAATTTAGTGATCCCTGGCTTCTCGCTCGCCCTTGGCTTCATGCTTGGCGCCATCGTCTCGCCACCAGATGCGGTGAGTACGGCTGCGATCCTTAAATTTGTCAAAGCACCGCGCAGGATCAGCGCTATTTTAGAAGGCGAGAGCCTTTTAAACGACGCATCATCGCTCATCATCTTTCGCTTTGCCGCAGTGGCCGTGACGACTGGGCAGTTTATCTGGTACAAGGCGGCTGCGAGCTTTGTCTGGATGGTGGCTGGCGGTGTTTTGGCCGGTCTTGTGGTGGCATTAGCAGCCTACTTTTTGCATAGGATCTTGCCAACCGATGAGAACAGCGATACGATCATGACGATCACGACGCCTTATGTCATGTATATTTTGGCTGAGGAGCTTGGCGCGAGCGGCGTTTTGGCGGTGGTTTGCGGCGGACTTTACCTCTCGACAAAACGAAACGAAATTTTCACCGCTTCATCAAGGATCCACGCTGTGCCCGTTTGGAACAACTTTATCTTCTTGCTAAACGGCCTTGCCTTTACCATGATCGGCCTTGATCTGCCTCAAATTTTAGACGGACTAAAGCATAGTGGCGTATCGCTGCTTGAGGCGCTATCTTACGGCGTTTTGGTGACTGCCGTGCTCATCGTCATTCGCCTCATGGCATCATACGGAGCCGTTTATATCACGATGTTTATGAAGCACTTTATCAGCGTGGCAGATGATCGCAATCCAGGCAAAGCGACGCCGTTTATCGTCGGCTGGGCGGGCATGAGGGGCGTAGTCTCGCTAGCTGCGGCACTCTCTATCCCCGCCATGGCTGGTAGCGAGCCGTTTCCGCATAGAGATCTCATCTTGTTTATCACCTTTGTCGTTATCTCGCTAACGCTCGTAGTTCAGGGACTAACTCTGCCGCTACTTATAAAAAGTGTCAAATTTCCAGACTTTAACGACCACATGCCAAACGAGCTAGCCAGAATCAAGATAAAAAAGGCGATCGCCGAGGTTTCGCTTAAATTTCAAAGCGAGAAATTTTGCAATGAGGAGAATTTCTTGTTTCAGAAACTCAAAGAAGTTTGGAATTTCGAGCTTTCAAATGAAAATTTCGAGATCAGCGACGAGGTCAGGCAGACCTATTTTGAGATCCTAAATGAGCAGCGAAAGGCGCTTCTCGAGCTAAACAAAGACCCAAAAATCGACGAAGAGATCATCAGGACCTTTTTGTATCACATCGACCTTGAGGAGCAAAGGTGGCAGGAGCATAAAGAGCACTAAACTTGCTCAAATTTATGAGCAAATTTAGATAGATGCTTTAAATTTAGGATCTATTTGCCTTATCCACCCGCACAAACGCCCAGTGCATAAAGTCCAGCTTTGGCTCGTATTTGCCGCTGTTAAAATACTCCGCCAGCCGTGCCTCCTCAGCTTCGCTTAGCTCGCCACCAAGCCCCCAGCGCGTCTTTTGTACGAGTTCATCAGCGCTTGCGGTAGCTCCTGCGTGACACCGTGCCTTTATGTAGCTAAGGCTTGGCAGATAGCCCATTTGAAACAATATATTTAAAAGATAGACAAAGTCTGGCTTTTGCTCGACCTTGCGCCCCATCGCGCCCAAAACATCCTCGTCTACGAAGCTGCCGCCTACCTTAAACGTGATATAAAGCGATTTTTTAGTCTTTGAAAGAAGCTTGCCAAGCGCGGCTTTTAGATCGTCCACCTCAAGGCAGCGCGAGGCAAAAACCACGTCGCACTCAGGCACGTCAAACCAGTCGTCCTCAAAGGCTTTTTGCGCAAATTTAACGTTTTTCGCGCCATAAATTTGAGCGTTTTCGCGGGCAAACTCTAGCATCTTTGGCGAAAAGTCATAGCCGTAAATTTGATCTACTTTTTTGGCCGCTAGCACGCTTAGCGCGCCCGCGCCGCACGCAAAGTCAAGCAACATAGAAACGCCCGTAAAATCGACCTTGTCTATAAACTCGCGCGCGTAGGCGCTTTTCATCACGCCCTCGTTGAAGCTTGGCGCCTTTTTGTCCCAGTCCTCGGCAAATTTTTTGCCAAACGAGCTTCTCGCCTTTTGCGCCTTATAAAGCGCGTCAAAGTCGATCTCGTCGTAGTTTGAAGGTAAAATCATAATCTATCCTCGTATATTTCGTAGTTTATGCCGTATATTTTATCGATATTTTCGGCGTTTATGAGCTTTTCGCTCTCGCCAGAGGCTAAAATTTCGTCGTCTTTTATAAACAGCGTCAAATTTGAAACGAACTTCGCGTGGCGCGGATAGTG
>CAUPZP010000037.1:0-3219 GCA_963516105.1 uncultured Campylobacter sp.
GCGAGAGCAAGCTTTTGGAGTATTTTTTAAACAACAAAAACCAAACTATCACTTACGAGCAGCTGTTTGACTACATGTGGGAATTTGAACAACCGACCAAAGAGGCCATCAAAACCATCGTAAAAGAGCTGCGCCGCAAGATCGGCAAAGACACAATCAAAAATTTATACGGCGTAGGATATCTATGTGAAGTCCAAATTTAAATTTATCGTCCTATTGCTCGTCGTTTTGTACGGCGCCATTACCGTTTTGGTTTTTAACTTTTACCGAGATCTTGCGCTAAAAGACGCCAGACAGGAAGCATTTTACGTACTTGACGCGATGAACGGCATACGCGACTATATCTCTACCGTCCAACGCCCGCTGATAGAAGAGCTAAAAGACGGCGGCGTCATAGACAAAGACCTTTTTGATCCAAGGCTCATGTCCTCATCCTATATTACTCGTCAAATTTACAAAATCCAGCTCGCCAAAAAAAACATAAACTACGACTACAGACTAACGGCGACGAACCCGCTAAACCCCGAACACGAAGGCACGGAATTTGAAAACGAAATTTTAGAAGGGTTTAAAGAGGGCAAATACGAGGTCTACTCTGACGTAATAAAAGACCAAAACGCCTCGTACTTTTTCGTCGGCCTTCCTATAAAAAACTCCCACCCGTCCTGCGTCGAGTGCCACAACATAAACAGCGCGCCTAAAAAAATGCTCGAACAATACGGAAATTTAAATAATTTCGAGGGCAAAGTCGGCGACACGATAGCGATGGTGAGCTTTAAAATCCCGGTAAAAAGTATTTTCCTCTATCACAAGCAAGAATTTATCGTTAGCGGCGTGGCGATCACGGCGATATTTGGGGCGTTTTTATTTTTCGTTTATAAAATCCACAAAAGCAACGAAAAAACCAAGATGCAAAACGAGCTTTTGATGATAAATCAAAGCCGCTTAGCCTCGATGGGCGAGATGATCGGCAATATCTCGCATCAGTGGCGCCAGCCTCTAGCCCAGATCAGCTCGACTTTGGTAAATTTGGAGCTTTACTCCGAGCGAGGCAAGCTAAGCCAGCAGAGGCTAAAAGAGGCTATCGAGGAGGTGAATGAGCAGGTCAAATTTATGTCCGGCACTATCGAGGATTTTAAAAATTTCTTTAATCCAAACATGCCAAAGAGCGAATTTGAGGTAAAACAAGCCATAGAGCAGGCTTGCAAAATTTTAAACGCGACGCTCAAAAAGCATGTCATCGACGTAAAAGTTGAGATAAAAGAAAATTTTACGCTTTACGGCAACATAAATGAGCTTATTCAAATTTTAATTAACATTATAAATAATGCCAAAGAAGCATTTTTAAACTTGTCGCAAGAGCGGGCGCAAGCAAACCGATGGCAAATTTTAATAACCGCCCTTTTGCAAAACGGAGAACGCGCGATAACGCTAGAAAATAACGCCGGCAATATAAATAAAGCGGTGATAAATAAAATTTTCAAGCCGCATTTTACTACGAAAAAATCAGGTAGCGGGCTTGGACTATATATGAGCAAGGTAATAGCCGAAAAAAATAACGCCCGAATTTACGCACAAAATATAAATCAAGGCGTAGTATTTACTATTAAATTTAAAAATTCATAATTTATTAAATTTCCCCTTTTTTCGCCCCCTTTTTACGATAGCATTATCAGTATGAAATCTTTTTGATTTTAGATCCAGAATTTATAAGGAGGGCGCAATGAGGAATTTAAGTAAAACCTTATTAGGTTTGCTTATGGGCGTTAGCGTCTTCGCATCGCAAGCCTGTTGCGAAGAGCACAACATGCAGATGTCTCAACAAGCGCGAGACGTCATAGCAAACCCAAAAGGTACGCTTCAAACCAGAGGCGTAATATCTTTGCAAGACTACATCGTAGAAGAGCAAGAGATGTATGAGTGGCTGTTTAAAAACCACCCGATTTTCACAAAATACGGCGGTAAAACAGTCGGTAAACTAGATGTTCACGACCGTGGACTTGAGTGGCTTGCCGAAGGTCACGGCTTTGACATGTCAAAAGCTAGTAAAAGAGACGGCGGTAAAGGCTACAGCTCTATGATGTATAGGATACCGGCCGGTTCGTCTTTGCAGTTTCCTAACAAATTCGTAGGATCCGAAAAATGCGGCGAGTGCCACCCTGCGCAGTACGAGGTATGGAGCAGATCGCGCCACGCCACTACTATCCGCTTCCCTGGCGAGCACCCAGAGGTTAACAACAACCTAACCGATCCGGTATTTAGCCCAGATACCGCGTCCATCTTGCCTCAGGGTATTACTCCGGACGTTATTTACGCGACAGTCGGACACCTAAGAACCAAATTCGGCTACGTAGACGCGTGGCTTTTGCGAGGAACTTACCACGTAGAGGGCGGTTTGCTACGAGACGGCACGGGTCAGATCGTAGCGGGCGGTAACCAGTTCCAAAGAACTTGGGCGTTAAATTTAACTCCTGAAACAGTTAAGAAAATCAAAGATTTCGTTCCTGATTTCCCAGAAACTCTAGCTGATTACGGCGATAACGGCGGATACGTCAGAGGTCTAGCCTCGTACGCGGCTAAATACAAAAAGTCAATGTTCTTCCAAGCAAACGGCTCTTACTGCGAAGTTTGCCACCCGTTCAAATTTGACTTTAAAACTAAGAAAGAGTTCTATGCGGCTCTTGGTAATGCCAAAGAGCTTCAAAAGCACACTATCTCTAAAGGCGTAAGCTGTGAGGAGTGTCACGGAGCCGGCGGTCACCTTGACGGAGCTACAAACTTTAGAACATCAAACTGCGAACGCTGTCACCAAAGATTTAACTACAGCCCAGACCTAGCTAGAGCCAATCCTCTAAACCAAGGCAAGCTTGACCTATCTCTAAGCTCTAAATTTAAATCAATGGGACCAGGATGCGGATCTGAGGGTTCACAATCATACTTTACTGCTCACTACGATAAAGGCATGCGCTGCACCACTTGCCACGATCCACACGACAACACAGGTCCGGTTGTAGGCGACAAGACTATCAAAGGTGTAAACTATAACTCAGAGCAAGGCTACCTAAGTGCGCTTTACACTAAACCAAAAATCAGAAAAGATTGTCAAGATTGCCACAAAGAGCAAGCATATATCGCTTCTAGAGCCGATACGCATAAAGATAACACTTGCGCATCTTGCCACATGCCGTTCATGATGAGCTGCGAGAACTTCTACGCTAT
>CAUPZP010000038.1:0-2542 GCA_963516105.1 uncultured Campylobacter sp.
TAGCGCCTGATTTGATGAGGAAATTTAGCACCGTCGAGACGCTGCTTTCGTTACCGGGGATCGCCTTTGAGCTGATGATGATCTGATCGGTCGGCTTTATTTTGATATATTTGTGCTCGTCGGTAGCCATGCGGTACAGCGCGCTCATCGTCTCGCCCTGAGAGCCGGTAGTGACGATCAATACTTCGTTATCTTTAAATTTGCCGACTTCGTTAGCGTCGATAAAAATTTTCTTATCCAGCTTGATGTAGCCAAGCTCCATCGCAGTGTAGAGGTTGCGCTCCATGCTGCGGCCGATGACGCAGACCTTGCGGTTGTATTTTAGCCCCCAGTCGATCGCCTGATAGACGCGGTGGATGTTGGAGCTAAACGTGCTCATTATCACGCGGCCTTTGGCTTTGGAAAATATCGCGTCAAAGGTCTTACCCACGCTGCTTTCGCTTTTAGTAAAGCCCTCGCGGTAGCTGTTTGTGCTGTCGCTCATCAGGCACAGCACGCCACGCTCGCCGTAGTAGGCTAGGCGCCCCAGATCGGTAGGATAGCCGTCGATCGGGGTGTGGTCGATCTTAAAGTCGCCCGTGTGGATGATAGTACCGGCCTTTGTCGTGATGGCAAGCGCGCTAGCATCGATGATAGAGTGCGTGATATGTATCCACTCAACCTCAAAATCTCCTATCAGATACGGTTTACGCTTCTCAACCGAGCGGAAAAACGAACGCTCCTGCTTTAGGCCGTGCTCTTCAAATTTGTTATTTATCATACCAAGCGGTAGCGGCGTGGCGTAGATAGGAAATTTAAACTCTTTGTAAAAGTAGGGCACCGCACCGATGTGATCCTCATGGGCGTGCGTGATAACGACGCCTTTTATCTTATCTTTTATCTTGCGCACATAGTCAAAGTCGGGGATGAGGATATCCACGCCGTGCATACTCTCGCTAGGAAAGCTCATGCCGATATCGACGATGATCGCGCTCGTATCGGTTTCAAATATCGTCATATTTCCGCCGATCTCGCCTAGTCCGCCAAGAGGCGTGATACGGATCCTATGATCGGTGGAGTTTAGGTATTTCATCGGCTCTAGGCGCAGTTCGTGGATGGCCTTGTTTGCCTCCATAGACGCGGCGATATCTTGCTGCCACTGTTCGTTACCGTTTAGCTTAGCGGGTAAATTTTTCTTCGGCTTTCGCTGTTTTTTTGGCTTAGCTTCGCCCGTTTGATTTTCGGCGTTAGCAGTTTGTTTGTTAGCGTTTTTATTATCGTTTTGCGTGCTATTTTGGGAGTTTTGTTTGTTATTTTTACTACGATTTTTTTTGCCGTTCTGCTTGTTTGCGTTAGTTTGCTCGCCTTTTCGCGCGTGCTGTTCGCCGCCGTCAAAAGGCTCTAAAAAGAAATTATCTATCACGCTTTGGCTAGCTTTTTGCTCGCCGTTTTGCGCGTTTTGGTCTAAATTTTCTTGTTTATTTTTATTTCTCGGGCGAAATCTGCGCTTTTTATTGCTCTTGCCCTGAGAAACTACCGCTTTTTCTTCGTTTTTGTCGTTCATTATCTTCCTTTAAATTTTTAAATACTTCTAGATAAAGATCGACATTTAGCTCATGCGGACGGACGTTTGCGCTCAAATTTAGCATGCTGAAAATTCGCTCGACTTCAGGCTTGTTATAGCTTGAACTCAAATTTTTCATCAGCGTTTTTCTAGGCGCGCTAAAGGCGATTTTGAGGTAAGTTTTAAATTTTTCGTATTCAAATTTACTCTCAAATACTCCGGTTTCGCCTATTAAATTTTTACTTTTTTGCAGTTTTATAACCGAGGAAGTCACCTTTGGCGGCGGATTAAAGCAGCTCGCATCCACGTCAAAAAGCAGCTCGCAGCCGCCTTGAAGCGAAGTCAAAATCGCCAAAGAGCTAAAATCTCTATCGCCGCTTTTCGCGCTAAATTTGAGCGCGACTTCCTTTTGTATCATCACGACCAGGCCGCGACATTTCTCGTCTTCGATCGCATTCAGGATCATCTTTGTGGCGACGTAGTAGGGCAGGTTTGCTGCTAAAAAATACGGCTCATCGTTTAGGCCGCCTTCGCTCCATTGGTCCAGCGCGTCTTTGCAAAAAAGTTTCAATCGTCCGTTTTGAATTTCGTTTGCGAATTTTTTCTGCAGCAACACAAAAAGCTCGGTATCTATCTCGTAGCTAGTTACGCCGCAAATCCGCAAAATTCTAAATGTCAAATCACCTAAGCCAGGCCCAATTTCAACGATATTTTGTATATCTTTGGGAATCGCTTGGATGATTTTGTTTAGCGTCGCTTCGTCGTGTAAAAAATTTTGCCCGAAGCATTTTTTTGTTTTAATATTTTCCATTTTTTTCCTAAATTTCGCCGATTTTACCCAAAAATATCTTATGTAATGATTAGATAAGTCAAATTTAGCTAAAATAAAGCAAAATTTTAGCTAAAGAAGAGCGATGAATCATTTTGCAAAACGCATAATCCCATGCCTAGACGTCAAAGACGGACGCGTGGTAAAGGGCGTAAATTTCGTAGGTCTCG